>CAYLNS010000080.1:0-11172 GCA_964385115.1 uncultured Methylomarinum sp.
ACGGCGTCTTCTGGAGTAAGTGACTGATAGTAAAGCTCTAAATACGCTGAGCAGTTACCAAAAATCATTAAAAGCAATTTTGCTTTTCGCGCCATTATACCACTTCCTCAAAAACAAGCATTATTGCAATGTATCCGGGACTGTTCAGTCCTTTTCCATATAAAATATAGGCTTTAAATCTATCAAGTCATGCATTTTTTTTGTGATAATGTTATTATTCCAAGCACATGATTTATCAACTTAAAACTCCCGATGTCAACTGACACAAGTACGCTACAAAAAACAGCCCTGGAATTTAAAAGCACATCACTCAATGTGCCGGTGTTAATGCTACTGACAGATAATCTGGGTCAACTTGAACACCAGCTTAAAGAAAAAATTGCTCAAGCACCGGAATTTTTTAAGCATTCGCCATTACTGGTAGACTTGCAAGCTATTAATGAACGTGAGCTTACTGTTGATATTAATGAATTAATCAATTTATTACGAAAAAACCATTTTCTACCCATGGGCATCCGTGCTGGTAATGAAGAACAAAACAAATGCGCCATTGAGATGCACATTCCGGTTCACTCAAAACATGTCAATATTTCTTCTGATGCCAGCCCAAAGAAACCTGAACAAATCAAACAGCCAACCCCTCCTGAGGAGGAAAAGCAAGCGATTGAAAACAAATTTATATCTCATCCCATTCGTTCCGGACAACGCATTTATGCCAGAGGTGATTTAATCATCACCGCAGCAGTGAGCGCCGGTGCTGAAATTATGGCGGAAGGGAATATTCATGTTTATGGCACCCTCAGAGGCCGTGCGCTTGCCGGCGTACAGGGTAATACTGAAAGCCGTATTTTTTGTTCGGATTTACAGGCTGAACTTATTTCCATTGCCGGCAACTATAAAGTCAGTGATGAAATAGAGGATTCCAACCACAATCATCCTGTGCAGATTTTTTTACAGGATCAGGCACTTATTATTAAATCTATATAACCCTTTGGAGGAATTACATTGGCCAGAATTATCGTCGTAACATCAGGAAAAGGTGGCGTTGGAAAAACGACGACCAGTGCCGCCATTGCCATGGGCCTGGCAAAAAAAGGGCATAAAACCGCTGTTATTGATTTTGATGTCGGTTTACGAAATCTGGATTTGGTTATGGGCTGTGAGCGCCGCGTAGTCTATGATTTTGTCAATGTCATTCATGGTGAAGCCACCTTGAACCAGGCTTTAATCAAAGACAAACGCTGTAACCAGCTCTTTATTCTACCTGCCTCGCAAACCCGGGATAAAGATGCACTGACTCAAGAAGGTGTTGGCAAAGTCCTGGATGATCTGTCAAAAGAATTCAAATACATTGTCTGCGACTCACCGGCCGGTATTGAGCGCGGTGCTAATCTGGCCATGTATTTTGCAGATGATGCCTTTGTTGTCACCAACCCTGAAGTTTCTTCAGTGAGAGATTCAGATAGAATGTTAGGCATTTTGTCCAGCAAATCCCGTCGGGCAGAAAAAGGTGAAGAGCCTATTAAAGAATATTTGTTATTGACCCGCTACTCCCCTGCCCGTGTAAAACTCGGTGAAATGCTCAGTGTGGAAGACGTTCAGGATATACTTTCACTTAATTTATTGGGCGTTATTCCTGAATCTCAATCTGTTTTGAATGCCTCGAACTCAGGCATTCCTGTTATTCTGGATGAGAGCAGTGATGCAGGCCAGGCTTATGAGGATATTGTTGCACGATATCTTGGCGAAGACCGTCCTCACCGTTTTATTGATGAAGAGAAAAAAGGCTTGTTCGGCAAGCTATTCAGGAGCAAATAATGAGCCTGCTAGATTATTTCAGATCAACCAAGCCGAAAACCGCTTCCGTCGCAAAAGAGCGCTTACAGATTCTAATCGCCCATGAAAGAACGGTTCGTAACCAGCCGTCTTATCTACCGGAATTACAAAAGGAAATTCTGGCAGTCGTGCAAAAATATGTGGCGGTTGACCAGGACGCCATTTCGATTAATTTTGAACAGGATGAAGACCAGGAAACACTGGAACTGAATATTGTTTTACCTGATGAAAAACCTGAATCATTAACTTAAACTACTTCTAACGAGGAAACGATATGTCAAATGCAATAATTGGTGATGCTGCCGGCAAGATTTGGAAGTATCTGGATAAAAACGGCGAGGCCAGCGTTTCTAAAATTGTTAAGGAAACCGGACTGAATCGCAATGATGTTCAAAGAGGCATCGGCTGGCTGGCAAAAGAAGACAAACTGAATTTTGAAATTAACGGCAGGACAGAAACCTTATCGTTAAAATAAGCACATCTTGCCCCTGAAAATGCGGATTTAAAGACTTTGATAGCTCAGGATTGTGCAACAATTTGTTGCACAATCTTAATTTGGGTGTATTAACGTGCTCTTAAAAATCTGCCTGACACCCATTAAATATCGGGTGAATATGCATTTTTTACATTAAAAAGATTGTTGCCAAACCCAAGAAGGACATAAAGCCGATTACATCGGTTACTGTAGTCAGCAATACGCCACCCGCTAAAGCCGGATCAATTCCAATCTTATCCAGAATTACCGGAATACTTGCCCCGGCAAGCGCTGCACATATCAAATTGATAATCATCGCAGCCCCCAGCAACAAGCCCAGACTGACACTCTGGAACCAAAGACCACCAATAGTTGCCACTACAACCGCCCATAACACGCCATTAATGGCGCCAACTGCCAGCTCCTTCAAAAACAGGCGAGGGGCATTGGCAGCACTGATTTGCCGTAACGCCAAACCACGCACCACCAGTGTTAATGTCTGGGTTCCGGCAATTCCACCCATACTGGCCACAATCGGCATTAATACAGCCAGAGCCGCAATTTGCTCCAGGGTCGCCTCAAATAAACCAATAACCCAGGAAGCAAGAAAGGCGGTGAACAGATTGATTCCCAACCAATGAGCCCGGCGTTTGGCACTGACGCTGACGGGTGCGAACATATCCTGTTCTTCATCAAGACCGGCCATAGTCATGATATTATGGTCAGCCTCCTCCCTGATAATATCGACGACATCATCAATGGTTATCCGCCCTAAAACCCGTCTGTCGTCCGCAATAACAGGTGCCGACAACATATCCCTTTGCTCAAACATCACAGCAACATCATGAGCGGGCATGGAATAGGGAATGGCAATCGCATTTTTATCCATGACCTCGGCAACTTTCTTATCCCCATCATGGGTTAACAGTTGATCAATATATAATACCCCTTGAAACTTATCATTTCGATCAACCACCACCAGGCTATCAGTTGCTGCCGGCATTTCCCCGCGTTGACGCAAATATCTGAGAACCACATCAAGCGTCACATCAGGACGTATCGTCAGAACATCCAATGACATCAATCCGCCAGCAGAATGCTCATCAAATGCCAAAGCTGATTCAAGACGATTGCGTTCCTGAACGCCAATAGCCTCCATCACCTGAGATAACAACGGCTCTGGCAATACCTGCAACAAGTCGACCATATCGTCAGACTCAAGGCTTTGCGTGGCCTCTATCAGGTCTTTCCGATCGGTAATTTTTAACAGTCCCTGACCTACTTCTGTATTGACTCTGACCAGGATTTCACCCATTACATTAGGCGGAATTACAGCCCATATCTGGGCACGTTGCTCTGGTTCTAGCGATTCAAGAATATGTGCGGTTTCCGCGGGATACAGCGAATGTACAAAATTTCTTATTTCATACTGCGAACCTCTCTTTAATATTTCCGTTGCGCGATCCAGTAGAGATTTGGTTTTATCGTTGTTTTCTGTTGATGGCATAAAGGTCCAGGCTAAAAGTTGTAATTCTTGTCTGTATGGGTGTCCGGCAGAAGGTGAGTTAATGCTTATTAAAACAAAATTTTCACTGTGCGGGCAAATAGTATATTATCATTGCAAATCGCGGTGTCTGGCAATGACATTTTGCGAACTTTGCTTAAAATGACGTGCTAATGCTTCAACCATATAAACAGAGCGATGCCTTCCGCCTGTGCATCCCACCGCAACAGTTAAATAACTTCGATTATCTGATTCAAAACGAGGTACCCAGCGCTCAATAAAATTTCTAATATCAAGAAAATACTGGGTGACAATATCTTCCTTTTGCAAAAAATCAATAATCCCCTGATCTTTGCCGGTCAAGGGTCTTAGTTCGGGCACCCAGAAGGGATTAGGCAAACAACGAACATCAAACATAAAGTCCGCATCCAGTGGCACACCATATTTATATCCAAATGACAAAAATTGAATCGTCATTTGTTTCTTGCCGCCAGCACCTAACTGACTGACTAATATTTCCCGTAACTGATGATAATGAGTATGACTGGAATCAATAACAATATCTGCACATTTAGCGACCGGCCGCAGCATATCTTTCTCAATACGCAATGCTTCGGTTAATGATATTTTTTCAGTGGTTAACGGATGTTTGCGCCGAGTTTCACTGTAGCGTTTTAATAAAACATTTTCTTCCGCCTGAATATACAGAACTTCACATTCAATTCCATGAGAGCGTATAAATTCCAGACTATCTGAAAAATTGGCCAATGCCTCTGTTTTATTCCTGGCATCGATGCCTATCGCGGTTTTTTCGTAAGTTTTTTTATCTTCCAGAACAACATGCTGGATAAAGTCTTCCAACAAGGTAAAGGGAAGATTATCAATACAGTAGTAACCGCAGTCTTCAAGCGTATCCAGTGCGATACTTTTCCCTGACCCGGAAAGACCGCTTACAATCAATAATTTCATGTCAAACCAGCCATTCCAATCCTTATTAGACAGCTTGTCGGGATAACAAGCTATGTATCCCGACAAACTCCCGGTAAAATTTACCGATGATTTTTCAGCTTTTCTTTATGCTTGATAATCTGTCTATCCAGTTTATCAACCATATTGTCAATAGCTGTATACATATCATCCTGAGTATCTTCTGCAAACAGCGTTGCACCACTGACATGGACAGTTGCTTCAGCTTTTTGCTCGTGTCTTTCGACAGTAAGAATAACGTGGATGTCTACCACATTATCGAAATGACGTTTCAGTTTGCTGATTTTTTCTTCAACATGATTTCTTAAAGCGTCAGTTATATCTACATGATGACCTGTAACACTAATTTGCATCGATAACTCCTGTTATTTTAATAAAAGTGTAACGCTTCAGCCAGCATCGCCCTGTTGCACCGTTTTAAGTATTGGCTGCACGCGATTTTTCACATAAAATCGCACACCCGCCTGGGTCTGGTACAAAACGGCAACTTGCTGAACAGTTACTGTTTTTGCTGCGTAGTTATAAAAAAGTCAAAGAACTCTTTTTCTTTGACTGGATGATGGAATCGACATGGATTCCCTGTATTTCGCAACGGTTCTGCGTGCAACTTTAATCCCCTGCTCTTTAAGCAAATCGGTTAACTTGCTGTCACTGAGAGGTTTTACCGGCTTTTCACTGGCGATAAATTCCTTGATTAAAGTCTTGATAGCCGTTGCCGAACATTCTCCACCTGCCTCCGTAGACACATGACTGGAAAAAAAATACTTAAATTCAATTATACCATTAGGCGTATGCATATATTTTTGCGTAGTGACTCGGGAAACTGTTGATTCATGTAATTCCAGTTCCTCCGCAATATCCCGCAACACCATTGGCTTCATGGCAATCGGGCCATGCTCAAAAAACTCAGTTTGTCTTTCAACAATACTTTTAGCCACCCGTAACAGAGTATCATTACGGCTATGCAGGCTTTTAATAAACCAGCGCGCTTCCTGCAAATGATCCTTCATAAAGGTGTTATCCTGACTATTATCCGCCCGTTTAATCATATTGGAGTAAACAGGATTGACTCTTAACTTCGGTGCAATATCAGGATTCAGCTCAACCACCCATTCGCCGTGCCGCTTGCTGACAAATACATCCGGCACGATATAGTCGGAATCATAATTTTTTAATATCGCCCCAGGCTTGGGATCCAGTTCCCTGATCAGAGAAATAGCTCCGTTTAACTGTGCTTCAGTCATGCCTAAACGCCTTTCCAGCCGGCTGCGATTATGATTTACCAGCTCATCCAGATAATAAGTAACTTCCTGAGCTTCCTTTCTAAAAGGCGTTGATTCAGGCAAACTCAACAGCTGCAACCTGAGACACTCTCCCAAATCGGCACACGCCACCCCTATCGGGTCAAAATTTTGTATGCGATGTAACACCGCCATGACTTCATCAAGTTCAAGCTCATCAAGCTGTTCAGTGAGCGACTGAAAAATGTCATCAACAGAACTCATCAAATAGCCATCGTCATCAATAGAATCAATGATAGCAACAGCGATAGCCTGGTCCCTGTCCGATATAACCTCCATTTCCAATTGCCAAAGCAGATGATCATGCAGTGTTTCCGTTTTTGAACTGAAACTTTCAAAATCAGCCTGTTCTGTATCATTGCCAGAATTTGACGGCGGCAAGGTGGAATCAAATACATCCTCCCAACTGCTGTCAACAGGCAGTTCATCAGGAATATCGGTCTGTGAACCCTCACTGCTTATTTGATCAGTTGTATCTTCTTTAGGCTCTGGTTGCACCTCATCGACTTTGTCTTCATCAACCTCCAGCATCATATTGGATTCCAGTGCCTGCTGAATTTCCTGTTGCAAATCAAGCGTGGACAACTGCAACAGCTTTATAGCCTGCTGCAATTGGGGGGTCATCGTTAAACTTTGACCAATACGTAACTGTAACGATTGTTTCATGAAAACCTATAAACTGAAATTATCACCGAGATAAACTTTCCTGACCTGTTCATTCGCGACAATTTCTGAAGTTGAGCCTGTCGCCATGACTTTACCTTCATTAAGTATATAAGCTCGGTCACATATTTCCAGTGTATCCCTGACCTTATGTTCAGTTATCAGTATTCCTATGCCTCTTTCTTTTAAATGAGCGATGATTTTTTGCAAGTCAATGACCGAAATAGGGTCAACACCCGCAAACGGTTCATCAAGTAAAATAAATTGAGGTTCAGTCGCCAGAGCTCTGGCAATCTCAACTCTTCGGCGTTCTCCCCCGGACAATCCCATGGCAACCTGGTCTCGCAAATGTGAAATACCAAATTCTTCCAGTAATTCCTCTATTAATAATTCGCCCTGTCCTTCCGTCAGATCACCTCTTATCTGAATAACAGCCCGGATATTGTCCGCAACACTCAATTTCCTGAAGACCGAAGCTTCCTGAGCCAGATAGCCAACCCCCATACGGGCCCTGCTATGCATGGGGTAATGAGTAATATTATGATCATCCAGAAAAATCTGCCCTTTATCGGCTTTTATCAAACCGACAATCATATAAAAACTGGTGGTTTTACCGGCACCATTAGGGCCTAATAAGCCAACCACTTCGCCGGTATTGACTTCCAGACTGACATCATCGACGACTTTGCGCTGATTATAGGTTTTTTCCAGTTCTACTGCCGTTAACCGGGTCATTGTCCTGATTTTTCCTGTGCTTTTGGTTTAAACACGCTGTGTACCCGTTTGGCATCCGAAGACCGTTCTCCGGCTTTAATCAGCGAATTTTTACTGTCATAACGAATCAATTCACTGACCGTCTTGTTACCGCCCTGCCAGACTTCAGCATTCTTTTTTAAAATCAGCAGATTTTTTGAAGGATAATATTCGCCAATCAGCGCTTTGCCTTTGATTTTTTCCTGACCTTTCTCCGGCAATTGTTCAAATCTGGCGGGCTTACCCGTTGCAACCAGCTTGTCAATCTCACCATTTTTAAGATACACGACCAGTTTATCTGAATTAACCTTTAATGAGCCCTGAACTGTTACCACATTTCCTGTATAGACACTGGTCTGCGCCCGGTCATTATAGGTCGCGGTATTGGAATCGATATAAATCGGCTGCCGGGAATCGCTCTCAAGCGCCCAAAGCGCCCCGGAAAACAACCCCGCCGCCATAACCATAAAGTTAATGAACTTCATAACGCCCCTTTACTCTGGATAATAATGTTAATTTAACAGGTGCTTTAAAAATCACTTTCATTCCTGTTCCGGTGGTTTTATCAGGTGGGCTGATAATTTGTGACCACTTTCTGGTTTCTGCATAGGAAGTAGGCAAATGTACCTTTAATTCTGATGTGATAATCTTTATTGATTTTTTCCCTTTTGCCGCCGCCCGGCTGATTACCGTTTTCCCCTGTAACAACAAGTTGTCGCCATCGGCCTCTACAACGGCGCTTTCAGATTCGATAATCCAGGGAGGTATCCCTTCCTGATTATAAAGCGTCATAACCGGTTGTGTCAGATGAATCGTACCATCATCCTTATAATGTTTCATTTCCCTGGCCACCAACAGACTTTTAATCCGGCCATTTTCATCCATCTCTTTTTTTCTGTAATCGAAACTAAAGTAATCAACGCTGTTCTTTTGCGCAAGAAAAACTGTTTTTTCTTTTTCTTCAGTCAATTGTACGATTCCCCAGGAAGCCAGGGCCAACAGCAATACAACCCAGTAAGAACGATAGTCATTAAACATTACAGATATTGTTTCAGCACATTATCAAAACTTCCCTGGGCCTGCATAATAAAATCACAGACTTCCCGCACAGCGCCTAAGCCACCATTGGTTTCCGTACACCAGTCAGCATATTCCTTAACCGCAAAATTAGCATCATTAACGGCAATGGATAAACCTACCTTGCTCATGATTGGCAAATCCAGTAAATCATCACCGACATGAGCGGCTTGCTCAGGCTTTATGGCTAATGTGTCCAGAATCTCAAAAAAAGCGCCCAGTTTGTTTTCATGTCCCTGATAGACCAGATTAATACCCAGGCTTTTCATTCTTAATGCCACGGAATTGGATTTTCTGCCGGAAATAACGGCCACCTCAACGCCGGTCTGACGAAGCAACTTGATTCCATGACCATCACGTGCATGAAAACATTTGTATTCCTGGCCCTTGTCATCAAAAAAAAGACGACCATCGGTTAAAACCCCGTCCACATCAAGAATCAATAATTTCAGCCTGCCGGCTTTTTCCAAAATATCAGATGAAATCAAGCAACCTCCTTAAAAAAACAGGTATCTACTTAGCATATATAAGTATTTAAATCAGTTAGTTACCTTTTAAATACGCTGAGTAATCAACAAAAAACAAAGCTTATGATTTATACAATACCCGCTTTCAATAAATCATGCATATTCAGGGCGCCTACGGGTTTATTCTCTTTATCAACAATCAACAAGGCATTAATCTTTTTTTGTTCCATAATTTGCATGGCTTGTGCCGCCAGCATTTCGCTGTCAATAGTCAGACAGGGGGCTGTCATAACGTCGGCAATACAGGTTTGATGAACATCATAATTTTTTTCCAGCATTCTACGCAAATCACCATCGGTAAAAATGCCAGTCACCTGACCTTGCTGATTGACGACAGCTGTCATGCCCAGTTTCTTTTCCGTCATTTCCAGTAATGCCTCTGAAATAAAAGCCTGTTGACTGACAACAGGAATTTCATCACCTCGATGCATAATATCCCCGACTTTCATCAGTAATCTGCGCCCCAGACTGCCGCCCGGATGTGACAGGGCAAAATCATCCCGGGTAAAGCCTCTGATTTCCAGCAAAGCAACCGCCAGCGCATCACCCATGACTAATGCTGCCGTCGTGCTTGCAGTGGGAGCAAGCCCTAAAGGACAGGCTTCCTGTTTGACAGAAACATTTAAATGAGCATCCGAGAAACGGGCGAGTGAGGAATCCGGTTTGCCGGTCATAGCGACCAGTGGCACCCCCAGGCGTTTGATAATGGGTAAAATAGTCAACACCTCATCCGTTTCACCCGAATTAGACAAGGCCAGAACCACATCCTGCCGGGTAATCATCCCCAAATCACCGTGACTTGCTTCCCCCGGGTGAACAAAAAAAGCAGGTGTGCCGGTACTGGCCAGTGTTGCGGCAATTTTGCCGGCAATGTGTCCGGATTTACCCATCCCGGTGACAATCACCCGCCCTTGACAGCCAAGAAACAACTGACAGGCTTTGATAAAATCATTGTCGATTCTTTCAATTAATGACTCAACCGCCTGTTTTTCAATGCCAATAACAGCCAGTGCAGAATCTTTTAACTGTTGCGCCTGATTCATTTAGCAACCGCCCCGAAATAGACAACGGCCTGATAAGAAAAATACCCTGTCAGCAATAAAAGTCCCTCCCAGCGAGTGATTTTTCCTTCCTTTTTAAAACTAAAACCTGATAAAAACAACGCTGCAGTAAAAGCCAGCATGACAGGAAAATCCCTGACCAAAACGGTCTCATCAAACTGATGAAAGGAGAAAAAACCCGGCAGAGAATAAACAGCTAATAAATTATAGATATTAGAACCAATCACATTGCCGACCGCCAGATCATATTCTTTTTTCATCACACTGCCTATTGATGCCGCCAGCTCCGGTAGACTGGTTCCCACAGCAACAATCGTCAAACCGATAATCAAATCGCTGACACCAAAAGCATGAGCAATATTCACCGCCGCCCAGACCAGCATCCGGGAGCTGATAATCAGACCTGCCAAACCCAGAACAAAATAAACCCAGGCACGCACACTACTCAGGGTTTCGGGTATCTCCGCCTCCAGCTCCTGACTCAATACGTCCTTACGCCCTCGTTTAGCCAGCTGAATCAACCATAAAACAAACAATACCAAAACAATAATCATCCAGATGCTGTCACCGATACTCATGCCATCCAGAGCCAGTAAATAACACATCAAACTGATTAATGCCAAAACGGGCAGTTCTCTTTTTAATAATCCAGAATGGACTGTTAAAGGGGCAATTAAAGCCGTACACCCCAAAATCAGCCCCACATTGGCAATATTGGAACCCAGTGCATTACCGACTGCCAGGCCTCCATTACCGGACATGGAGGCAATCATTGATACCAGTATTTCAGGCGCTGAGGTGCCCAGTCCGACGATGGTCAAGCCTATCAACAATGTCGACACTCCCATACCTCTTGCAATCGATGCAGCCCCGCTCACAAATTTGTCGGCAGAATAAACCAGAACCAGCAAGCCTCCTGCCAGCACTATAAAATTGTTTACCATAATCTCTTCAGGCGCAAAAAAGCTTTATATTATGGCATGATTAA
>CAYLNS010000081.1:0-11104 GCA_964385115.1 uncultured Methylomarinum sp.
ACTACTCAGCGCATTGAGGTTTTTAATATCAGTCACTTACTCCAGAAGACGCCGTCAATACATCCGTGTAGGCTTGAATGTGACATCCCTGTCACATACACTTCTTCCGTAAGTAACTGATATTAAATGGTATTTATTTTTTAAAGTACGCTGAGTAGTTAAAAAAATATAACTACTTGGCGTAGTGAGGTATTTAATATTTTGAATGCGCTGGGTGGACTTAAAAAATCAGCATTCAATGAGGTGAAATTTGGAAACAATTTACAGATTAAGTCTGGCAGATGCCAAGCGTATTGCCCATGCGGCAGAGGTCGAAGCGCAAATGAATCACTGGGATGTGGTCATTAGTATTGTGGATCAGGGAGGACATTTATTGTATCTGCAAAGAGATAAGGCACAATTGGGCAGTATTGAAGTTGCTGTAAAAAAGGCAAAAACCGCTTTATTGTTCCGCTGCCCGACCAAGGCGCTGGAAAAAATGGTCAGCGACGGTAAGCAGGGCTATTTGAATATTGAGCATATGTTGCCTGTAGAAGGGGGCTTACCTTTGATTCATAATGGCCAGGTGGTTGGCGCGATTGGTGTCAGTGGCGTCAAATCAGCCGAGGACGGCCGGGTTGCCAAAGCCGGAACCAAAGCTCTATAGCTTATGCGGAAGTCAGAAAAAAAATCACCCGAAATTCCTGATCAGCAAGGTCATACCGAGCATCATAAAAATAATAAGGATGCCTCTAAAGTGAAGGAGATAGGTGGGGTCGATGGGCCGGAACCGACCCGCTATGGAGACTGGGAAAAGAAAGGCCGCTGTTATGATTTTTAAGAAAGCGCTGAACAAATCTCCATGGATTGTTCAGCGCTCGCACAGCATAGTGCAATTTCTGTTTTGTTTACAAAATCAACGCCCTGTAGCTATCGCGAATCAATCAGCGATTCCTGAAATCAAACGGAAACTGAAACAGCCTGTTTAATCATCGCCGCACAGTTACCCAAATCAAAGGTTTTTAACATGAATAATAATCGTCCGTTATCTCCGCATTTACAGGTTTATAAACTGCCTTTGACCGGAATTATTTCTATTACCCACCGGATGACGGGGGTGTTTTTGTCTTTGGGGCTGGTTTTCGTGATATGGATGTTACAGGGTATTGCTTCCGGTGAGTCGGCATTTTTGCAAATACAGAGTGTATTGCATTATCCGTTGGTGCAGCTCATTCTCTGGGGGTTTATTTACGCACTGTTTTTTCATTTATGCCATGGTATCAGGCATTTGATATGGGATGCCGGTTATAGTTTTAATCGCGAAACCATGGATAAATATGCCATTTTCGAATTGCTCGCCTCGGTTGTATTGACGGCGACAGTCTTTTTCGTTTTTTTCTAAAAGGTGCCCTATGTCCTCTTATAAATCCGCATTAGCCAGGGCCCAAGGTTTAGGCTCTGCCAAGTCAGGCAGTCATCATTGGTGGATGCAGCGTGTCACGGCAGCCGCATTAGTACCACTGACCTTTTATATCATTAAATTTTTATCTCTTTGTGTAACAGCTTCTTTTGCTGAAGTGATGGGATGGCTGAATGCCCCAGTCAATTCGGTCATGATTCTGTTTTGGATGACGCTGGTGCTTTACCATGCCGCACTGGGTTTGCAGGTTGTTTTTGAAGATTATGTTTCCACAACCGCTTTACGAATCGTATTGGTCTGGACCGTTAATCTGATTTTCCTGTTTTTTACGCTTACGGCATTTTTCGCCATTTTTAGAATTATTTCAGCAGGATAGAAGATGTCGTCAAACTATAAAATTATTGAACATAAACATGATGTAGTCGTCGTTGGAGCCGGGGGAGCTGGTCTGAGAGCCACGTTCGGCATGGTTGAAAAAGGTCTTAAAACAGCCTGTATCACCAAGGTATTTCCTACCCGCAGTCATACCGTTGCCGCTCAGGGGGGAATCAGTGCGGCATTGG
This sequence comes from uncultured Methylomarinum sp., assembly GCA_964385115.1. GTDB lineage: Bacteria > Pseudomonadota > Gammaproteobacteria > Methylococcales > Methylomonadaceae > Methylomarinum. The sequence goes on from CAYLNS010000081.1 coordinate 1,963, forward strand.
GGAATATGGGCGAAGATGACTGGCGCTTTCATATGTACGATACCGTAAAAGGTTCCGACTGGCTGGGCGATCAGGATGCGATTGAATATATGTGTCGTGAAGCGGTTCCGGCAGTGATAGAACTGGAACATTACGGCGTACCTTTTTCCCGAACTGAAGACGGTAAAATCTACCAGCGTCCTTTCGGTGGCATGACCACGCATTACGGTAAGGGCATGGCGCAAAGAACCTGTGCTGCGGCTGATGTGACCGGTCATGCCATATTACATACCCTGTATCAGCAGGCTTTAAAATACAAGGCGGAATTCTTTATTGAATATATCGCGCTTGATTTGATTATGGAAGAGGGCGAGTGCCGTGGAGTACTGGCCTGGTGTCTTGAAGACGGCTCGCTGCATCTTTTTCGTGGACACCAAACCGTTCTGGCGACAGGGGGTTATGGCCGCTGTTATTTTTCCTGTACTTCCGCGCATACGGTAACGGGTGACGGCAACGCCATGGCGTTAAGAGCTGGACTGGCTTTGCAGGATATGGAGTTTATCCAGTTTCACCCTACCGGAATTTACGGGGCAGGTTGTCTGATTACTGAAGGGGTCAGAGGAGAAGGCGGTTACCTGACTAATTCCGAGGGTGAGCGGTTTATGGAGCGCTATGCGCCTACGGCGAAGGATTTGGCCTCGCGAGATGTGGTCAGCCGGGCCATGACTATTGAAATCAATGAAGGACGGGGTGTGGGCGCCCATAAAGATCATATTTACCTGCATCTTGAACATTTAGACCCTGCCATTATTCATGAAAGACTGCCGGGCATAGCCGAAACATCGCGTATCTTTGCCGGTATTGATGTCACCCGCGAGCCCATTCCGGTGATTCCGACAGCCCACTACAATATGGGCGGTATACCGACCAATTATCGGGCCGAGGTGGTGACCTTGAAAGATGGCAATCCCGATACTGTGGTGCCGGGACTGATGGCAATCGGTGAAACTGCTTGTGTGTCAGTGCATGGTGCCAACAGGCTGGGTTCCAATTCTTTGCTTGATATTGTCGTGTTCGGACGTTCTGCGGCATTAAGATGCGCCGAACTGATTAAGCCAGGCACAGCGCACAAGCCACTGGCGGATGACGCTTGCGACCAGGCCCTGGAACGCTTCGATAAAATCCGCTATGCGGAAGGTTCCCGTAAAACGGCTGATATCCGGTTGGAGATGCAAAAAGTCATGCAGACCAAAGCTTCGGTTTTCAGAACCGGAGACCTGCTTAAACAGGGCATCGATGAAATGGAACAGGTGGCAGGGGCTTTTGCTGATGTGCAAGTCAGTGACCGTTCGTTAATCTGGAATACCGATTTAGTGGAAACACTGGAGCTGGATAATTTACTTAGCCAGGCGACGGTTGCAATTAATGCCGCTTATAACCGTCAGGAAAGCCGAGGAGGACATGCCCGGGAGGATTTTCCCAAGCGGGATGATGAAAACTGGATGAAACACACTTTAACATGGCTGAATGATGGACAGGTCAATATTGATTACCGGCCGGTTCATATGTATACGTTGACGGACGAAGTTGACGTGATTCCACCAAAAGAGAGGGTTTATTAAATGGTTGAATTTGCACTTCCAAAAAATTCCAGACTGGTAAATGGCAAGACATTCAGCCTGAAAGAAAAAAGTAACAACCCCCGCTTTTTTGAAATTTATCGTTGGGATCCGGACAGTGGCGAAAATCCGCGCATTGATCGCTATGAAATCGACCTGGACAGCTGCGGTCCGATGGTTCTGGATGCTATTTTAAAAATTAAAAATGAGATTGACCCGACCTTGTCTCTGCGCCGCTCATGCCGTGAAGGGGTTTGTGGTTCTTGTGCGCTGAATATCAATGGTAAAAATACCTTGGCCTGTATCAAGGCTATTGAGGACTATTCGGGAACCATCAAGATTTTTCCATTACCGCATATGAAGGTGATTAAAGACCTGATTGCCGATATGACCCATTTTTATGCGCAATATGCTTCCATAAAACCGTGGATTGAAACCCAGACCCCGCCACCGGCTGACAGGGAAAGATTACAAAGCAAGGAAGAGCGGGAAAAACTGGACGGTTTGTATGAATGTGTTTTATGCGCCTGCTGTTCCACCAGTTGTCCAAGCTATTGGTGGAATAGTGATCGCTATCTGGGACCGGCTATTTTATTGCAGGCTTATCGCTGGTTGTCTGACAGTCGCGATGAAATAACCGGTGAACGGCTGGATGAACTGGAAGATCCGTTTAAACTGTATCGTTGCCATACCATCATGAACTGTACCGATACCTGTCCTAAAGGATTAAATCCAGCCAAGGCCATTGCTGAAATCAAAAAAATGCTGCTGGAGAGAACTTAGAGCCGAGATGCTGAGTAACAAACTACGCTGGCAATGCAGACGAGGAACGCTGGAACTGGATATTGTTTTTCAGCGTTATCTTGAAAACTGTTACCTTAAGGCCGGCCAGCTTGAACAGCAGGGCTTTTTACAGTTGACCGAACTGGAAGATAATCAGCTATTGGCTTATTTATTAACCGAGCAACTACCCGATAATCCTCTGTGGCAGGATATTATTCTGAAGATGCGCAAGCTTTCAGATTAATCCGGCCTTGTTATTGTCGTGCCATAAAATTATTGTGACTACTCAGTGTATTTAGATATTTACTAACAGTCACTTCTTTCATAAACAAATGATATAAAAATATTTTTTATGTGCACTGAGTAATTACAAGCTTTCTGAATGAGGTTAAAAAATGGAAACCTTAATGCAGGTTGGGCAGGGACGCTTTACCCTTCAGCGGTTTCCCCTGCAAAAAAATGACCCTTTACGCGCATGGGATGCCGCCGATGAATATCTGCTGGCTTATCTGGCCGGGCTGTCATTAAACAAGCAGGCATCGGTCACTATTTTAAATGATGGATTTGGTGCCTTAAGTGTTGCCCTGAACGAATTAAACCCCGATGTTATTTCAGATTCCTGGCTTTCCCATCAAGGCATTTTAAATAATCTCCAGAACAATCATATTCCCGCATCACAGCTTAATCTGCTCACCAGCCTGCAGAAGCCATCCCGTCCCATTGACTGGTTGCTGATTAAAATACCCAAGACGCTGGCTTTGCTGGAACATCAACTGATTGAACTGGCGCCGTTATTGACTCCTCAAACCCGGGTTGTAGCCGCTTCAATGATTAAAAATATGCCCAGGACTGTTTGGACATTGTTTGAGCGTTTACTGGGGGATACCACAACCTCTTTGGCGAAAAAAAAGGCCCGCCTTATTCATGTACAGGTCTCATCTGACCGAAAGATTCCCGCCAATCCGTATCCAACTCAATACCGGCTCGAGAATACCGACTATATTATCAGTAATCATGCCAATGTTTTTTCCCGGGATCATCTGGATATAGGAACCCGGTTTTTACTGGCGCATTTACCTCAATCACCCGGCCAGGAAGTGATTGACCTGGGATGTGGCAATGGTGTGGTCGGCTTAATGATGGCGGCGCAGCATAAAAATATAAACGTGCGTTTTCTGGATGAATCGTTTATGGCGATTGCTTCGGCCCGTGATAATTTTGAACGGGCCTTTTCCGGCCACAGAGCGGCTGGATTTATTACCACAGATTGTTTGGCGGGTATCGATGATAATTCGGCCGACTGTATTATTTGTAATCCACCGTTTCATCAACAACAGGTTGTCGGAGTTCATATTGCCCGGCGCATGTTTGTTCAATCAAAAAAAGTATTAAAGACGGGTGGGGAAATACGGGTTATTGGTAACCGGCATCTTGATTACCATGTCATACTGAAACAAATATTTGGAAATTGTCAGTTAATTGCCTCAAATCGTAAATTTGTTGTGCTGCAGGCTGTCAGATAACAGGGTGAAATTTATGACAGAAAAAAATAATGTACGTGGCAAAATTATCAATCAATTATGTCAGTATATTGACAAGAAGCTGTCTCCAGATTTGGCGGCTTTATTAAAGAAATTTGCCCGAGACTATTATCAGGCTGTTCCGTTTCATGATCTTGAAAATATAGCGATTGAAGACTTGTACGGGGCTTTGCTATCGCACTGGAACCTTGCCCTTTACCGGAAAGACAACGAAGATAAAATCAATATCTATAATCCGGACCTGGAAAATCATGGCTGGCAATCACAACATACTATTGTGGAAATTGTCACCCGGGATATGCCGTTTTTGCTGCAATCCATCAGCATGGAGATTAATCAGCAGGGTTTGACCAATCATTTAGTGATTCATCCGGTTTTCTGTTTCAAACGCGATCAACAGCGGGGTGAGTTACTGGAAATTCTGGATGCCGAGGATAATGATTGTTGTTTGGAATGCTTGTTGCATCTGGAAATTGACCGGCAAACCGATGATTCGAAACTCAATTTTTTAAAAAAACGCCTGAAAGTTATTTTAACGGATGTCCGGGCGGCGACAGAAGACTGGAAAGCCTGTCTGGATAAAATGAACCTTGTTATTGAAGGTTTAAAAGGACAGCCAGGCATCGATGATGAAGAAATAGAATTTTTAAAATGGTTGGGCGAAGATCATTTTGTATTTCTTGGATACAGGGAATATAAGCTCGTCACTCAGCAGGACAAAAAGGCATTTCAGCCTGTCCCTGAAACGGGTTTGGGGATTTTGCGGGATAGTCTCGCTAAAATTTCTGCTGATCACTTACAAATCTTGTCACCCGAAGCGTTTGCAAAAATCAATACCCCTGATGTGTTGATGATAACCAAGGCGACTTCCCGCTCAACGGTACACCGGCCGGTTTTTATGGACTATATCGGTGTCAAGCAATTCAGCCGCCAGGGCGAATTGATTGGCGAGAAACGTTTTCTGGGACTTTACAATTCATCCGCCTATTTGACTGAACTGAAAAATATTCCACTGGTGCGGCGCAAAATCAGTCAGATTATCCAGCGATTTTCTTTTCGCAAAGGCTCTCATCAGGCGCGGACTTTATTATTTATTTTGCAGACTTTGCCTCGGGATGAAGTATTCCAGAGCGATGTGGAAGGGTTGTTTAATTGTGCACAGGGAGTGATGCAGTTACAGGAAAGACAGCATGTAAAGGTATTTATCCGTCATGATGTATATAGCCATTTTGTCTCGTTGCTGGTGTTTGTTCCCCGGGAAAGATATCACACCTCGTCGCGTAAAAAAATCCAGAAGATTTTTCTGGAGATTTTTAAGGCCCGGCATGTTGATTTCAGCGTGCAGTTATCTGAATCAATACTGGCCAGAATTCATTTTATTATTCAGACCGATGGCTGCCAGTGTATAGATTTTGATGTAAAAGATATTGAGCAGAAAATAATTAGCGCCCTGGCCGAATGGAATGATGATTTAAAACAGGAGTTAGTCAATTATCATGGCGAAGCCCGGGCCAATGAATTATTTAATCTGTATAAAGATGCTTTTTCTGCTGCCTATCAGGAAGATGTTTCAGCGCGAACCGCTATTTTGGATATTGACCGGCTTGAGCATTTACTGGCTTCTGAGGCCGAAACAGAAACGCTGCTGTACAGTCCCTTGACGGCCAGTACCCATAAAAGCCTGAGATTCAAGATTTTCAGTAAACAACAGGTGTCTCTGTCCAAAAGTTTACCGATGCTGGAAAATATGGGGGTGAAGGTCTGTGATGAAAGGCCTTATGAAATCAGAAAAAAAGATTGTAACACCAGTCTCTGGATTCATGATTTCGGTTTACAGACGGATATGGAAACCCGGCAGATTAATCTGGACAATCTGAAGCCGCAGTTTCAGGAAACTTTTGAACATTGCTGGATGGGACGTTTTGATAATGACGGATTTAATCAGCTGATTATTAAGGCTTTTATTTCCTGGCAGCAGATTAATATTTTCCGGGGTTTTTATCTTTACTTAAGGCAAATCGGCATTGCTTTCAGTCAGTCTTATGTGGAAACGACCCTGGCCAATAATCCCGATGTGGTCAGATTATTGATTCAGTATTTCAACCAACGCTTTGACCCATCAATTGAGCAGTCGGAAAACAGTGATAAAGCTTTGGCGGAAACGATTACACAGGCTATTGACAAGGTTCAGTCGCTGGATGAGGATCGTATTCTCAGGCGTTATTTAAATCTGATACAGTCGGCAGTCAGAACCAATTATTTTCTGGAAGCACAGGATGAACAAGGGATTCCCTACTTTTCCATTAAATTCGATTCCTCATTGATTCAGGGAATACCCAGGCCGGTTCCCTATGTCGAGGTGTTTGTCTATTCACCCCGGGTGGAGGCGATTCATTTGCGCGGCGGCCCGGTTGCCCGGGGTGGTTTGCGCTGGTCAGACAGACGGGAGGATTTCAGGACCGAAATTCTGGGATTGATGAAAGCACAAATGACTAAAAATGCCGTTATTGTGCCGACCGGTGCAAAAGGGGGATTTGTTGTCAAAAAACTGGGGCAATTAAATGACCGGGAATCCAGAAACAAGGAAGTCATCAGCTGTTATCAGATTTTTATCAGGGGCTTGTTGGATTTAACAGATAACTTACAGAACGGCCAGGTTATCAAACCGGAAAAGGTTAATTGCTATGACGGTGATGATACCTACCTGGTTGTCGCCGCTGACAAAGGGACTGCCCGGTTTTCTGATTATGCCAATGCCTTGTCGTTACAATATGGTTTCTGGCTGGGCGATGCCTTTGCATCGGGCGGGTCCAATGGATATGACCATAAAAAAATGGGTATTACCGCCCGGGGAGCGTGGGAGTCGGTCAAACATCATTTTACCCACTTGGCAATCGATTATCTTAATAAGCCTTTTACGGTGGTTGGAATTGGCGGCATGTCCGGTGATGTTTTTGGCAACGGAATGCTGCTCTCCAATAAAATCAAACTGATTGCAGTGTTTGATCATCAGCATATTTTTCTGGACCCAGACCCGGATACGGAAAAAAGCTTTCAGGAACGTAAACGCCTGTTTGAAAAAACGGCTGCAAGCTGGGCGGATTATAATCCAACGCTTATTTCCAAAGGGGGAGGGGTTTATTTAAGAACTGCAAAATCCATTCAGTTGAGTCCCGCCGTAAAAGAGCGTTTGAATATCAATAAAGACCGTTTAACCCCCAATGAACTGATTAAATGTATTTTAACCGCCCCGGTTGATTTACTGTGGAATGGTGGCATCGGAACTTATGTTAAAGCCGAATGGGAAACCAGCCAGGATGTAGGAGACAGGGCAAATGATGCGGTGCGTGTTAATGGCAAAGAGGTTCGCTGCAAGGTCGTTGCCGAGGGTGGGAATCTGGGGTTTACCCAAGCCGGACGAATTGAATATGCCCAGGTGGGAGGCAGGATTAATACCGATTCCATCGATAATTCCGCTGGGGTTGATTGTTCGGATCACGAAGTCAATATCAAAATTCTATTGGACAGTATTGTTGCCAGTGGAGATTTAACCGAAAAGCAACGCAATGAATTACTGGTTTTGATGACGGATGAAGTCAGCCAGTTGGTGTTGAAAAATAATGCTTTGCAGAACAAAGCCATCAGCAGTATAGAAAAAACCGCCCGGACCGATATTCAGGGTGTTTTACAGGTTATTGATATTCTGGAAAAAGAAGGGCATCTGGATAGGAAAATAGAAGTCATCCCGACACATGAACAATTAATCAGGCGCAGTAATCAGGGGGCAGGGCTTTATCGTCCGGAAATCAGTGTGCTGTTGGCCTATACCAAGCAAATGCTGAAGCGCCGGTTATCGGCTGACCTGACAGAGCTCAAGGAGAAGCTGCTGAAGCATGAACTGTTGCAATATTTTCCTGAAAGATTGCAGCAGCAGTTTGCTGATTCAATTAATCAGCATTATCTGGCCCAGGACATTGTGGTTAATTGTCTGATTAATTCCTATGTCAACAGAATGGGGATTATTTTTCCTCAGCGGATACAGCAACAAAACAATTTTCCGCTGTCCGTGGTGGTGACTGTTTATAAAAAGATTTGCCATATTTTTTCTGTGGAAAATCAATGGACCAATATCGAGTTATTGCAGAACCAGATTAATGCCAGCACAACGGAAGAGTTGTATGGCTATATCCGCAGATTGATAGAGCGGGGAATGAACTGGTATTTAAGCAACATGAATAAATCGACGGTTCAAGATAGTGATATCGATGATTATTCAGAGGGTATAGAACAGTTAAAACTGTTATTGCCGGGTATTTTACCGGAGTCAATTAATCATGAAATCGATACAGAAGTTGAGCTGTTAATTAAACAGGGCGTTCCTTCCTCATTAGCGTTGGAAGTGGTGATAACCGACATTGAATATCTATGTCTGGACGTTATCTGGCTGCATAAACAAACCGGTCATTCTCTGGAAAGTTGCGCTAAAGTATTTTTTGAATTGATAGACTCGCTTGATTTACTCTGGCTCCGGGAACAAATACAGTTGTTACCGCAAAAGAGTCTATGGCAATCTCTGGCGCGAAGAACCTGCCGGGAGGAGTTTAATTCACTGTCCTGTGGTTTGACTTTTTCAGTATTACAGCAGTCCGGAACGACTGCGGGTGAAAAGCTGGAAAACTGGTGCCATCAATTAAGCATACCGATAGAGCGTTATAAAAGACTATTGACCAGCGTTAAGGCAGATGAAAGCATAGAACTGGAAAAAATAACGGTTTTATTGAAAGAATTACAGGATATTGGCAGTTCAAAATAGCCGGACTTGATTTAGGTCAAGGACATTTATTCATCACTCCGTATAATTGAACCCATGTCAGTCATTACAAATTGACATAGTAGCTATTATCCTCTTTAATAAAGAAACACTCAGGGCAGATTCTTGAATCTGCCTTTTTTTTGGGCTAATAATTTAGCCGGTTTTCGCGACGAGTGTTGCGTATTTAATAACTACTCAGCGTATTTAGAGCTTTACAATCAGTCACTTACTCCAGAAGACGCCGTCAATACATCCGTGTAGGCTTGAATGTGACATCCCTGTCACATACACTTCTTCCATAAGTAACTGATAGTAAAATATATTTGTCTTTTAAGTTGCGCTGAGTAGTTGCCGTATTTAAAGTCTTATTACAGGATAATCAGGACATGGAAAAAAAAGATAACACA
>CAYLNS010000082.1:0-6999 GCA_964385115.1 uncultured Methylomarinum sp.
TCTTTGGCGACTTCCGGCAGCTTGTGTTTGTCCAGCTTTTTCAGGTCAGCGGGGTAAGAAATGGAATCGAGTAAAGGATAGTTTCCGGTAACGGTCATAAAAATTAAATATTTGTTTGCATTAAAACCTGAGCTAAATACCAAGTATTTAGCTCAGGTTTTTATAATAATAAAATCAACAGCACAATGTAAAGTGTGGTCGTGATTAATGGTTGCGTTCAATAATGTATAAAGATAAATCACGCAGTAAATCGGCTTCCGCTCCAAAATCACTTAAGCTTTCTATGGCCTGTTCGTGTAAATCACGTGCTTTTTCTTTTGCTGCTTCAAGACCTAATAATGCTGGATAAGTAGGTTTGTCGTTATCCTTGTCTTTGCCCTGGGTTTTTCCCAGTGTTGCGGTATCACTTTCTTCATCAAGAATGTCATCCTTAACCTGAAAGGACAGGCCGATACATTTAGCATAATGGTCCAGTTTTTTAGCTAAATCAGAATCGATATCCGCCTTACATAAGGCGGCCATATTTACGCTGGCCCGAATCAAGGCCCCGGTTTTATGGATGTGCATGATTTCCAGCTCAGGCAGGGTGATTTTTTTACCGACTGAATCCAGATCGATAGCCTGCCCTCCTACCATGCCCTGTGAACCACTGGCTTTTGTCAATGTGGTAATCATATTCAGGCGGGCTTGTGGCGTGGCGGCAATGCTCGGATCATTTGCAAGCACTTCAAAAGCCAAGGCCTGTAGTGCGTCACCGGTTAAAATAGCAGTGGCTTCGTCATAGGCAATATGACAGGTTGGTTTACCGCGACGCAAATCATCATCGTCCATGGCCGGCAAATCATCATGAATCAGAGAATAAACATGAATAAATTCTACGGCACAAGCCGGCCCATCCAATGTGTTTTCGTCAATTCCTAATGCTTTTCCCGTTGCGTAAGTCAACATGGGCCGCATGCGCTTACCGCCACCCAGCACACAATAGCGCATCGCCTGATGCAGTTTTTGGGGCAGGATATTTTCGGCAGGTAAGCGTGCATCCAGGGCTTTTTCAACCCGGCTTTGACAAGCGGATAAATATTGTTTTAAGGCATTACTCATCGGTATAAGGCTCCAGCGTTTGTTGTCCGTCTTTTTTTAGTAAAATCTGTACTTTCTGCTCGGCTTCTTGCAGGGCTTTCTGGCAGGTTCTTGTTAATTTGATACCGCGCTCAAATAATTTCAGCGACTCTTCCAGAGTGATTTCGCCTTGTTCCATTTGCTGAACAATTTGTTCCAGTTCGGTCATGGATTCTTCAAATAAAGCGGTGGATTTTTTTCTTGCCATATCGAATAAAAAAAATTAGTGGTACGATGTGTCGCCCTGACAGCATTGTCTGCTGTACCCTTACAAGCCTGTTCTTCCGGTAATTTTGTCCGGAAGGTAAAAGCAATCGGCTATTATATATTAAATTCACTTGATAATTCAGGAAGTATGAGCAACGAATACAATTCGGCCACGATTGAGGTCCTGAGCGGACTGGATCCGGTACGGAAAAGACCGGGTATGTATACCGATACCACACGCCCGAATCATTTGGTTCAGGAAGTGGTAGATAACAGTGTTGATGAAGCCCTGGCCGGTTTTGCAGACACGATAGAGGTTTTTTTATACCGGGACGGTTCGGTTAAAGTTACCGATAACGGCCGTGGTATGCCGGTAGATATTCATCCTGAGCAAGGCATCCCAGGAGTCGAAGTTATCCTGACCCAATTACATGCCGGCGGTAAATTTTCCGGTAAAAACTATCAGTTTTCCGGTGGTCTGCACGGAGTAGGGGTTTCTGTCGTCAATGCCTTGTCCAAAAAGCTGGATGTTGAAGTCAAACGCAATGGCAAAATTTACCAGATGCATTTTGCGGATGGTGAAAAAGTATCAGAACTACAAGAAACAGGAACTGTCGGCAAACAAAACACCGGCACTACAATCCATTTCTGGCCCGATGGAAAGTATTTTGATTCCAACAATATATCACTGGGCAAACTCCAGCATGTGTTAAGAGCCAAAGCGGTTTTATGTCCCGGTCTTAAAATCTCACTGCATTCGGAAATAACGGATGAGGACTGGGAATGGCATTTTGAAAATGGCTTACAAGAATATCTGTTGAGCCGTATCGGAGATGCTGAAATTTTTCCTGAGCCCCCTTTTATGGAGAAATTTTCCAGCAAAACCGAGGCTGTGGAATGGGCCATTGTCTGGACGGCTGATTCCTTACCCGAAAGCATTACCGAAAGTTATGTGAACTTGGTCCCGACTGCCCAGGGCGGCACCCATGTAAATGGCCTGCGGGCGGGGCTGACCGAAGCGATTCGGGAGTTTTTGGATTTTAGAAATTTATTACCCCGTGGGGTAAAGATTGCACCGGAAGATGTCTGGGAAAACTGTCAGTATATCTTGTCAGTGAAACTGGAAGACCCACAATTTTCCGGCCAGACCAAAGAAAGACTCAGCTCCCGGGAGTGTGTATCTTTTATTTCCGGCGTTGCTAAAGACAGCTTTAGTTTATGGCTGAATCAGCATCCCCAGGATGGTGAAAAAATTGCCGAAATTATTTTAAGTAATGCCCAGAAACGACTTAAATCCAGCAAAAAGATTGTTCGCAAAAAAATCTCGGCCGGCCCCGCCCTGCCCGGTAAACTGGCTGATTGCAGCGCCCAGGATATAAGCCGGACCGAATTATTTCTGGTTGAAGGAGATTCCGCTGGCGGCTCGGCAAAACAGGCCCGGGATCGGGATTTTCAAGCCATTATGCCGTTACGGGGAAAGATTCTGAACACCTGGGAAGTGGATTCCTCTCAGGTGATGGCTTCTCAGGAAGTGCATGATATTGCCGTTGCCTTGGGAATTGAACCGGATTCTGACAAACTCGACGGACTGCGCTATGGAAAAATCTGTATTCTGGCTGATGCCGATTCTGACGGCAATCATATTGCAACCTTGATTTGTGCCTTGTTTTATCAACATTTCAGAGCATTGGTTAAAGCAGGCCATGTATTTGTAGCCATGCCGCCACTGTATAGAATTGATGTCGGTAAAAAGGTTTTTTATGCGTTGGATGACTCTGAAAGACAGGGAGTTTTATCCCGAATTGAAGCCGAAAAACTCAAAGGTAAGGTTAATGTGCAGCGCTTTAAAGGCCTGGGTGAGATGAACCCTTCACAATTACGGGAAACAACAATGAACCCTGATACCCGCAGGCTGGTTCAATTGACTATTGATGATGGCGATGACACCGGTGAAAAAATGGATTTGCTGCTCGCCAAAAAACGCTCTCAGGACAGAAAGAAATGGCTGGAAGACAAAGGAAATCTGGCTGAAATTTAACGCATAAACAAACCCTGACTGAAATATTTGTTCAGTCAGGGTGTGAATTATATCATTCCCGCATTTTTGTAAACATCACTTTAGCTGCGCCACACTTTGGGCACTCCCAATCATCAGGCAGATCTTCCCATTTTGTTCCAGGTGCAATGCCTGAACGAGGATCGCCTTGTTCTTCATCATAAATATGCCCACAGGTTTTGCATTTATATTTAGCCATTTATATTCTCCTCATGATAAATAAAGCAAAGATAACTACTCATGTTAACCACATTGTTTGCAACTGAAGTCTTAATCTGACACAAACAAGCCAGCTGTCAGAGTAGTGGAAGTATTTCTGAACAGTGGCGCCTGAATCGAAGACTTCACGACGACACAAGCAACCAACAGAGTGATTCTAATCCAAAAAAAACTTTTAAAAAACCTTAAAAATATAATCGAAATTCCCCTAACAACCCTACTTATACACTGGTATAATGCTTTTGTCTTGGCAGGACTTTACAAAAAGGCCAATTACCTGACAAAAGGGGAATAACTATGATAAAAAAAATACCCATCTGTCCTCGCTCTATTCGTTTTGCTCACCTTTTCAGTCCACTGCTTTTTTGTTCTCTATTATTCTTATCAACTTCATCCGTTGCCGATGAAGACGATCATGGTCACTCATCACAAAAAAGCTTTGGTCCCGGTGATAATTATTCACACAAAATGTCTGTTAAATTGTCTGATTATCGTTTTGTTTCTGATATTCATTTTCCAGCTTCTAAAATACCCCCATCGATTCACAGATCGCAGCCAAAAACGATAAAAATCACACTGGAAGCGACCGAAGTTATTTCAACCATTGCCAAAGATATCAAATATCACTACTGGACCTTTAACAACACCGTGCCTGGTCCGTTATTACGAGTCAGACAAGGTGATAGTGTTGAGTTAACTCTGCATAATGACAAAACCAGCAGTCATAGTCATTCTATCGATTTACATGCTGTCACCGGTCCCGGTGGTGGGGCGGCAGTCACCGAAGTTGAACCGGGTGAGTCCAGGACCTTTACTTTCAAAGCTGAACACCCCGGATTATATATCTATCACTGCGCCTCGGGTAATGCACCTACACATATTGCCAATGGCATGTATGGGCTGATTCTGGTTGAGCCTCCTCAAGGTCTTAATAATGTTGATAAAGAATTTTATATAGTTCAGGGCGAACTTTACACGCACGGAAAAATGGGTGCAACGGGGTTTCAGGCTTTTGCACCCGAAAAAATGATTCATGAACAGCCAGAATATATTGTTTTTAACGGTCGCACCGGTGCGCTGACAGATAAAGGGGCTTTAAAGGCCAATGTCGGCGATAAAATACGACTTTATGTCGGCAATGCCGGGGTCGCTAAAATTTCCTCATTCCACGTCATTGGTGAAATTTTTGATGCCGTGTATCCTGAAGCGGCAACTTCCCCACCGCTAAAGAATGTACAAACCACTTTGATTCCGGCCGGTGGCGCCAGCATGATTGAATTTACCGTGGATTACCCTGGAAACTATGTTCTCGTTGACCATGCCCTGACCCGTGTTGATCGCGGCGCATGGGGGATTCTATCCGTCAGCGGCAACAAAGACCCCCGCATTTTCTCCGGTTCCACTCAAACGAACAAACATCATAATGATGAACACTGATTTATTTACTTTACTTTTTGGAGAAAACAATGCATGAACTGGATGGAGTAACCAAAAGTCAGCAAACCAAAAGCCTGATCGTCAGTACGGTTGCGTTTACCGTTTGTTTTGCTGTCTGGACTATCTTTTCGATTATCGGGATAAAAATTAAACAAAACCTGGGCTTAAATGACAGTGAATTTGGCTTGTTAGTGGCGACACCCGTTCTGACGGGCTCACTCAGCCGTATCTTTCTAGGTATCTGGACGGATCAGTTTGGTGGTCGTATCGTCTATTTTCTATTGATGATAACTACTTCCGTTGCTGTCTGGTTATTATCCACCGTTTCCACCTACCCCATGTACTTATTGGCTGCATTGGGCGTGGGACTGGCTGGCGGCTCATTTGCAGTCGGTATTGCCTATGTATCCCGCTGGTTTGAGTCTGACAAACAAGGAACGGCTCTGGGTATTTTTGGCATGGGCAATGTCGGGGCTGCAATTACCAACTTTGGCGCTCCCTTTTTACTGGTTGCCTACGGCTGGGAAAATGTTGCCAAAATCTATGCGGTTATTTTGTTCATCACGGCACTGATATTCTGGTTTACCACAGAAGAAGACCCCTCAACCAAAGCCCGCAAGGAAAGTGGCGAAAAAGTCAGACCGGCTTTAATGCAGCTGGAACCGCTTAAGTACCTTCAAGTCTGGCGTTTTGCAACTTACTATTTCTTTGTTTTTGGCGGCTATGTCGCCCTGGCGCTATGGCTGCCCCGTTACTACATGGGGGCCTATGGTCTTGAAATTGGCACAGCAGGAATGTTGGCAGCCACCTATGCCTTACCGGGCAGTATTTTCAGAGCATTGGGCGGCTGGATGTCAGATAAAATCGGCGCCCGCCGGGTTATGTATATTACCTTTATCGGCTCACTGGCTTGTCTGTTCTTCATGTCTTACCCGGCCACCGAATATATTATTCACGGAATCGAAGGCCCAATCCGTTTCACCATTGCCATTGGGCTGGTGCCCTTTGTTATCCTGACGATCATTCTCGGCTTCCTGATGTCATTAGGCAAAGCGGCCGTCTACAAACATATTCCGGTTTATTATCCTGACCATGTTGGCGCTGTCGGCGGTTTGGTCGGTATGATTGGCGGGTTAGGCGGATTTGTGTTACCCGTATGCTTTGGGGTTATGAATGATTTAATTGGCGTCTGGACCAGCTGCTTCATGCTGCTGTTTACCATTGTTGCCATCTCATTAATCTGGATGCACACCTCCATCGTCATGATGAACAAAAAACAACATCCTGAGCTGAGTGCAGACAGAGACCTGCCAGAGATTATGAATGCGAAGGATGATGAGGAAATATATCCTTGATTATCCCTTTAAACAGTTCAGGGATGAACTGTTTATCCATACTAACGTACAGCCTCCCGCATACAGTCCAGCAATGTTCATATTGCATTCATCTTATGCATTCGACACTAAGGGATGCAAATCAAAAACAGAATCCTGTCGTTACTATTTTTCATCCCTTCTCTTATTGCGCTCACAGGTTGCAGTACACTGCCCCAACAATCAACAAACTGGTCTAAGTGGGCCGGTAATGATGCCGGCACCCGCTACAGTGAATTAGATGAAATTAATACCCTTAATGTTCACAAGTTAACACTTGCCTGGGCCTTTTCACCGCATATTGCAGGTGGATATGAAGGCGGGCCACTGATTGTGGATGATATTATTTACCTGCATACCCCCTTTCCCAATCGCGTTTATGCCCTGGATCAGCATACACACAAGGTCATCTGGCAATATACGCCCGCCCAAAACGAGAATGAAACAATAACTCACTTAGAGATTGACACAATCAATCGAGGCCTGGCCTATGCCCAAGGGAAAATATTTTTACAACAAGCCAATACCGTTTTAACTGCGCTGGATGCAAAAACAGGAAAGCTTCTTTGGCAGGCTCAAAATGGTGAC
>CAYLNS010000082.1:7099-11085 GCA_964385115.1 uncultured Methylomarinum sp.
AACAAATGGACCAATGCATTATGGGCAAGAAATGCCGACACTGGAGAAGTGGCCTGGGTGTACCAAGTGACCCCCCATGATGAATGGGACTATGATGCAACCCATGAATCCGTACTGATTGACCAAACAATTAATGGTGTACAGCGAAAAACCCTGGTTCATTTTAATAAAAACGGTTTTGTCTACACCCTGGACAGAAAAACGGGTGAGCTATTAAAGGCTAATAAATATGATGCCTCAACCAACTGGGCCAGCCATATTGATTTATATTCAGGCCGCCCGCAAAGAGTGGAGCAATACAGCCCTGAAAATACGGGTGAAGATATACTCACCAAAGGTATTTGCCCTTCTGATATCGGAAGTAAAGGACAAAACCCGGTCTCTTACTCACTTAAAACGAAGTTGTTTTATGTCGCAGGCAATCAGGAATGTATGGATTTAGAGCCTTTTGAAGTGACCTATACTTCGGGACAACCTTTTACGGGGTTCTCAAGAAATAGATATTCACTGGCAGAACGTGCCGAAAGAATAAAAAATGATACTTTTTTCAACAAAAAAGGACCTCAAGGATTTTTTAGCGCATGGGATGCCAATACAGGTCAAACAGTCTGGTCAATCAGCGAAACACTGAATGTAATATCCGGTTCGTTGGCTACAGCCGGCAACATCGTCTTTTACGGCACCTTGGACGGCTATTTAAAAGCAGTCGATGCCAGCACCGGTCAGTTGTTGTATCAATTTAAAACACCCTCCGGCATTATTGGTAATATCAATACCTGGCAGTATCAAGGGAAGCAGTATATTGGCGTATTATCAGGTGTCGGTGGCATAAAAAAATGGCTAGTAAATTATTCCACTGCCGCACTGAGCGTATTTTCAGTATTCGCATTACCTGAGCCCCATACGGATATTCCATTCATAAAAACCTATCCAAAAGAGCTCTTTCAATTAAACACCCTCGACAACCCGGATTTTGACCCTGGTTGGCAGGCTAAATTTAAGCCCGAAAACATATCGTTGGAAGTACATAAGCTGGTGAGTCAAATTCATTATTTAA
Source organism: uncultured Methylomarinum sp. (assembly GCA_964385115.1). Taxonomy (GTDB): domain Bacteria; phylum Pseudomonadota; class Gammaproteobacteria; order Methylococcales; family Methylomonadaceae; genus Methylomarinum. The sequence goes on from CAYLNS010000082.1 coordinate 8,157, forward strand.
ATGCAGTGGTCGAAGCCATAGGATTTGGAACCCTCAATGAACAAGATGATAACTTTATTGCCTTAAAAAACACGGCCAGCCAGCAAGAATTAATAGAACTGACTCGGCATCCCAGTGGGGTGGTAAGGTATTATGCAATTCTGGCATTAACCTACTACCCCGAGGTGGATATCGAAAAGATTGTGCTGGAACACCTGAATGATAATGAAGAAATAGCCTATCAAACAGGCTGTCAAGTCTGGTCTATATCTGTCGGCGACAGCATCATTAATGCTGTCAAACCGGACTCTGATATTTTTAATAAAAGTCAGCGAAACAATACATTAACTGCAACTCAATTTCATAATATTCAACTTGCCCTGGCCAAAACAGATAGCACGTTACTGGCAGTTTCTAAAGCACTTGCCTCAATAGAACCTTTACCCAGCCTATACCCCAGAATTCGTTCTCTCGTTAAGGATGATAAAAATCAAGCGGCATTAGTGGCTCTTGCCAAATATCATAAAACTCAGGATATTAAACTCATTCTTAACAGCTCAGGCAAAAGTAATAATAGAAAAGAGGGATATACCTATACTTACCAAGCAATCAGTCAGTTTCCAGACCCCCGTTTTTTCCCTTTCCTTGAAAAAAACTTTTTATTAGAAACAAGTAGAAAATATACATTTCATTTTGATTTGCGCCCGAATGTTGCGCAAAATTATTATAATGCCATTGCCAGTTATCAAGATAGCAATGCATTAAGACTATTAAGTAAGGCATTAAAATCACTAGATTATCCATTTAAATCATTAAGAAATAGATCTACCAAAGAAATGTCTTTGATAGAATTAAAGAATTACCATTACTCAGCAATATTTAACGCCATCAGTCAATTTAAATCCTCCATTTATGACAAGTTATTATGGATGTTATGGGAACAAGAAAACTTGTTAACTGAGGATGTGTTTCTATATCTCTCAAAAAAATATCCAAAAAGAGCTGTTACATTATTAAAAAACAGTTTTCAAGATATCATAAGTTATTCAAAAGAATATTATCTTCTTGAAGTAACCTCACCGTATTATGAGATAAAAAATAGAACTAAAATAATTAATTTTTTATTTGATTTTCTTTACAAAGAGGCCCCATCTTTTGCCATTAACCTGGTTAAATATAATATATCTAATAAAGAGGGCGACTTTTCTATTTTTATAAAAAAAGCCGCTGAAATCAGGAGCTCTTCTTTTATTGAACCTTTAATTCAAACGCTAGAAACCGAGCAACCTTATTCTTATTATAAAGATACTGTTCGTACTTTATTTTCTTACAATAAACATGCGCTCACTAAAAGAGTCATTGGCATTATCGAAAAAAGCGAACGATATTCACGATTAAGAGACGATGATGAATTTAAAGATATATTTAATCAAAATAAGTCAACTGTTCAGTAAATTGTCAGGCAAAATAAATCCAAGGCTTATGCATACAAGGACACAACGCACTAAACAAAGAAAATATGGGTTACACTCTTGTTTTAAAGTAATCCTGACATCCATTCCTTTTTTGGTCAGCTCTAATCTACAAGCCGATATAAGTGAAATTGAACGTAAGGCATTACTGCTTATTGTTGATGTTGATGACGAAGGCTTTCCGTTTAAAAGCAGGGTTAAAAATCTTTCAGCCCCTATCTGTGAATGGTATGGCGTTACATGTGATACCAGGCAACAGCATATCACCCAGCTTGATTTATCTTATGTACAGATTAAACGCCTGGAGCCTGTTATTAGTCAGCTATCGGAACTGCAGAAACTGAACCTGACAGGAAATATGCTCACCACACTCCCAGCGGAAATTGGACAATTAAAAAAACTAAAGATATTAATCCTGGAAAGTAATCAATTAAAAGAATTACCTCCTGAAATAGGTGAATTAACTCAGTTACAAATATTGAATTTAAATTATAACCTGCTCACTCAATTACCTGTTGAACTAGGAAATTTAAAGACTTTAAAGTCGTTATATCTTAACTCAAATAAAGTAACAACAATCCCGGAGGAAATTAATCAATTACCTGACTTGACTGATTTACAATTTCGGGCCAATTGGAAACTCCCCGCTTATAACCCAGGTTTAATTTCACAAAAAACTAACCAAATTATAAAGAAATTACAAAAAAAAGGGAGTTATGTAGATAATCAATATACAGGTATTGCTGCTGACACTACGGAACATTTTAAAAACTTTATAGCATTGAAAGATGTTGCCTCAAAAACAGAATTGCTCATGTTAGTCAATCACCCAACGCCAGCTGTAAGAGCTTATGCATTTTGGGCATTATCTATGTACTCTGATACAGATGTGCTTAAAATCATCGAACAACATTATAATGATAATGAGGTTATAGAGGTTACTGATGGCTGTTCGCTTTCATACAAACCCGTTGGTGATTTTTTAATTGACCTTATTGTCAACAAGCCTGGTAACTCACCTGATGCACTACCAAAAAGCTTATTATCCAAGACACAGCTAGAATTACTTAATTCTAAACTGGTCAACCTTCCAAATAGTTTTGGATATTTAGATAAAGTATTATTACAAATTCAACCTGACCCAATATTATATTCGCGAATTCGTGAACTGTGGACTAAAGAGAAAAAACCAGCTGCATTGGTTGCTTTGGCTAAATATCATAAAAAACGTGACATACCATTAATTATAGATAGTTTTTCGTTACCTTATGTATTGCCCTATCCGTGGAACCGGTCATATACTTATAAAGCTGTATATGAATACCCACACCCTGTTTTTTTTCCACTATTAAAACATGACTTTAATGATCCAAAAGGAAATCCGTTTCCATTAGAACTTTATACTGCTATTGCCAATTACAGGAATCATGAAGCATTTTCCCTGTTAACAACAGCCGTTTCTAACAAATCAAAAGAAC
>CAYLNS010000083.1:0-11008 GCA_964385115.1 uncultured Methylomarinum sp.
TACAAAGGCGGTTGAGCATCTCCGGTTTTAATAATCTCAACCTTCATCCCGGTTTTCAGTTTTCCGGTTTTGTCATGCAGTGCATTTTGTCCAAAATAAACGTGCTTGTTCCATTTTCTGATTTTTTGCAGGGTTTTCAGCGGCTCTTTGTCTTTTTCTGCGGTTTCAGGGTCAATGGTGGGAACAGCGCAGCGTGAACAGGGTTTGGGCAGGCGGAATGTAATCTCACCTATGCGGATTTCCCGCCAGCTGTCTTCTGCATAGGGCTCGCAGCCCGAAATAACCAGATTGGGACGGAAGCGGATAATGGACAACTCAAGCTGCATGGCCTGGTTTAATGCATTTAATGAGGCATCAGACAACAGCAGAAAGGGAAAGCCGTCTGAAAAACTGGTTTGATCCCGGCTTGTTGCATAATCCGGATCAACGGGGCGTATTTCTTCATCCGGCTGAAAAACCAGTCGACAGGAAATCTTTAAAAAATCACTCAGCCATTGATCGGCCCGCTCATCCAGAACCGCGGCCTGGCACTGGTCTTTCCAGATTTGAATCGCTGTTTTACGGGTGGTATCAGGTATTAAAGGTAATGTCAGCGATTCGCGTCCGGGGGCAGACAATATCAGTTGTTCATGCTGGATTCGGGTTTTAATCAAGGCCATTTCAGGCACCCGGCGCTGACTTAAAAACTGGTTATTATCATCGATCAGCATCCAACGTCTGTCGTACTGCAAGCCTTTGTTATCAACCGGCCATTCGCTAACCTCAATGCCCGCCAGTGATTTGACCGGGTAAATAAAAATATTGTTTAAGATAATATCTGTCATTAATGTTTATCCCAGTACAGCCCGTGTCATTTCCGTGTTTGTATTGGCTTGTGCGCCCAGTGCCTGTGACGGGCTGGACTGCATTTTTTCCTGAATCGCTTTTAAAGCCTGTTGCGCCTGTTCGCTATCCTGAATTTTGCTTTCACCGCTTTCACCGGTTTCTGACAGTCGCTGTGCGGATGGCGAAATATTGATGCTATCGGGCCTGGATTGACTGGCCGATGGCGTCGTCTGTTCAATGTTTTGGGCCGCCTGCCCTGGTTGATTGGTGGGTGAAACTGCTCTGTTGGATTCAATTGAATTGATTTCCATACCTGCCTCCTAAATAAAGGGGTTGACTATTTGTATCTACCCAGCATACTAAAAAAATAAATATCATTTAATATCAGTTGCTTATGGAAGAAGTGTATGTGACATGGATGTCACATTCAAGCCTACACGGATGTATTGACGGCGTCTTCTGGAGTAAGCGACTGATATTAAACACCTAAATCGCTGATTCGTTACAATTATTTTAATATTAAATCAGTTTGCGTAGCGAGCAGGTAATCCCCCAGGCGATTATTAATCTGCCTGAATTTTAAACCATAAAACAGCTGCTGATCCGAGCCTCTTTTATGAACGACCATAGCCTGCATCTGAAATTTTTTTCTATCGCTGAACATCAACCTCAAAGAAACCTGTTTCCTGACCGACAGCTTGCGGTTGCATTTAATCAATGCCCCCTTGCTGCTGATATCAATCAATCTGACCATCAGCTTGGTGGTTTTAAACAAACCGTCAATCAATAGCACCGCAGTAATATCATCGCGTACATAGCGGACGGCTTTGCGTTTATTCACATAATGCTCATCCGGTAACGGGTCTTTGAAAAAATCATCTTCCGTATCCGGTTCTTTTGAATTAGGCGGCATATTCCGGTTAATACTCATAAGATTCGTATTGCTTAAGTATTGACCCATTAAGCAGAAAATACAATTGTTCCTACAATAAAATGCCGGGTAATTCAAAAAAACCGACCTGTTTGGTTTAGAATATGCCTTTTATCCTGTTATGACTGATTAACATGAATAGAGTGTTTCGCCTTGTCACTGCATTATTAGTTTTCTGCCCTGGCCTGTTATTACCGGCAACAGCCGCTGACAAACAGCAAATCAGAATCGTTTTTTTAAGCCAGACACAAAAAGTCCCGCCGGCGTTATCCAATCTGGATCCGTTTATTCAGAACAAAGGTGTCAAAGGCGCTGAAATGGGCGTGGCCGATAACAATACAACCGGCCAGTTCACTCATCAGCAATATATTCTTAAAAGCATTCAGGCACCTCTTGGGGCTGATATTACCGAGGTTTTTAAACAGCAGGTTGGCCCGGATGATGTTTTTATAGTTTTGAACCTGCCAGACAAGGATTTGCTCAGCGTGGCAGATTTGCCGGAAGCGCAAAACAAACTGATTTTTGATGCCGCCAGTATTGCTGACCGTTTACGTAATCAGCAATGCCGGCCTAATCTGCTACATCTGCTGCCCAGCCGCGCCATGCGTGCCGACGCCCTGGCCCAATACATGCTGAAAAAACGCTGGCGCAAATGGTTTCTGGTCACCGGACCCAGCGCCGACGACCAACGCTATGCCGCTGCAATCAAACGCGCGGCCAAACGTTTTGGCATGAAACTGGTTGCCGAGAAAAAATGGACACATACCTATGATGCCAGACGTACTGCCCAGTCAGATGTTCCGGTTTTCACCCAGGGGGTGGATGATTATGATGTACTGGTGGTGGCTGATGAACAGGGGCTGTTTGGTGAATATTTAAGTTATCGCACCTGGCTGCCCAGACCTATCATCGGCACTCAGGGCCTGATTGCCACGGCCTGGCATCGCACACATGAGCAATGGGGCGCGGTGCAAATGCAAAACCGTTTTAAAGAACTGGCCGGCCGCTGGATGGAAGAGCAGGACTATGCCGCCTACCTGGCCGTCAGAGCTATTGGCGAAGCCACAGTCAGAACCGGCTCCAGTCAATTTCAGGCGGTTAAGAATTATCTATTCGGTAAGGAATTTGCCTTACAAGGCTATAAGGGCAAGCCATTGTCTTTTCGCAACTGGAACGGTCAGTTAAGACAGCCAGTTTTGCTGGCCGCGGCCCGCTCATTGGTGGCCGTGGCTCCGGTTGAGGGTTTTTTACACCCGCAAACCGAACTGGATACGCTGGGTTATGATCGACCTGAATCACAATGTCATTTTGGAGAATAAAATGCTGCTACGTTATGCTGGTTTGTTAAGCCTGTTGTTATTGTCTTCTGCCACCCAGGCGGAAACGGTTTTTGTCACCTTGGAAAAAGACAATGCCCTGGCCGTCGTTGACCCGCTGGAAGGAAAATTGCTGAAAACCGTCAGCGTTGGTCAAAGACCGCGCGGTATTGCACTCAGCGCCGATTATAAAAGCCTGTTTGTCGCCACCAGTGATGATGACACCATAAAAATCATCGACAGTAATACCTTGCAGGAAACCGGGCGACTGCCATCAGGCGAAGACCCTGAAACCTTTGCCATCGGGCCGGAAGGCAAATTGATGTATGTCTCCAATGAAGATGATAACCAGGTGACGGTGATTGATATCGCCGCCCGCAAAGTGGTTACTACAATAGCCGTGGGTGTCGAGCCCGAGGCGATTACCGTCAGTCCAGATAATCAATGGGTAGTCAGTGCATCGGAAACCACCAACATGGTGCATTGGATAAATCGAGAGTCACAAACCATTGTTGAAAACACATTGGTTGACCCAAGGCCCCGCGGCGCCAGTTTTACCCCCGACAGCAAGCAATTGTGGGTCACTTCTGAAATTGCCGGCACCTTGATGATTTTAGATAGCGACAGCAAAAAAATTATCAAAAAAATCCGTCTGGATATTCCCTCGGTCAGTAAAGATAAAATCCAGCCGGTTGGCGTGGTGATTGATAAAAATCAGCAATGGGGATTTGTGGCCATGGGACCTGCCAACCGGGTGGCGGTTATCAACGCCCAAACGCTGGAAGTAGAAAAATATCTGCTGGTCGGGCAGCGCGTCTGGAATCTGGCTTTTTCTCCGGATCAGAAGCGGCTTTATACTACAAATGGGGTCAGTAATGATATTTCCATTATTGACCTGGAATCCATGAAAGTGACCAGGTCGGTGGCTGTTGGTCGCTACCCCTGGGGAGTTGTTGCCAAGCCATGAACAGTCAATATGCTCTTGAGGTGGAAGCATTAAGCTTTGCCTATGGCCGCAAAAAAGCCCTGGATAATATCAGCTTTCAGGTAGCGCAGGATGAATGCTGTATTTTGCTGGGACCTAATGGTGCTGGAAAAAGTACCTTGTTTGCACTGATTACGCATTTATATAACAGCCGCGAAGGCTCCATCCGTCTTTGCGGTTATGACATCAAAAAACAAAGCCTCAAGGCGCTGGCGCAACTGGGTGTGGTCTTTCAACAGACCACATTGGACCCTGACCTGACAGTCATACAGAATCTTCGCTATCATGCCGCATTGCATGGACTAAGCCGCAAACAGGCCAATCAGCGCATACAGCAGGAGCTGGAGCGCTTTGAAATGTACCACCGCCGCAAGGAAAAAGTCCGGCAGTTAAATGGTGGTCATAAACGCCGGGTGGAAATTGCCCGGGCGTTATTACATGAACCCAAATTACTGTTGCTGGATGAACCGACAGTCGGTCTGGATATGCCCAGCCGTCAGGGGATTGTTGAACATGTTCATGCGCTGGTTAAAGACAAACATCTGGCCGTTTTATGGGCCACGCATCTGGTAGATGAAATCTATCCCGACGACCATGTGATTGTCATGCATCAGGGCAAAATCAAGCTTAAAGGCGGGGTTGCCGATGTCTTGCAGAAAACGCAATGCGATTCCATACAACAGGCCTTCAACAAACTGACACAGGAGGTGACAGCATGAAAATCCTTCATTACTGGCGGGCATTATGGGGCATCATCGGACGTGAATTATGGCGGTTTATTTATCAACGCGAACGCTTTATCGCCGCACTCGTTCGTCCACTGGTCTGGCTGTTTGTATTTGCCGCAGGCTTTCGGGCGGCTTTAGGGATTGCCATCACCCCTCCGTATGAAACCTATATCCTGTACGAGGTTTATATTACCCCCGGGCTGTTGGGAATGATTCAGCTGTTTAACGGCATGCAAAGCTCGCTGTCCATGGTTTATGACCGGGAAATGGGCAGCATGCGAATTTTAATGGTTTCCCCATTGCCCCGCTGGTTTCTGCTGCTGTCAAAACTGATAGCCGGCACCTTTGTGTCCATCCTGCAGGCTTATGTGTTTTTAGGCATTGCCTGGTTATATGATATTCAACCACCGCTTGAAGGCTTGCTCTGGGTCTTTCCAGCCCTGGTACTGTCGGGCATGATGCTGGGAGCTCTGGGCTTGTTTTTGTCTTCTTTCATCAAACAGCTGGAAAACTTTGCCGGGGTGATGAATTTTGTTATTTTCCCAATGTTTTTTATGTCTACCGCGCTGTATCCGTTATGGAAAATCAAGGAATCCAGCGAATGGCTTTATCTGGTGGCCCAGTACAACCCTTTCTCTCAGGCGGTTGAACTCATCCGCTTTGCCCTTTATGGCCAGCTCAATCAATATGCGCTGATTTATACAGCTTCGGCCTTTGTGATTTTTATGATACTGGCTATTTTAGGCTACAACCCATCGAAAGGCATGATGATGCGAAAAGCGAAAGGCTGATCTCAGGGAATCACACTACCGCTACTACCACATTGCAGGCACTGAACAAATCAGCAATGATTAGTTCAGTGCTTCCGTAAGAAACACTCTGTTTCTCAATAATCATCTTTATTCAACTTGATTGTTTGCTAAGCTTAACAGTCAATTACTAATCTTTACTCATGACTGAATTAAAATCATTACGAAAACTGGATACCCCGATTAAAGTTCTGTTTACCGGCTATCTGACCACGGTTGCCGTGGGTTACTTGTTTGCCCTGATTCAGGTGTTGCTTACCCATGGTATGGCCGATGGTAAATTCGGTCTGTCGGTTGAAGATATTGTCTACAGCTACTATGGCAACCGTTCCGGTACGGTATTGGAAAAGAAACTGAACGGCTCCATGAAAGCCAATGCCAGTGAAAAAGAACGCTTTACCATTATGCAGTGGATTCGGGACGGAGCAGAAAAATCCGCCTATGAATCATCGGGGGTCAAAAAGATTATCGAAAACCGTTGCGTACTTTGTCATAACAGCCAGGCTTCCGGTATTCCTGATTTCAGCAAATTTGAGAATATTGCAAAAGTCACTCAGCAAGACCACGGCGCCACATTCTCATCTTTGACACGCATTTCCCATATTCATCTGTTTGGCATCAGCTTTATCTTTATGTTTGTCGGACTGATTTTCAGTTTTGCTGAAACGCCGAAAACATCTTATAAATGCATTGCCATCGGTATGCCTTATTTCTTTTTGCTGGCCGATATTCTGTCCTGGTGGCTGACCAAATTTTACCCGTTATTCGCCTGGCTGGTGATTATCGCCGGGGTTGGCATGGCGGTTTCCTTTGCCTTTATGTTGGTTATCTCTATTCTTGAAATGTGGTTTTTTAAATGGGTGTTTAAGAAGAAAGATCATACACCCGGGTTAATCAGCTGAGGAATCGCTGATTTGTTCAGCGCTTCAGCTGATACCGTAACGCCGCCGTTTACGCCAGAATGTTGCCCGGCTCATGCCTAACATTCTGGCAGCCGGGCCTATTTTTCCGTGATGATGGCTCAGTGCCTGACGAATAGCCTGTTCTTCATTCAAATCGGGCTGAATTAAATCAACGCTCTGACTGACAGGCACAGCATTCGCTGATTCCCTGAATTCCGGCGGTAATTCCGTCAGCTTTAACAACTGTCCGCTACCTACCACAAAAGCATATTCCAGTACATTCTGCAGTTCTCTGACATTGCCCGGCCAGCGATAATCCAGCAAAGCCCGCATGGCCGCCGGCTCTATTTGTTCAATCACCCGCAATCCCCGCTGATTATGACGCTGGATGAAATGCCACAGCAACAGAATAATATCCTCCCGTCTTTCCCGTAACGGCGGGATAAAAATAGGCACCACCCGCAGACGGTACATCAAATCTTCACGAAAACGGCCATTTTTCACTTCATGTCGTAAAGACCTATGTGTTGCCGCCACAATCCTGACATCAACCTTGACCATTCGGTTGCCGCCCAATGGAATATAACTCTGCTCCTGTATCACTCTGAGCAATTTAGCCTGTAATTCCAACGGCATCTCGGCCACTTCATCCAGAAACAAGGTGCCACCATCCGCCCGCTTAAACAGGCCTTCATGATTACTGACTGCACCGGTAAAAGCGCCACGCACATGACCAAATAATTCGCTTTCCAGCAAATTGACCGATAATGCCGCACAGTTAATGGCCAAAAACGGCTTGTCTTTGCGCTCACTTAAAGAATGAATGGCATTGGCAACCAGCTCTTTACCCGAGCCACTCTCACCTCTGACCAGAACGGTCGCTCCCGTTTTGGCAGCATTCTGAATAATCTGAAACACTGGCTTCATCTCGGGAGAACGGCTTAAAATCCCATGAAAATCCACATATTTGGATGAGCGATACTGACTGATATGATGCTCATCACTGGCTTGCATATCTGGCTGTAACCAACACAAAGCCCCCAGAAATTTATCATTTTTATCCTTAAAAACCCTGACAGACAGTCTAAACTGTAAGCTGTGTCCCTGAGTTTTTTCCAGTTTGATTTTTTTGTCCGAAACGTCCTGTTGAACAGGAAATAATTTGAATTTTGAACCTGGCTTGACAAAATCCTGATATTGAAAGGCTGCCTGATTGCAGTCCTGCCAATAAATCAGTCTTTGCTGCTGGTCGATTACAGCGATGCTGGCAAAGTCGCAAAGCTGCAACTGCTGCTTTAAAAGCTCATTTTTATCGATTAACTGAAGCCAGTCATTCAATAAACGGGATTGTTTTTTATGTTTCATATGAAACTCATTTGAAATATTTTGCGTTTCATTGAAACATATATGAAACATAAAATAAACTATCACACAGCTACAAACACCGGACAATCCAATCTGAAATGAATTGGCATAATCATTGCTCAAGACACTTACAATACCCAATACTTAGGAGACAAAAATGTTATTCCGTCAATTGTTCGACAAAGACACCTGGACCTACACTTACCTGATTGCCGATGAAATCAGCAAAGAAGCCGCTTTAATCGACCCGGTCAACACCCATATTGATGATTATCTGAGCTTGTTGGACAGTCTGGGGCTGACATTAAAGTTTTCTCTGGAAACCCATGTTCATGCCGACCACATCACCGCCAGCGGCCTGCTGAGACAGAAACTGGGCGCAAAAACCGCCGTCAGTACGCTTTGCGGCGCCGAAACAGCCGATATTCAGATTGAAGATGGTTATATCTTCGAACTTGGCGACACGGAAGTAATAAAAGCCATCGCCACTCCCGGACACACACCGGGCAGCGTTTCTTTTTTATGGCGTGATCGCGTCATGACCGGTGATTCATTATTTATCGGCGGCTGCGGTCGCACCGACTTTCAAGGAGGCAGTGCAGCAGATTTGTATGATTCCATCACTCAGCGCTTATTCACCCTGCCGGATGACACATTGGTCTACCCAGGTCATGACTACAAAGGCCGCTGGGTCAGCAATATTATTCAGGAAAAAACCACCAACCCCAGACTGGCGGGCAAAACCAAGGAAGAATTTATTGAAATCATGAATAATCTTAATCTGCCTAAACCGCGCCTGATAGACGAAGCAGTTCCGGCTAACCGTTATTGCGGACTGGATGAAAACGAACGTCAGGATGCCGTTGAAAGACGTGAGCCAAATCAGCAAACGATAGCTGAACCTTCTGAGCTGGTCGAAAAGGTTAAACAGCAGATTACCGAAGTGGATGTTAACAAAGCGGCCGAACTCATCCAACAAGGTGATGTGGTGGTCGTGGATGTGCGTGAAGAAAGTGAATATGCTGCAGGCCATATTGACGATGCACTTTTTATTCCACGTGGCGTGCTGGAATTTAAAATCACTGGCACCCCCGAATTAGCCGACAAAAACAAGCCGGTATTACTTTATTGCCGCAGCGGCAATCGCTCTGCACTGGCGGCAAAAACCCTGCAGGATCTGGGCTACCGGACTGTATTATCCATGGCCGGAGGTTACGAAGCCTGGAAAAAATCTTTTTCATAAATTACGGGAATTCAGCCCACTTATTAAATATCAGTTGCTTGCGGAAGAAGTGTCTGTGACAAGGATGTCACATTCAAGCCTGCACGGATGTGTACGGCGTCTTCTGGAGTAAGTGACTGATATTTAAATTACAGCAACAAAGTCGAAGGGAACTGAAATTCGCACCCATCGGCTGAACTGAAAAACCTGCACCCCGTCATCAAACATATCTTTATGAACTCTACGAATCACAGCAAGCCACTGACCCACCCAGTTCTTGAGCAGTATTTCCCTGTTATTTCCTGGCTCAGAAGCTATAGCAGGCAGGACTTGCATGGCGATATTATTGCCGGAATCATTACCGCCATCCTGCTGATTCCTCAGGCAATTGCCTATGCCATGCTGGCAGATTTGCCCCCGCAACTGGGGCTTTATGCCAGCATCCTACCACCGTTGATTTATGTTCTATTGGGCACCAGCCGCACCATGTCGGTCGGCCCGGTATCCATTGCCGCCATCATGATAGCCAGCGCGCTGACCACTCCGGAGATTGCAGAACTCGGCAGCCCTGTCGAAAGTGCCGTGATTTTGGCCATGGAAGGCGGCCTGATTTTACTGTTTATGGCGCTGTTACGCATGGGCGGACTGGTTAATTTTATCAGCCATCCGGTTTTAACCGGGTTTACCACAGGCGCTGCCATTCTGATTATATTCAGCCAGTTACCGCATTTAATGGGTATCGCCAAGCCCCAATGCGGGCTGGATGCAGCATGCTATGTTCAGTCATTATCCCAGTTCAACCCCTACACCCTGGCTCTGGGACTCGGCAGTCTTTTCATACTCTTACTGTTTGCAAAAGGGATGACGCCATTATTAAAAAAATGGAACCTGCCCTCGCCCATCATCATGGCTGTCAGCAAAAGCGCTCCACTTATTGTGGTTATTGTCACTACGATTTTAGCTACTCATTTTGATTTATCAGAAAACCACAATGTCAAAATTATCGGCGCAATTCCAGCAGGCCTGCCTACCCTGCATTTTGATTTCGTTATTTCCGACAAATGGCGTCTGCTGCTGCCCTATGCCGGATTTATCGCCCTGATTGCCTATGTGGAAAGCGTGGCCATTGCCAAAGTAACTGCCATGATGCGCAACCAGCGTATTGACGCCAATCAGGAACTGATTGCCCTGGGAGGCTGTAATATTGTCTCAGCCATTTCTGGTGGCATGTCGGTCGCCGGCGGATTCAGCCGGACCATGGTCAACTACTCCGCTGGCGCCCGTACACAAATGGCCATGCTGATCGCCATCTTCATTTTGTCACTGGCGGTGATTTTCTTTACCGACTGGTTTGCTCTGATTCCAAAAGTAACACTGGCCGCCATTATCCTGATAGCCATCTACCCTTTAGTCAAAATAAAAAATATCTATCACACCTGGAGCTATGACCGCGATGATGGCATTGCCGAGCTGGCGACCTTCCTGGGCGTCTTGTTTTTAGGCATAGAACAGGGACTGATGCTGGGCATCCTGTTCACCATCGCCGCCACATTACGGAAAACCAGCCAGCCCCATATTGCCGTGGTGGGACGTATCCCGAACACCGATCATTACCGTAATATCAAACGCCACCAAACCGAAACCTGGGACAACCTGCTGCTAATCAGAATTGATGAAAACATCACCTTCTCCAATATCGGCTTTATCGAAGATTTTCTAATCAACGAGCTGACATCCCATAAAAACCTGGAACATATTGTCTTTATCCTGACCTCTGTCAGCCATATCGACACCACCGCCCTGGAAGCCCTGGAAAACATCAAACAATCCCTGGAAAAACAGGGAATCACCCTGCACCTGGCCGAAGTCAAAGGCCCGGTGTTAGACAAACTGGAGCAGTCCCGTTTTCTTGAGCAACTCAAACC
>CAYLNS010000084.1:0-10708 GCA_964385115.1 uncultured Methylomarinum sp.
GCTGAAAATTCTTCCAGAATCGACATGACCCGGTTCGACATATCTGCATACAGCGGGTAATTAGAGGAAAAAAGCTGTACTTGATATTGCCGGATAATATTTTCTATCTGATAAAGGGGGACGGCCATTTTTATGCCCAGATCTTTGACTTCCTGACTTCTGGAAATAATACAGCCATCGTTATTGCTGAGGACGGCCACGGGTTTGTTGTTTAAATCGGGCCGGAAGACCCGCTCGCAGGAAACATAAAAATTATTGCAATCGACCAGTGCGATAAGGTTTTGCATTAGCCTTGTTATTGTGGTGCTATGGAGCTACAAATTCTTGATTGGTAAGAATTAAAAATCATACTGGCTTTTAGGTTTGTCGTGTTTTTTCAATAGGTTATTTTTTTATAAAAAGCTGGGTTAACCCCGTCTTGTTTACAGTCTGTGATTAAAGAGGATGAATAACATTGGTCACTACGCCCCAGACGACCATATCCAGTTCAGAATGCAGAGGAATATCAGGATAATCAGGGTTTTCAGATTTTAGCAACCATTGATTGGCATGGCGCATCAGGCGTTTTACTGTCAGCTCCCCGTTAACGGCGCAAATAATGATTTTTCCGGGTTTGGGTTCAATAGAGCGATCGACAATTAAAATATCATCAGGATAAATACCGGCACCCAGCATAGACTCACCTTCAGCCCGAATAAAAAAAGTGGCGGCAGGTTTTTGGATTAACAGCTCGTTTAAATCCAGGGTTTTTTCAATATAATCATCGGCAGGCGAAGGGAAGCCGGCTGCCACTTTGCCGCTGAAAAGGGGCAAAAAATGACGGGTGGGTGATTGGTCCGGAAAAAACATCTGAGAGGAAGAAAAAGACATCATTTGATTTTTTAGTTCTCCTTTTGTTCTATTTTATAGGTTTTATTATAGAATGCAAACGTCAATGTTTTACGGATAAATCAAAGAGGATTTTTTCGGTGCTTCCTGGTGACGAATAAAGTTGAAAAATTCCATTACCGACCACCCCCGGTCACTTCATGAGTAACCTGGTTTTTAAACCAGGCAATACACCCGATAGACAGAGCAGGCAGGCTGGAGCAACTATTTATCCAAACCTTTTTCCAGTAATATTGTAAATTCACGAGCGGGTAAGGGCCTGGAAAAATAGTAGCCCTGGATTTGATGACAACCTTTTGACCGTAACAATTGCAGTTGCTCTTGCGTTTCAACGCCTTCGGCAATGGTTTTTAAATTCAGACTGTCAGCCAGACTGATAATGGCATTGACAATATTTTCAGTGCCTAGGTTGTTAATAATTTTAGCGGTGAATGATTGATCAATTTTTAGCTTGTCCAAGGCAAAGCGTTGTAAATAAGCCAGGGAAGAATAGCCGGTTCCAAAGTCATCGATTGATAGCTGAACGCCGGTTTTAGCCAACCGTTGCGTAATCATAATGGCTTCTTCGGCATTTTTCATAGCCATGCTTTCGGTAAGCTCAAGCTCCAGAAATCGAGGGCTCAATTGGGCCTGGTTCAGGACAGCGATGACTTTGTTGACCAGCGTCTGCTCATGAAACTGCGCCATCGACAGGTTCACTGCCACCGTTAAATCGTCAAACCCTGCCTGATGCCAGGTTTTTATTTGTTGCACCGCCTCTTGTAATACCCAGTCACCTATAGGCATAATCAAACCGGTATCTTCTGCAACCGGAATAAAGTCCGCTGGAGATACCATGCCCCAGTCGGGATGTTGCCAGCGGATCAAGGCTTCAGCGCCCATGATTTGATGGCTGACGGCATCGACCTGGGGTTGGTAATACAAAACAAATTCTTTATTGCGGATGGCTTGGCGCAGCGCAGTTTCAACTTTTAGCCTTTGTAAGGATTGTTGCTGCATTTCCTGGGTAAAAAACTGATATTGATTACGGCCTTTTGCTTTGGCTTGATACAAAGCGGTATCCGCATTCTTATGCAGCGTTTCATAATCACTACCATTTTCTGGAAATAAACTGATTCCAATCGACGTCGATATATGAAGTTGATTGTTCGCAATCACAATAGCTTGATTGAAAGATGCGATAATCTTTTCGGCGACACGTCCCGCCCCTTTAAAATCGGTGTCCGGCAGCAGGATATTAAATTCATCACCGCCTAAACGGGCTACTGTATCCTCCTCACGGATCAGGGCTTTTAAGCGCCTGGCCACCTCAATCAGTAACTGATCCCCGACAGGATGTCCCAATGAATCATTGATATTTTTAAAGCGATCCAAGTCTAAAAACAATAATGCAAATTGTGATTGCTTACGTTTTGCAGCGATTAATTCTTGTGTTACATGGGTGTCTAATAGCACACGGTTAGGTAAATCCGTTAGCGGGTCATAATGCGCCAGATGTTCTATATGTGCTTCTGCCTCTTTATGTTGGGAAATATCTGAAAATATAGCAATATAATGGGAAACTTTATTTTGCGCATCTTTGAGGCAGCTGATACTCATCCAGGCAGGATAGAGTTCACCGTTCTTGCGTCGATTCCAGATTTCGCCTTGCCAGTAATTCAGGGTATTGATTTCCTCCCACATCAAGCGATAAAAATCAATACTCTGTCGGCCGGATGTCCAGCTTCCGGGGTCTTTGCCTTTAACCTCTTGATCTGTATAGCCGGTAATCCGGGTAAATGCCTGATTGACGGAAATGACATGATTGTTTTTATCCGTAATCAAGATGGCTTCCTGGCTTTGGGAAAAAACCTGGGCCGATAAATACAGCTCATTTTCGGCTTTTTTACGCGCAGCTTCCCGGTCAAATGTGGCCAGGGCAAAACTTAAATCCTCGCCGAGTTCAGTTAACAGCTTGACGACTTCATCGCTAAAATAATTTTCAGTTTGTGAATAGACGCTCAATACCGCATAACATTGACTATCACGGATAATTGGAATACAGCAGATGGAGGCAAAATTAAATGTTCCTGCAGCTTGCTGCCAGGGTCTTGTTCTGAAATCATCCATAAAACGGTTTATGACAATTACTTTTTGTTCCCGATAACACCTTCCTATTGGTCCCTGTCCTTCTGCCAATGCTGAATTTGCTGAGATTTTGGTCGTATCCAGGTACTCAACACCTTTGCCTGCGCAAGCAACCGGAACAATCTGTTGATCAGGGGCAGTTTTCACGCCTACCCAGGCCATGCTTAAGCTGCCAAAACGCACCGTTATTTGACATAAGGTATTAAACAATTCAGTTTCATTGGAGATTTTTATAATCGCTTGATTGATTTCGCTTAAGGTATGATATAAATCATTCAGGCGCTGGATTTTTTCTCTATCCCGCTTGCTTTGCGTAATATCCATTAAAAAGCCGATTAACTCTTTAACCTCACCGTTTTCAATAATGAGAGTCACAGTATCCCTAAGCCAGATTGTTTCACCCTGAGCTGAAACCATCCGGTATTCCATTGAATGATCCTGAAAAGCCTGGGTTTGACTTGAACAAAATTTCGGTACCCATGCACGGTCTTCTTCATGTAAATGATTTTCCCAGAAATGAGGTTCATCTAGCCATTGCTGAGCAGGGTATCCTAAAATCGCTTCTGCCTGATCGCTGACGAAGGTAAATTTAAACATCTTGGCGTCAACTCGGAAAAAAATAGCCGGCTGCGCCTGTATTAACTGTTTGAGAAAGGACTCGCTACGCGCTAACTGCCGATAATTATGTTTAATGATATCGGCTTGTTGGCGCAGTTCCTGTGCTTTCTGAGCAGCTCTCTGCTCTGCCTGTTGCCGGATGACTATTTCCTTGGTCAGTTTCTGGTTTTGTTCGATAAGTTCAGTTTCGGCCAAATTTCGGCTTTCCTGAATCAATACCAGCCACCAGGATAAAATACTTAAAAATAAGGCAATGACCCAAAAAACAGGATAAAAAAGCTCATGAAAAACGACTGTGTTTTTAGTGTCGATAATCCCGAGTGGATGAACAAAAATGACCCAGAGCGTCAGCCCAAGCACAGCTAACATCATGCCCCAAAGGGATAAAAACCAGGCGATACGCTGAATGCTTTGAGGGGATATTTTATTCAGCGTCAAAAGATTAATCATTCGCACAATGGCGTGCTGATAAAAAGCCGGCGGTTTAGGTTTGCAACTGTCGTGACAATTGGAATCCAAGGTACAGCAGAGTGAACAGATGGGATGATCGTAATAAGGGCAATAAGCCATATCGGTCTGGGCATATTGCTGCTCACAGGCACCACAGGTCTCTGATGTCTCAGAACAATCATAGTGGGTATTATTTCGGGCAATGTAATATTTTCCCTGTGTGAGTCTGGCAATGACAGGCGCCAGAAAAAAACTGATACATAGTGCCAGCAAGGGTGAAAATGCCTGAGCATACAGACCGAATACTCCCGTATAGGCGAGTATTGAAATAAACGAAGCCAGCAGCATGCTGACAAACCCGACCGGATTAAAATCAAACAGATGCGCCCGTTTAAATTCCACCATCGGAGGGCTTAATTTCAGCGGTTTATTGATGATTAAATCAGCGGTAATTGCGCCTATCCAGGCAGTGGCGATATTGGAGTAAAGCCCCAGGATTCCGGTCAGCGCCTCAAAGATACCCAGTTCCATGAGAATCAAGGCAATGGCAATATTGAAAATCAGCCAAACGACGCGGCCGGGATGGGAATGGGTTATGCGGGAGAAAAAATTGGACCAGGCCAGTGAGCCGGCATAGGCATTGGTGACATTGATTTTGATTTGTGACAACAGTACAAAAAGCATGCTGAGAAAAAGCGCCTGATCGGGATTATCAAAAACAAAGCGATAGGCGATGTTATACATTTGAATGGGTTGTCTGGCTTCTGTCAGCGCCATGCCGCTCAATAAAACCAATACGGCCAGCAACATGCCCAGTATTTGTTTAAAACAGCCCATTAAAATCCAGCCAGGGCCGGCGAGGATGACAGTAAGCCACCAGCCCCAGCGATTGTTTTTATTTTGATCGGGCATGAATCGCAAGTAATCCACTTGTTCACCGATTTGAGCAATCAGGGACAGTGAAATGCCGCACGCGATACCAAAATAATAAATATCAAATTGATTGCTGCCTGTGATTGTTCCGGAAAAATGGCGGACTTTATTCAGTAGCTCAGGCTGGGATGTCAATACAAAATAGAGGGGTAACAACATCAGAATCAGCCACAGTGGCTGAGTCCATTTCTGTAAGGCGCTAATCAGTGTTATGCCATAAAAGACCAAAGGAATGATGATTAATGAACAAACGATATATCCCAGCGATAATGGCAAATCAAAATACAATAATAATGCCTGCGCCATAATTGCCGCTTCCAGCGCAAAGAAAATAAAACTGAAGGAGGCGTAAATCAACGAGGTGACAGAAGAGCCGATATAGCCGAAACCAGCGCTGCGAGTCAAAAGGTCGAGATCGATATTATAACGGGCGCAGTAATAGGCGATGGGGATGCCGGTCAAAAAGATAATCAGCGAGGCTATTACAATCCCCCAGAAGGCATTGCTGAAACCATAATCCAGCAACAAGGCAGCGCCAATCGCTTCTAAGGCAAGAAATGAAATACTGCCTAATGCGGTGTTGCCTATCACAAAGGGTAGCCACTGGCGGAAACTGGCAGGCGCATAACGCAAGGCATAATCTTCCAATGATTCAGTTGCCACCCATTGGTTATAACGCCTGCGTGTTTTTTCTATTTTGTGCTGCATAAACGACTGTTTCTACCAGTTCTTGTGTGTTGTATCAGCAATTATAGTCAAGAAAAATAGGGCAAGAGGCTTTTTGATGCGGTAACAGCGGATTGTTCAGGCTTTATTACACCGCTGTGCACAGGACTTGTAATAGACTGGTAAACCAAGACCAACAGATAGGGCGTTGCTTTTATAAACAACTGAGATTTGTCGGTTTGTGAGCTGAATTAGCTGGGTTGTTAGAAGGTCACTGTTGTTTAACAGAGCGGCCTGTATGGTCTGAAAATAATGCAGCCAGTTTTGATTTTGAAGGAGATTCAGACAGCGTGGACTGAACTTCATGTTTTAAATGAAGGTCGGCAAATTTTTGCTTGGGTCGTATAGGTGCGGCCAGAGCTTTTTCAAGGTACTTTTGTGCTTCCTGCTCCATATCCTGGCTAAGAAGATATTTGGCATAGAAATAATTGCTGTCTATACCATTGGGATTGATTTTCAGCGCCTTGGTTAAAAGTTGTTGTGCTTTTTCTGTGTCGCCAAATGAAAAGGGCCAGCCGGGGGCCATAAAGTATAGAGTGCCCAGGGTAACATAGGCCGAACCTTTTAAGGCGTGACTATCCAGTTGAATGCTTTGTTCGAGTAATTGTTTGGCTTTGTCCAGATTTGAAAGCGCATCTAAAGGAGACTGAAAAGCCGCGCGTGTTGACAGGATAACCGCCTGCCATATTTTCGGCTCGGCGGCTTCCGGGTATTGCTGATTGAGTTGTTCGGCTGTTTTCAGCAAAGCTGTAAATTCTTTTTCTTGCTGTTCTTCGGGGCTTAAGTAATAAATTTGCGCCCATTGGCGTTCCAGTTGAGTAATAGACTCGCTCAGGGATGCCCCCAGAACGGTCTGGCTAACTAGTAACAATATTGCAACAGCTGTTGTTTTAATCATACAGGTCAATATAGTGTATTTCGGCCTGTATTTCAAGAGGGTTGGGGGTTATTTCCAGTTTTTATAGGGATTTTTGCTTAAACTGTTGTTGTAATAGCGCAAATCGTCGGTTACTTCGCGATCTACCCAATCGGGAAGGGTGAAGCTTTCGTCCAGACTTTCAAGTTCTATTTCCGCAACAACCAGGCCCTCATTGTCACCTTCAAAGACATCAATTTCCCAGGTATGTCCATCATGAACAACAAAATAACGGGTTTTTTCAATTAAGGGTTTATGGCATAGTTTTTCCAGTATTTCATTGGCGTCAGAAAGGGGGATTTCATATTCATATTCCAGGCGGTGATTGCCAATCGTTGCACTTTTGATATTCAGCCAGGCCTGTTTGTCGGATATTCTGACTCGGATTGAATTTTTTTCGGTGCTGCTTAGATAGCCTTGTTTGTATTTGACGCTGCGGCTTACCTGCTGTTTCCAGCTGTCATTTTTAAGTAAAAATTTATGCTCTATTTCCAATGCCATGATGATTTTCAAAAAAATTAAAAAAAGGAAGTCGGTTATGGTAAAACATTTAACTATGCCAAGATGATAATTCTTTATTATAATACTTGGTTATTAAGCCGAAGGCTTAGGCTTGGTGTTTTCTTTTTGATTGTACAGGAGATTGATATGACTTTTGAATTACCCCCGTTACCTTATGCGAAAGATGCTTTGGCCCCCCATATTTCTGAAGAGACATTAGAATACCATTATGGAAAGCATCATCAAACCTATGTGACTAATCTGAATAACCTGGTACCAGGTACCGAGTTTGAAGGAAAATCACTGGAAGAAATTATCAAGACTTCTTCGGGTGGTATTTTTAATAATGCCGCGCAAGTCTGGAATCACACTTTTTACTGGAACAGCCTGTCTCCAAACGGTGGCGGTGAACCAACAGGTGATTTGGCTAATGCAATTATCAGAACCTTTGGTTCTTTTGAAGAATTCAAAGAAGCTTTCACCAAATGCGCGGTCACTACTTTTGGGTCGGGTTGGGCATGGTTGGTTAAAAACCCTAATGGTTCTCTGGAGCTGGTGAGCACCAGCAATGCGGGCTGTCCGTTAACTGAAGGCCAGACGCCTTTGTTGACTTGTGATGTCTGGGAGCATGCTTATTATATTGACTATCGTAATGCCCGTCCTAAGTATCTGGAAGCCTTCTGGTCTCTGGTTAACTGGGATTTTGCCAGCAAAAATTACGAATAAAAAGATATTTGTTGATTATCCATAAATTCAGGCTGTTTTGATTGTTGAGGCACTGACTGTGACTTATCAATCATGAAGCCTGGTTTGTAGGTTGTCTAAGATATTCTAAGACAAAAAAATCCCGCTGAAGCATTGCTTCAGCGGGATTTTTTGTGTCTGGAATATCAGCCCTGAAGGGTTTTTCAGGACTGAAGAGTAAAAAACTAGCTGTTTTTATTACGTTCCAGAGCTTCCTTGATGACTTCTTCCGCCACATTTTTCGGGCATGGCAGGTAGTGGGAGAATTCCATGGAGAATTGCCCGCGACCTGAAGTCATAGTTCTAAGGTCGCCGATATAACCGAACATTTCACTCAGCGGAACGTCAGCTTTGATGCGAACACCGGTTGGGCCTGGCTCCTGAGATTTAATCATGCCGCGGCGACGGTTAAGGTCACCAATCACGTCACCAACGTGATCTTCTGGTGTGAATACATCAACTTTCATGATTGGTTCAATCAGCTGAGGGCCGGCTTTTGGCATGGTTTGACGATAAGCGGCTTTTGCGGCAATCTCAAAGGCAACAGCTGAGGAGTCAACGGCGTGGAAAGCTCCATCAAACAGGTTGACTTTAACGTCCAGGCAAGGGTAGCCCGCCAGAACACCTTTATCCATGCTTAGCTTGAAGCCTTTTTCTACGGCAGGCCAGTATTCTCTAGGAACGTTACCGCCGGTTACTGTGGATTCAAACTGGAAGCCGCTGCCTGGTTCACCCGGCTCAACGATATAGTCGATTTTAGCGTACTGACCAGAACCACCAGACTGTTTTTTATGAGTATAGCTGTCTTCAACACGCTGGGTAATGGTTTCGCGATAGGCAACCTGAGGTTTACCGACATCGACTTCAATACCATGCGTTCTTTTCAGAATATCAATTTTGATATCCAGATGCAGCTCGCCCATGCCTTTTAGAATGGTTTCGCCACTGTCTTCATCAGTTTCAACACGGAAAGATGGATCTTCCTGAATCATTTTACCGATAGCAATACCCAGTTTCTCTGCACTGCTTTTGTCTTTTGGTGCGACAGCAATAGAGATAACAGGATCAGGGAATACCATAGGTTCCAGTGTGGCCGGGTTTTTAGGATCGCATAAGGTATGACCGGTCTGAACATTTTTCATACCGATGACCGCAACAATATCACCCGCCTGAGCAGAATCCAGTTCTTCACGGGAGTCAGCATGCATTTCAACAATACGGCCGATACGTTCTGTTTTACCGGTGGCGGTATTCAGAACAGTCATGCCTTTTTCCAGAGTACCTGAATAAATACGGATAAAGGTCAGGGCGCCAAAACGATCGTCCATGATTTTAAAGGCCAGCGCGCGCAAAGGTCTGCTTGGGTCGACAATGGCGAATTCACCTGTTTCATTACCTTCCAGATCAACTTCAGGCTGTGGTTTGACTTCAGTCGGGTTCGGCAAGTAGTCAACAACCGCATCCAGAACCAGCTGAACACCTTTGTTTTTGAAAGAAGAGCCGCAATAAGTCGGGAAGAAATCCAGAGCAATAGTGCCTTTGCGGATACAGCGTTTAATGGTATCCATGTCAGGCTCTTCACCATCCAGATATTTTTCCATGGCTTCGTCGTCTTGCTCGACAGCGGTTTCAATCAGTTTTTCCCGCCATTCTTCAACCTGGTCGACCATGTCTTCAGGAACATCTTTGATTTCATATTTCAACGGGTCTCCGGAATCATCCCAGATCCAGGCTTTACGAGTCAGCAAATCAACGACACCGACAAAATCATCTTCGCGACCGATAGGCAGCGTCATAACCAGAGGATTTGCGCCCAGTACATCTTCGACCTGCTTGACGACGCGGAAGAAGTCGGCGCCTAATCTATCCAGTTTGTTGACATAGATAATACGGGCAACTTCTGATTCGTTGGCATAGCGCCAGTTGGTTTCTGATTGCGGTTCAACGCCACCCGAGCCGCAGAAAACACCAACACCACCGTCCAGAACTTTTAAAGAACGATATACTTCAATGGTAAAGTCAACGTGTCCCGGTGTATCAATGATATTCAGCCGATGACCATTCCATTCACAGGAGGTTGCAGCCGACTGAATGGTGATGCCCCGTTCCTGTTCCTGTTCCATGAAGTCTGTTGTCGCTGCACCATCATGAACCTCACCAATTTTATGGATTTTGCCGGTCAGCTTGAGGATACGTTCCGTAGTAGTTGTTTTACCAGCATCCACGTGGGCGAAGATGCCGATGTTTCGATATAGCGATAGATCTGTCATGTTTGTACTCTAAAAATGGACATAAAAAACTGTTCACCCAACGCAAGTGCGAAGGCATGGTATCGGGTTTATAGACACTGAACTAATCAGCCGGCGGGCTGATTAAGAGAATATGAACCGCTGCAAAGCCTTTGTAAGGGCTTTAAAAAACCAATCATTTTAACCTAAAAATATGAAAAAACAGAATAAATCAAGTTGCTAATAAGAGTTGACAGGTGTAAGTGACGAAGATTGGCATAAAAAAAAATTAAAAATCATTTTTAAACCAATAGATAGCGGGGCTTTATAAAGAATTTAATAAGCTGGATAAAATTTAAAAAAAACCTGAGAAAACTGTTTGTTACCGCATAAAGTGCCGATTATCTATCGCAGGCATAATAAAAATCGAGATGATTGGGGTAGTCTAAATCCTGTTAACCCGGCTTTGCCGTCAATAATATAAGGATAACCCTAAAAACAGCGTAAATACTCAGCGTATTCAGGTGTTTAATATCAGTCACTTACTCCAGAAGACGCCGTCAATACATCCGTGTAG
>CAYLNS010000085.1:0-10655 GCA_964385115.1 uncultured Methylomarinum sp.
GTAAAATCTGAACACCCTACCTCTATATTGAGCGGCGATTCTTTAGGTACTGCCAATCTTGCCATCTCCAGCTCAGCCGTTACCGGATACGGTGACTGGCAAAACGATGAGCATTATTTTTACGAAGTCGGGGTTGCACTGAATCTATTGACTGCTGCTGGCTGGAATGGCAGCGCATTCAATATCCACTGGACCATGAATTGTGCTAACGACAGTATCTTGCTGGCAACCGTTTCCACATTACCAGATTCAGGCTCAGCCAATGTTCCCGAGCCATCGACAATATTATTGATACTGCTTGCGCTGATTTCTACGCTGTCATTCAGTAAACGAAAAAACGGCGTTCAGTCTCTTAACGCTTAACACGGGTTATTCCAGGTTTATTCAGCATCCTGCCATCACAAGGCAGGATGTTGTATAAAGCCCATTCATTATTGTTTTGCCAGCTGCCGTTTCTGATAATTACGGTAGTTGATTGATATTTTAAGACCGGCAAATCGTCCTGACATTTTAATCATTTCCTGGGTTTTCTTGTCGAAGGTTAATTTCAATCGGCTCAAAGCTCTGTCTTCATAACCTTCTTCAATATCATAGGCTTCCAGTCTGAAGTGATAAAGATACACTTCACTGTCTTCGCGGTTCTCTATAGACAACGGCTCACCCAAATTTTTGACAACTACTGATTTTAGCGGTAATTTTGCATCGGTTTTTTTCAGTTTACTGGTATCAACCTTAAGTTGTTTGGCTTCGGTATTAATATCGGCTGCGCCCAATGAGCGGAAAGACATTTCCAAAAATTCCGGTGGGGCAATCTGTAAAAATAACGGTGAAAAAGTCCAGCTTTTAACGCGATCTTCATCATTAAAGGTCAAATCAAAATAAAAACTGACTTCCGGTTTAACAATATTGCCATTGCTGTCAATCTTGCGAAACAGATAATGAAACACCTTGCCCTCGGGCGTATCATATTCCTTACTGGGTCTTAATTTAGCCAATTGCACAAAATCATCGCTCAACATAATAGGGTCTTTAAAATGAACGGTGAATCCCTTGTCGGTCGTAATCGCAAAATATTTGTCAAATTCATCCATTTGCTGATAGGTCTGATAAGCACGCCACCAGTAAAAACAGCCTGTCATGGTAGATAACAGGCTAAAAATCAACGCCATTCTTAAAAATCTTTTCATAATCAATAATCGGGTAATGTGCTTAAAAAATAGAGTACGCCTGACCCAGGCCTAATGACGGGTAAAATTATTTTCATTCATGGCATCCAGGTCATCCAGCAAAGCTTGTATATCGTCCTGGCTAAATGAATAGTTTCGCCCGCAGAACTGACAACCCACCGTCACAGTTTGCTGTTCCTGAAGCAATTGTGTTAATTCGTCCTTTCCCAGGGACAATAATGTCTCACTGATTTTTTGTTTGGAGCAATGACAGGAAAACTCAACCGGTTCAGGTTCAAATAGTCTCACCTGCTCTTCGTGAAATAAACGATGCAGCATTTCCTCACAATCCAGCGTCAACATTTCCTGCTCAGTAACCGTATTTGCCAGCATGACTATTCTTTCCCAATCTTTCTGAGCATCCTGCTGATCAGGAAGTTCCTGAAGCAATAATCCAGCCGCATAAGTCTGATTGGCAAATAACCATAAGCGGGTATCAAGTTGCTCAGACTGTTTAAAATAGGTTGTTAACAAATCAGCCAAGGTATCCTGCTCCAGTGCCACAATGCCCTGGTATGGCTCAGAAATATCCGACTCAATGGTCAACACCAGATGCCCCTCACCCATCATTTGTTTCAATGTTCCCGGATTTACCGACTCCTCGCTTCTGACCAGACATCTGACTTTTCGGTCATCACTGGCCTGGGCGACGATGGCCTTTAATAGACCATTCCCTTGAAGCTGTAAAATCATGGAACCTTTAAATTTTATCGTCGCAGATAATAAAGTCACAGCCGCCAACGCCTGCCCCAATTGAGATTCAACCGCATCATTCACACACAATTGAAATTTTTTTGCCTGCTGCCAGCTCTTTTCCAGCCTGACCCATTCACCGCGCACGCCGGCATTTTCAAAAAGAAAACGGCGTAAAGTATCCTGTTCACTCATGTTTAATATCCTGTGTTTTTTCTTTAAAAAGGTTTTGGTCATTACTCAGCGCTTTAAAAGAAAAATATGTTAATTTCAGTCACTTAATAAACAAAATTAAATACTTAAATACGCAGAGCAGTTACTGCTTTTGTTCATAATGACATATAATATGCGGCCTTTTTCCAAATTATAAACCACTCTGTTAACTGTTCTGATTAAGTTTTTGTGCCGGACGTCGAAGCGACTCTCTATATTCGATTAGATTAACAGCGTGTAAACACGCCTAAATCACAGGAATAACATGCTATTACTTTCAAAAAAACAGGACTGGCTTGGCAATATCCGCAACGATGTGCTGGCAGGCACCGTGGTGGCGCTTGCCTTGATCCCCGAAGCCATTGCCTTTTCAATCATTGCCGGGGTAGACCCCAAAGTCGGACTCTATGCTTCTTTTTGTATTGCCGTCATCACGGCGATTACCGGCGGCCGCCCCGGAATGATTTCTGCAGCCACTGGTGCAATGGCATTGCTCATGGTAACCCTGGTCAAAGATCATGGCTTGCAATATTTACTGGCCGCCACGCTGCTGACCGGTGTGTTTCAGATTATTGCCGGTTATTTACAATTGGGCAAACTAATGAGTTTTGTTTCAAAGTCCGTGGTCACTGGATTTGTCAATGCCCTGGCCATTTTGATTTTTATGGCGCAACTGCCTGAACTGACCGGCGTCAGCTGGCAGGTTTACGCCATGACAGCCGCAGGGCTCGGCATCATTTACCTGTTTCCTTATATACCTGGTATCGGCCGCTCAATTCCCTCGCCACTGGTTTGTATACTGACTTTAACCGCTGTGGCCATTTATCTCAATCTGGATATACATACTGTTGGGGATATGGGGGAGCTACCCGACACGCTGCCTGTTTTTTTATGGCCGGATGTACCGTTAAATCTTGAAACCTTACAGATTATTCTGCCCTATGCCTTGCCACTGGCCGTCGTCGGCCTGCTTGAATCATTAATGACAGCCACCATTATTGATGATTTGACCGATACTGACAGCGATAAAAACCGTGAATGCAAGGCCCAGGGCCTGGCCAATATAGGCGCAGGACTATTCGGCGGCATGGCCGGTTGCGCCATGATTGGACAATCGGTTATCAACATCAAATCCGGTGGTCGGGGACGTTTATCAACCCTGGTAGCGGGTATTTTTTTATTGATTATGGTGGTTTTCCTGGACCAATGGATTAAGCAGATTCCCATGGCCGCGCTGGTCGCGGTGATGATTATGGTTTCTATCGGTACTTTCAGCTGGGAGTCTGTCATTAACATGAAAAAATATCCGCTTTCGGCCAATATCATCATGCTGGCCACCGTGATTGTCGTCGTCTGGACGCATAACCTGGCATTAGGTGTTTTTGTCGGGGTTTTACTGGCCGCCTTGTTTTTTGCCAACAAAATCAGTCACTTCATGTATGTTGATTCTGATCTGGACGAAGAGCATTTTACCCGGACCTACCGAGTTCATGGGCAGGTTTTCTTTAATTCTGCTGATAAATTTGTCCGTTATTTTGATTTTAAAGAAGCCCTGGATGAGGTCATTATCGACCTGACACATGCCCATTTCTGGGACTTGTCGGCTGTTTCGGCATTGGACAAGGTTGTGTTAAAGTTCCGTCGGGACGGAACAATCGTCAAACTGATTGGTTTGAATGAGGCCAGCGCAACCATCATCGATCGTTTTGGTACGCATGAAAATCCGGAAGAAATTGAAAAAGTTTTAGGAGATCATTAATGATCCATTCAAATCAACAGATTATTGCCTGTATTGATGGCACAGAACTCAGTGAAGCTGTCTGCGATTATGCCGTATGGATCAGCAAGCAGACTCACGCCCCGTTGACCCTGCTGCATACCATCAACCATCATCACGAAACAGCACTCAAAGCCGATGCTTCCGGCAATATCGGTTTGGGCACCCAGGAACATTTACTGGATGAAATTGCTGAACTGGAAGAAAAACAAAACCGCTTGAAACTCAAGGCCGGGAAGCTGCTGCTGAATGCCGCTAAACAACGGGTCATTGAAGATGGCATAGACAATCCTCAATGTCTGCAGCGGCACGGGGATTTAATCGAAGTGGTCATTGAACTTGAACAACAAATCGGCGTCCTGGTTCTGGGACGCAGAGGCCGGGTCCATGAAAATCAGCCCGATCAGATTGGCTCAAAACTTGAAGCCGTTATCCGTTCATTACATCGCCCGATTTTGATTATTAACGACGCTTTTCATGCGCCACAACGCATCATGCTGGCTTATGATGGTGGCAAAGCGGCTGAAAAAGCCGTTGAAATGGTTGCAAGGAGTCCATTATTTAAAGGCCTGGAATGTCATCTCGTCTGCGTTAAAAAAAATGAAGAGTCCGCTGCTGATTTATTACAGCAGGCCGCGGCAAAAATCCAGGCTTCGGGTGACATTCGGCTAATCAGCAAAAAACTACAGGGAAAGCCAGAAGATGTGCTGTGTCAATATCAGGCCGAACATGACATTGACATGACCGTCATGGGCGCTTTCAGCCACACCCGTCTGCATGAAATGTTACTGGGCAGTTTTACTCACAAAATGCTGCTGAAAAATAAAAAACCGCTGCTTTTATTACGCTGATATTTCTAAGGAATGACTGACAAACCACTCCTGATTTGTCAGTCTCCACAAAAACAGTTATGTCAAAATGCCCCCTCAAGTTTATTGAAGTGTATTAGCGGCTTCTTCTGACAAATGGCTGAGATGTCACTGAACAGTTCCCAATACTCACCACTCTCATTACCCGCTAATGAAGCTTCCTTACATCTTTTAAATAACCGCAGGACAGACCGTTACCTTCCAAGTTTTTTAAGATAAGCAGCGACTCACATTTCCAAAAAAACCGCCAACCAGTTACAATTGTGCAATTAAGTCGAACTCCACTGATTTTCATTAGGCATTGTGATGAATAAACGTTTAAACACCGAGGTCTTGGGACATACCGATATTGACCCGGATGAAACCCGCGAATGGATTGAAGCGCTGGAATCAGTTATTGAACAAGAAGGCCAGGACCGAGCCGGTTTTTTGATAGAAGCTCTGGTAAATGTTGCCCGCAAAGCGGGTACCGATATACCGTTTAGCGCTACCACCCCTTACATCAATACTATTCCCGTTTCTCAACAGCCCAAATATCCTGGCAAGACTGATATAGAGCGCACTATCCGCTCCTATATCCGCTGGAACGCCATGATGATGGTGTTAAGAGCCAATAAGCACACCAATGTGGGTGGGCATATCGCCAGTTTCGCTTCAGCGATTACATTGTACGAAGTGGGACAAAATCATTTCTGGCATGCTGCTGATGACAATCACGGTGGAGATCTCATTTTTATTCAGGGGCACTCCGCTCCAGGAACCTATGCCCACGCTTTTCTACTGGGCCGTTTGAGCGAAGAACAAATGGATAATTTCCGCCAGGAAGTCGGCGGAAACGGCCTTTCTTCCTATCCTCACCCGTGGCTAATGCCTGAATTCTGGCAATTCCCAACCGTATCAATGGGCCTGGGGCCGATTATGGCTATTTATCAGGCCCGTTTCATGCGTTATATGCAAGACAGAGGGCTTGCCCAAACCGAGGGCAGAAAAGTCTGGGCCTTTCTGGGCGACGGTGAGTGCGACGAACCTGAAACACTGGGCGCCATTGGCATGGCAGGCCGGGAAAAACTGGATAACCTGGTTTTTGTCATCAACTGTAACCTGCAACGTCTGGACGGCCCGGTTCGCGGCAACGGAAAAATCATCCAGGAACTGGAAGGCGACTTCCGTGGCGCCGGCTGGAATGTCATCAAAGTAATCTGGGGGCGCCGCTGGGATCCATTATTGGCCCGTGATAAAAAAGGATTAATCGTCAAACGCATGATGGAATGTGTGGACGGCGATTATCAAACCTTTAAATCCAAAGACGGTGCCTATGTCAGGGAAAAATTCTTCAATACCCCTGAATTACGCGCACTGGTTGAAGACTACACCGACCGCGACATCTGGGAACTGAATCGTGGTGGACACGATCCGTTAAAAGTCTTTGCCGCCTACAACGCTGCTGTTAAACATAAAGACCAGCCGACTGTGATTCTGGCGAAAACCATTAAAGGCTATGGAATGGGCTCCTCAGGTCAGGCGCAAAACACCAGTCATCAGCAGAAAAAAATGAGTCTGGAGTCCATCAAAAATATCCGCGACCGCTACCAGTTGCCGGTCAGTGACGATGAATTGGAAAACCTGCCGTATCTGAAACTCCCTGAAGATTCCAAAGAACTGCAATATATGCGCCAGCGGCGTACGGATTTGGGCGGTTATCTCCCGGCCCGAAAACCAAAAGCTTACCCACTGGAAATCCCCCCTCTGGAAACTTTTAGCGCCATGTTGGAAGGCCCGGGCGAAGGCCATGAAATTTCAACTACCATGGCGTTTGTCAGAATCCTGAACACACTGGTTAAAGATAAACAGATTGGTAATCGAGTCGTGCCGATTGTACCGGATGAATCGCGGACTTTTGGTATGGAAGGTATGTTCAGACAACTGGGTATCTGGTCTCATGTCGGACAGCTTTATACCCCTCAGGATGCCGAACAGCTTTTATTTTACAAAGAAGATAAACACGGCCAGGTATTACAGGAAGGCATTAACGAAGCCGGCGGCCTGTGTGATTTCATTGCCGCTGGAACCGCCTACTCCACCCATGGCGTGCCGATGATTCCATTCTTTATTTATTATTCGATGTTTGGATTCCAACGGGTCGGCGACCTGATTTGGGCAGCAGCCGACCAGCGCACCCGCGGTTTTTTACTCGGCGGCACAGCCGGCCGCACCACATTAAATGGCGAAGGCCTGCAACACGAGGATGGCCACAGTCATTTGATGTCTGCAACCGTGCCCAACTGCTATAGCTATGACCCGACCTTTGCTTATGAGTTGGCTGTCATCATTCATGATGGTCTGAAACGAATGTATGTCAATCAGGAAGATATTTTTTATTACATCACCCTGATGAATGAAAACTATGAGCATCCCTCGATACCGGAAGGTGCTGAAGAAAATATCCTGAAAGGGATGTATCTGTTCCGCAAAGGTGCAGGTATTCGCAGCAATAAACCCCGGGTACAACTATTGGGTTCAGGTACAATTTTCTGTGAAGTGATTGAAGCGGCCAAGTTGTTGCGTGAAGACTGGAATGTTGAATCCGACTTATGGAGCTGCCCAAGCTTTACCGAATTAGCCCGAGACGGCCAGGCCTGTGAGCGCTGGAACCGCTTGCACCCTACACAAAAACCACGCCAACCGCATGTCAGTCAGTGTCTTGAAAAAGCCAAAGGGCCTGTCATTGCGGCCACGGATTATATGCGTCTTTTTGCCGAGCAAATCCGTCCGTTTATTAAAGCACCTTACCGGGTTCTGGGTACCGATGGTTTTGGCCGTTCGGATACCCGCGAAAAATTACGCAGCTTTTTTGAGGTCGATCGCTATCACATTACCGTGGCCGCACTGTACAGTCTGGCAGAGCAAGGTGAAATCGATGCAAACCAGATTGAAGTCGCAATTGCAAAATACAATATTACCCCGGATGTTGATTCTCCGTGGTTAAAATAAGGGAAGGCATTTTTATATGGCATCACAAGAAATAAAAGTTCCAGATCTGGGAAATGTTAGTGACATTGATGTAATCGAGGTTCTGGTTCAGCCGGGTGACAAAATAGAACTGGAACAGACCCTGGCGGTTCTGGAAACCGATAAAGCCACGATGGATTTACCGGCCAGTGTCGCAGGCACGGTCGAACAGGTTCATATCAAAGTGGGTGATAAGGTCAACGAAGGCACTCTGATTGCCACCGTATCGACTGAAGCTCAGGCAACCGAACAGCCGGCAGATGAGCCTGAACCAGAACCAGAAGCAACCGTTGCCGACAGCGAACCCAAAGCAGACGAGCCTGAAAACAAATCGGAACCGGAAACAATCGCAAAGACCGAGCCGCAAAAAACCGTCAGCTCGCCAGCATTAGCCGCGGAACCAGTAACGACGGACCGTAAGGTTCATGCAACACCCAGTGTCCGTCTGTTTGCCCGTGAGCTGGGGGTTGATATCCATCAAATCCCTAAAGGCAGTGGCCGAAAAGGACGTATTCTAAAAGAAGACGTCAAGGCCTTTGTAAAAAATATCATTCAATCCGGCAGCGCACAAAGCGGAGCGGGTATCCCCCCTATTCCGGCAGTTGATTTCAGTCAGTTTGGTGAAATTGAAGAAAAACCACTCAGCAAAATCAAACGTCTGACCGGGCAGAATATGACCCGTGTCTGGCTGAATCTGCCGATGGTAACTTATCATGATGAAGTGGATATTACCGAGCTGGAGGCTTTTCGCAAAGCCACCAATGCCGATAAAAATAACGACATCCGCATCACAGCACTGGTTTTTATCATGAAGGCACTGGTTGCCGCCATGAAACAGTTCCCCGCCTTTAACAGCTCGCTGTCAGCCGATGGTGAAAAAATCATTTTCAAACATTATTTCCATATCGGTATTGCCGTTGACACCCCGAATGGACTCGTCGTCCCGGTTATCAAGGACGTCGATCAAAAAGGTATTTTTCAGCTCTCACAGGAGCTGGGCGAAAAAAGTGAATTAGCCCGTAAAGGCCGACTTATGCCTGCTGATATGCAGGGTGGCTGCATGACGATTTCAAGTCTTGGCGGTATAGGGGGAACCGCGTTTACACCAATTGTCAATGCACCTGAAGTTGCCATTCTGGGAGTTACCCGGGCCAAAATGCAACCGGTCTGGAATGGTGAGGATTTTGAGCCTAAACTGATGTTGCCTTTGGATTTGACTTATGATCATCGCGTCATTGATGGAGCTGAAGGCGCACGTTTTATGGAAGCGGTAAAATCTTATCTGGGCGATATTCGCCGTTTAATTCTTTAAGTCAAGGAGTCAAAGACTATGTCTGCCGAATCAACTATTAATGCAGAAGTTCTGGTACTGGGTGGAGGCCCGGGTGGATATACAGCGGCTTTTCGGGCGGCCGACCTGGGAAAAAAGGTCGTTCTGGTCGAGAGATATCCAGTTTTAGGCGGTGTCTGCCTGAATGTGGGATGCATCCCTTCCAAGGCCCTGTTACACATTGCCCAGATTATTCATGAAGCTGAAGAATTTAAAGCGCATGGCGTCTCTTTTGGCAAGCCCAAGCTGGACCTGGATAAAATTCGTGACTGGAAAGCCAGTGTCAC
This sequence comes from uncultured Methylomarinum sp., assembly GCA_964385115.1. GTDB lineage: Bacteria > Pseudomonadota > Gammaproteobacteria > Methylococcales > Methylomonadaceae > Methylomarinum. The sequence goes on from CAYLNS010000085.1 coordinate 9,405, forward strand.
CAAAACCTTGAACCAGGGTCTGGACGGACTGGTTAAACAGCGCAAAGTCACCCGCTTGCAGGGAACCGGTCAATTCATCTCCAGCCATACGCTGGAAGTACAAGGTGAATCTGGCACTCAGACAGTTACATTTGAAAATGCCATTATTGCGGCGGGCTCTCATCCAACCCGGATTCCGATTTTCCCGAATGATGACCCTCGGTTGATGGATTCAACCGATGCTCTGGCGCTGGAAGATATTCCCAAAAAATTACTCATTATCGGCGGCGGTATCATTGGGCTTGAAATGGCAACCGTTTATCATGCACTGGGCTCTGAAATCAGTGTTGTTGAATTGATGAATCAAATTATCCCGGGTTGTGACAAAGACCTGGTGATGCCATTACAAAAGCGTATTAAAAAACAATATGCCAATATCTGGCTAAAGACTAAAGTCAGCGCTATTGAAGCCACTGAAGAAGGATTAAAAGTCAGCTTTGAAGGTGATAAAGCGCCTGAGTCGGAAGTATTTGACAAAGTCCTGGTAGCCGTCGGTCGCCGACCTAACGGTCATAAAATTGCTGCCGATAAAGCCGGTGTTAATGTTGACGAGGCCGGTTTTATTGCGGTTGACAAGCAACAGCGCACCAATGTCCCGCATATTTTCGCCATTGGAGATATTGTGGGCAACCCCATGCTGGCACATAAAGCAGTTTATGAAGGCAAAATTGCCGCCGAAGTCATCAGTGGTCAGAAAGCTGCCTTTGACGCCCTGACCATTCCGTCAGTTGCCTATACCGACCCGGAAGTCGCCTGGATGGGCCTGACTGAGAATCAGGCAAAAGAACAGGGTATAGAATATGACAAAGGCGCTTTTCCGTGGGCAGCTAATGGCCGTTCCTTAAGCCTTGGCCGCAACGAGGGTGTAACAAAAATACTTTGTGACAAGGAAACTGGCCGGGTTCTCGGCGCCGGCATGGTCGGCCCCAATGCTGGAGAAATACTGGCTGAAGCAGTCCTGGCGCTGGAAATGGGCGCTGATGCCGAAGATATCGGTCTGACTATTCATGCCCACCCAACACTTTCAGAAACCATTGCATTAGCTTCTGAAATGATAACCGGCACCATCACTGATTTATATGTAAAAAAGTAACGCAATTACTCAGCGTATTTAGGTATTTAATATGTTAAGTAGTGACAAAACAACTGATTTTGTCAGCCGTTATATTTTATTTTTCACCAAGAGGATTAAACAATGACAGAAAACTGGAT
>CAYLNS010000086.1:0-3580 GCA_964385115.1 uncultured Methylomarinum sp.
TCAGCCTGGGGTTTAGGGGCGTTGCTTGTCGGAATTAATATAACTCAGCCATTGTCGCGCCTGTTTTTTCTGCTTTTTATAATGACTGGCCTGGTTAAAGGCTTTCCAGGCTTGTTTGATATGGCCTGATTCATAATGGCTGATGCCCAGCAGTAACCAGGCTGCTCCCGGATTGTTCAGCCCGCCTTTACTGATAGCGCTTGTTAGTGCGTCAATGGCTTGTGGCCAGTTTTCCTGTTCAGTATAAATTTGTCCTAATTGAAGATACAGCTTTCCTTTGGGGCTTAATTTCGAGGCGGTTTTTAACGCATTAATCGCTTTATCAAGCTCTCTGGCCTGCTGCCATTGGGAGGCCAGCAATTCCCAGTTTTTACTGGTGGAGCGAACCCTTTTACGCTTGATTTCAGCCTGTAACAAAGTGGCTCCTTTATAGGGCGCATCGATGTATGACAATATATTGACCAGCGCAAGAATATCTTTTTCTCGTGTAAAAAGGCCTGTTTTATAAGCGAGATATTGAACACTGGAAGCCTTTTTGTACTGTCGTAATTGTTGATAAACAGAAACCAGTTGCCGCCAATAGTCCTTATTATCAGGGTGTCTGTTTAACAGTTTTATCAGTAATTTGGCGGCAGAGGGATAGTCGTTTAATTCATATAATAAAGCCAGATTTAACTGATACCATGATTCAGGCGGCTTTTTGCTATTTGCGATGGCTCTTTTAATATGGGGTAATGCCTTACGATACTGTTTGAGTTGTGAATAGGCATTAGCCAGCAATGCGCTGGTTTCACTATCGGGATGCGGATTTCTTGTTAGCCAGGGTTCCAGGACTTTGACAGCCTGAGAATATTGTCCGGTGGCCATATATAGCTGTCCCAGGTTGAGCAAAGCCTGGAGTTTCTGTTTTTCGGGCAGGACATTTAAAGCTAATGCCTTTTTTAAAAAAGAGGCCGCTTGTTTGTAATTTCCCTGCAAGGCATAAACAGACGATAGTGATCTGAGAACAACGGCGCGTTCATAGTTGTTGTCAGTATTTTTTAATATTTTTTGTAATTGCTGGCGGGCCGTCTGATAGGATTTTTTTTCAATCAGCTTTTCTGTCTTGCTGAGTTTTTTATAGAGCCATGGCGAAACTGAAGGGGATTTGCTGTTTTCAGCATAAACAGAAGTCGATAAACAGCAGCAAATAAAAATTAACGCGAGACGTTTCATTTTTTTAGTTTAAATTGCAAAATTTGAATGGCGCGTTGTTCAAACGCTTCCCCATCAATGACCTTGGGCTTGAATTTCCATTTTTGGATAGCCCGTAATGCGGCCTGATCAAAAATTTCAGCCGGTTGAGACTCTACCACAACCGCATCTTTTACCGTTCCCTGTTCGGTAATGGTGAATTCAATCTTAACCCAGCCTTCAATGCGGCGTCTTGCGGCTCTCATGGGATATCGAGGGGGGATGCGCACCAAAGGCATCACATTGGTACTGATTTTCCCTCGTCCCATTTGTATACCGGCAATCACCGGGCCGCTAAATCGACCTGATTGAAGAGGAATATCCAATGCAGGGATATCCATTTGTGGCGTCATTGTCTGATTGGGTGTTTGTGCTTCTTGAGCAACCAGTTCCGGTGGCGGAGGCGGTTCTTTTTTAACCGGCGGAGGATCAGGTATTTTTCGCTGTTTGATTTTGGCTTTGCTTTCTTTCTTCAGGCGCACAAACTCGGTCATCATTAATTTAGGAGTCTGACTGTGAGCCTGTTGATTATTACTAATCATAAATTGCATAAGCCAGAACAGGGCCAGTGAAACGAAAAGACCACTGATGAGCGCGAGTAACAATCGTTTCACTGGGCAGCAGTCTCTGTTGCAATGGCCGCATTGGTAATTCCGGCCATACGGATTTGATCCATGACTTTGGTCAGCATATCAATTTTGGCGTCTTTATCTGCTGCAATCACCACTGAGCCGAGTGGGTTTTCGGCGTGTAGTCTGGCTACATTGGCTCTGACAGCACGAATGTCAACCTGACGTTTATCAATCCAGACCTCGCCATTGGAACGAATGGCAACGATAATATGCCCCTGCTCTTTTCGTGTCGCTGTCTGAGCCGTTGGCCGGTTAACATCAATGCCGGATTCTTTGACAAAGGATGTGGTAACAATGAAAAAAATCAGCATGATAAAGACAATATCCAACATCGGTGTCATGTCGATATCGGCTTGCTGGTCTTCGTTAGAGCGATAGGATTTACGGCGCATAATGAAGTTTAATGATTTTGCAGGGCATCTGCCAGGTGGTGGGTTTCGTCATCAATTCTTTGCTCAAGCAGGCGATTAAAATACAGCCCTGTGATTGCAATCACCATGCCTGCCATGGTGGAAATGGTTGCCTGGGAAATCCCGGAAGCCATGGCTCTGGCATTACCGTTTCCGGTGATAGCCATTACATCAAAGACATGAATCATTCCGGTGACTGTTCCTAATAGGCCTAACATGGGGCACAGATGCGTCAGTACCTTGATAACCGGCAGTGTTTTCTGCATTTCCGTCAGGGCTTCAGAAACCAATGCAGTTCGAAAATAGCGGGCATAGCTGGAATGTTTATCTTTTCGCTGCTGCCATTGTTCAAGGTAATGCCGGCGCAGTGAAGGATAACTCATTTTAAAAAACAAAAAGCGTTCGATAATCAGAAACCAGAGGATGATTGAGGTATATAAAATAATATACAGGACAAATCCTCCGGTATTGAGAAAGTCCAGTAATTCGTTATAAGCGTCAATCACTAAATTCATGAGACTGTTATTTGCCTAATCTACGGGTAATAATGCCAGCTGATTGTTCGTCCAGTATTTGAACCAGAATACGGCTGCGGGATGCGACCAGACTATGCAGAAACAGTAAAGGGATGGCTACACAAAGTCCCAGCATGGTAGTCACCAGTGCCTGGGAAATACCGCTGGCCATTAATTTAGGATCGCCGGTACCAAACAAGCTGATAGATTGAAAGGTTGCAATCATACCGGTTACCGTCCCCAGTAAACCAAGCAGAGGCGCCGTGGCGGCCAACAGTTTGATAAGAGCCAGCCCCTGTTCCAGAGTGGGTACTTCCCGGGTAATCGCTTCATCCAGAACCAGTTCCAGCGTTTCTGTATCTTCATCTTTGGTTTTTTCGGCGGCTGCTAAAATACGCCCTAATGGGTTATTTTCTAAAATTTCTGACGAGCTAAGCTGGTTGGTAATTTTTTGTGAAATGGTCATCAGAGCGATGAGTCTGTAGATGGCGTAGAACAGTCCGAAGGCGCCCAGTGCTAAAATAATATAACCAATGATGCCGCCCTGCTCGATTCGCTCCAGTGCATTGGGGGTTTGAATCAACATGCTGAGGATAACGCCCCGCGTAGGATCAATGCCTAAAGGTACTGGCCCTTGCCTGGCTGACATGAAGTCCTCGGCCAAATCCAGGTATTTATCTTCAGGCTGCCGGTTCAGTTCAATCAGTTTTTGAATGTCAGGAACATATTGTAAATAGCGTCCTTCTGACAGGACATTAAATGTGCCGACTCTATAAATTTTAGCCTGCTG
>CAYLNS010000086.1:3680-10616 GCA_964385115.1 uncultured Methylomarinum sp.
GCTTTAAGTTGCTGACTCAGTTGTTTTTGTTTGTTAAGTTCATTCAGAGCGGCATTAAGTAATTGCTGTTGTTTGGATTTTTCGGCCAGAAACCGGCGCTCTCTTTGTTTATTGATTTTATAGTCAATACTCTGCTCTTTTTTTATTTCCTGAAGTAATTGGTCCAGATCAGTGTGTTTGGCAAAAGACAAACCCGTGCCCAGTATCATCAACAAGATAATCTTGATTATTTTCATTGTGCGGCCTCCGCTGCCGGTATCGGAAGAGTCAGTAAATCAGGCGCCATTTCCTTGCGGGCAATTCTAAGTCCTTTGCGGATGACGCTCCGGTAGCTGTTATCTAAAATAATCCACTGTTTTTGTTGTTTGTCCCAGTAACCGGATTCTGAGCCATCCAGTCTTTGGAAATATAATGATACCCGGCCCAGGCGTAAAAAATCGACAGAGCTGGTTTTACCTTTTAAGTTTAAATCGGCCCGATAAGCTTCAATGGTTTTTCCATAATCATTTTCAATCTGAAAGGCTTCCAAAATACGGCGATATTTCTCAGCATTGGTGATATTGGCCTGATGAAGCATTTTTTTCAGATTGGTCAGGCGTTGCTGGCGCTCCTGAGGAAGAAACGGGATATCCAGTTGTACAAACTTTTCAAGACTGTCCATCATTCTAAGAAGTAATGGCACAATTTCCTGCTGTGTGGTTTCGATATTTTGTAGCTGTTCTTGCAGCGATGCCTGTTCTTCCTGCTGGGATTTCAGCATATCCTGCAGATACTTATTATAGGTTTTCAGGCTTTTGGTCTGATGAATGGCTGAACGGTACTGGTTCAACATTTTTTGGGTTTGATCATCCAGCCGGTTTATTTTCTGCTGGGATTTGGCTGCGGCCTGATGAGTGGCTGTCTGAACCTGAATAGCTTGTTGTACTGACGCTGACCAGGCGGGTAATGAAAAAAGCAATAACAAGCTTGCACCCGCAATAGAGGCTTTGTTTTTTAAAAACAACATAAATATCGAAAAAATGTCCGGATATAAAATGCAAAGATTAGCATAGCTGAGTTGATTACCGCTATATTTTAAACGTTAAATACAACATAAGTTGAATAAAAAGGTTAAAATACAGCGTTTTTTATGCTCTTTAAGTTGAGCATAGTGATGCCATTGTTATTGAGGATAATGATAGCGATGGTAAGTTTTCAGCAGCATAGACTCTCTATCAGATATTAAACATGCCCAGTCAAAATACAACAGATGATTTAAGAATCATCAAAATGCAGGAAGTTGTTACACCATTGCAGGTACATGATGAGCTTCCGATTTCCGATCAAGCAGCAGAAACCGTTACCCAGGCCCGGCGTGAAGCGCATAATATTTTACGTGGCGAGGATGACCGCTTGCTGGTTGTGGTGGGGCCCTGCTCTATTCATGATACGCAGGCGGCAGTGGAATATGCCGGCAAATTAAAAGTTCTTAAAGAACAATTGCGTGATGATTTACTGATTATCATGCGGGTTTATTTTGAAAAGCCCCGGACCACGGTTGGCTGGAAAGGATTAATTAATGACCCTGATTTAAATTCCAGCTTTAATATTAACAAGGGCCTGAAAATGGCGCGGAAGGTATTACTGGATATCAATAATCTGGGTGTTCCTGCGGCAACTGAATATCTGGACCTGATTACTCCTCAGTATGTTTCTGATTTGATTTCCTGGGGGGCTATTGGTGCAAGAACAACAGAAAGTCAGGTTCACCGTGAACTGGCATCCGGATTATCTTGTCCGGTTGGCTTTAAAAATGCTACAGATGGATCATTTAAGATTGCGATTGATGCCATTAATGCCGCGATGATGCCGCATCATTTCTTGTCGGTGACTAAAGAAGGACGATCGGCCATTTTTTCCACCAGCGGTAATGAGGATGCTCATATTATTTTGCGAGGCGGTAATGATGCCCCTAATTATGATGCTGTTCATGTCGAAAAAGTGGCTGAGGGCATGGAGAATGCAAACTTAAGACCGAACATCATGATTGATTTCAGTCATGCCAACAGCTTGAAGCAGTTCCAGCGACAGATGATTGTGGCAGAAGACGTTGGTGAACAGATTGCCCAGGGTGATAACAGAATTATTGGCATTATGGCAGAAAGTAATCTTGCGGCTGGACGTCAGGATCTGGAAGAAGGAAAACCATTAACCTATGGACAAAGCATTACCGATGGGTGTCTGGGGTGGGATGACTCAGAGGTGTTATTACAGAATCTTGCAAAAGCCGTACAAAAACGTCGAACTGTTGAAGTATAAAGAGTGGAATCATGAAAATTAGTGTAAATGGCGAACTCCGGGAATATGCAGAAAATACCACTGTGGCGGATGTCGTTGCAGATTTAGGCTTAACCGGCAAAAGAATAGCGGTTGAACTGAACAAAGAAATTATGCCTTATGATCAATATGCCTCGCATCAGTTAACTGATGAAGATCGTCTGGAAATTGTCCAGGCAATTGGCGGCGGGCAGGATGATTGTTTTACCGTAGCCGGAAAGCAGTATCGTTCAAGATTGCTGGTCGGAACCGGTAAATATAAGGATATGGAAGAAACACGGCAGGCCATTGAAGCCAGTGGCGCCGAAATTGTAACTGTGGCAATTCGTCGAACCAATATCGGCCAGAATGCAGATGAGCCTAATCTGCTGGATGTTATTTCGCCGGATAAATATACAATTTTACCGAATACAGCCGGTTGTTTTACCGCGGATGATGCCGTCAGAACCTGCCGTCTGGCCCGTGAATTACTCGGAGGCCATAAACTGGTTAAGCTTGAGGTGCTGGCCGATCAGAAAACACTGTTTCCTGATGTGGCTGAAACTTATGTGGCGGCTGAATTATTAGTAAAAGATGGTTTTGATGTCATGGTTTATACCAATGATGACCCGATTGCCGCCAAGCGTTTGGAAGATATTGGCTGTGTCGCGGTCATGCCATTGGCGGCTCCGATTGGTTCAGGACTGGGCATTCGAAATCCGCATAATATTTTGACCATTGTTGAAAATGCCAGTGTCCCGATTCTGGTCGATGCCGGTGTCGGCACCGCTTCAGATGCAGCGATTGCGATGGAGTTGGGTTGTGATGGCGTGTTGATGAATACCGCAATTGCGGCCGCCAAAAATCCGGTATTGATGGCTTCGGCAATGAAAAAGGGCATAGAGGCCGGGCGCGAGGCTTTTCTGGCAGGTCGTATGCCCAGAAAGCGTTTTGCTTCGGCATCTTCACCGATAGACGGACTTTTTCTGTAAAAAAATGGTGGATGAGAATCACGGGTCGCACCGTATTCGCAGTTATATCCGGCGACAGGGTCGGGCGACTGCCGGGCAGAAGATGGCATTGCAGGAGTATTGGGATAAATATTGTCTTGATCCTGAGCTGGACTATGATTACGGTGAGGTATTTGGTCGTAATGCGCCGTTAATTGTTGAGATTGGATTCGGCAATGGTGAAAGCCTGGCAGCTATGGCTGAAGCTAATCCTGATATCGATTATTTAGGTATTGAAGTTCACCGGCCCGGCGTAGGGCATTTGATGTTGCTGTTGGAGCAAAAATCCATCAAAAATGTCAGAATTTTTCATCATGATGCGATTGAAATTCTGGAGCAAAAAATACCGGATAATTTTCTGGCCGGTGTTCATCTGTTTTTTCCGGATCCCTGGCATAAACGGAAGCATCATAAACGACGTATCGTCAGACCCTCTTTTGTCGAATTGTTAAACAGAAAACTCAGACAGGGTGGGTATTTTCATGCCGCCACTGACTGGGAGCATTATGCGAAAGAAATGCTGAAAATTTTATCGGCCGGACCGGGTTTGAAAAATAAAAGCACGGATCAAGCTTATTGCCCAAGACCCGATTACCGGCCAATGACAAAGTTTGAAAAAAGAGGACTCAGGCTGGGGCACGGCGTCTGGGATTTGATTTTTACTAAAATTTAGCTACCCGTTCAGTATTTTTTGTGCCTGAATATCAGTTGCTTATGAAATAAGCGGCTGAGTTTAAATTAAATGTACTGCACTGTTATATTGATGATAACCGGGTTAAACCCTCGCTATTCAACAAGTTCAGCCAGTCCTTCTTTTTGTTTGGAATATTCCATAAAATGCATGGCCTTGATAATAGTTTGTAATTCCTGCCGCTGACTCTGTAATTGCTGTAGTTCGGTTTCCAACTGTTCGATATTTTCTGCCACATTGCCTTTGGAATCATTGATTCTTCTCAGCATTTGCAGGCGGTTTTCAATTTGTTTTTTATGATCTTTAATCTGATGCATAAGCGGTGTTAATACACTGTTGCTCCAGTTTGCCGCATCTTTCTGGGCCTGCTGCATGATTTTTCTGGCTTTGGCAATCAGCGTGCTGTACAACTTGTTAACCACAATGCTTTGTTCGGTCATAGTGGTTTTAGCACTGCTTCTAAACGCCTCGCCCTCTTCAAAAATCTGCTCCAGTTCAAATTGATATTGTTTGATTGAAAACAGCTGTGGCTCGATTTCTTTAAAGCCATATTCATCCTGAAATTTTTTGTGTATGGCTTTCACCAGACGTCGGGTTTCATTGGTGATATCAACGGAATCCTGTAATAAATCCCTTAATTCATCAAATAATTTGCGCATGTTTTGTTTCATGCCGTAAGTTGTCAGGCTTTTGCTCATATCATGGCGGGTGGTTTTGATAATGCTATCAATTTTTTCTTTGGAAAAAGAATCAACCAGCATTTTTGCCTGGACACTGAATACTTTACGACTGGCCTGAAAGTTTTCGACATAGTTCATGTAGATATTTTGCTGATCGCGGGTTTCCGCCATCAGTTTGGCCGTCATTTCAGTATTTTCAAAGTCCATTTGCTTGAATTCTTCCAGCTGCTTTTTGGCATTTTCCAGCTTGCCATTACAAAGATTAGAAGATTCACTCACCAGGAAACCGATATCTTTAATAATTGTTTCCATTAAAATCTGCCGACGCTGTTTTAAAATATCTTCAGAAAGATAGTGCTCCAGTTTTCCCAGGCGGCTTTTTTCAAGCAGTTCTTTATCCGATTTGACCTTGGCGAGCAATGCCTGTTTTGCAGAAACAGGAAAGATAAATTCTTCTTCCAGGCCAAGAATAGTTGCGGAGGTCTCAATCTGCTTGTCGATGGCATCTTCATAACCATCTTCTCCAGCCAGGTCATCCCACATTGAGTCAATTTTATTCATGACAACAGCAAGGCCTTGTTTACTATGTCCCCGGGAACTGCAAACGTGATTTTTCCACATTTCCATATCACTTTTAGTCACGCCGGTATCCGCTGCCAGAACAAAAATAATTGCCTGTGCGCTGGGTAACATGCTTAACGTCAGTTCGGGTTCGGTTCCTAAGGCATTCAGTCCTGGTGTATCAAGAATACACAGTCCTTCTTTCAGCAGTGGATGAGGAAAGCTGATTAATGCATGACGCCAGCAGGGAATTTCAACCGTTTCAGGATCAATAATACCCTGTTCGGCGGCTTCTCTTTCATTCCATAATCCCAGCTTGTCAGCAATTTCCCGGGAGACTGACTTGGTTGCCACCAGTTCCTTGAATGCTTTTTGCATTTGCGTTGGAGATTCACAGTCCAGTTCGATAGTGGTCCAGCGGTCGGGATTGTTTTTAAGTTCTATTAATGAAATATCTTCAAGCCGGCTTTCAATATTCAGTAAGCGGATATAACTGCCCCCTTGTTCATCCCAGAACAGTTCCGTTGGAGACATGGTTGTCCGACCCGGTGAAGAGGGCAGTAAACGCACACCCGTTTCGGCAAAAAACAGTGCGTTAATCAATTCGGTTTTACCACGGGAAAATTCAGCCGCAAATGCCAGCGTGATTTTATCGCTTTGCAGACCGCTCAGAATATTCAGCAAGGTATCGGTGCTGTGAGGGTCGCTGAGTTTATAGCGAATCCGCCATTCCCTATACATTTCGATTGCTTGTATAAGGTCTTCACGCCATCGGGTGTATTCTTGAAGTTGTGCTGTAAATTCCGGATTACTACTCATGGTAAGCCTTTTTCATCTATAAACTGTACTGATAAACAGAATAGTCATTTGACCATTCATTTTTTTCAGTAAGTGTAGTCTATATCCAGAAGTTTTTTGAAAATAAGCCGGCTATACACCAAATTGCAGTTGATAATCCTTGATTATTTTCAGTTGATCTTGTGAACTGGGATTCAGTTCAAGAAATTCAACAATATCAGATAATGAAATGATGGAAATAACCGGAATATTAAATCGCTCAGATACTTCTTGAACAGCAGATTTGTCGTGTTCACCTTTTTCCTGCCGATCCAGTGCTATCAATACACCTGCAAGTTGGGCGCCGGCATTATTGATGATTTCAACAGACTCCCGAACCGATGTGCCGGCGGTAATCACATCATCAATAATCAGTGTTCGTCCCTTTAAGGGGGAGCCGACCAACAGCCCGCCTTCACCATGGTCTTTGGCTTCTTTGCGGTTAAAAACAAAAGGAATATCCTGTTTCATGTTGGAATAAGCGATGGCAACGGTACTGACCAGAGGAATGCCTTTGTAAGCCGGACCATAAAAAATATCCGTTTCAAGTCTGGACTCAATCAATGCCTGAGCATAAAACTTACCGAGATTATCCAGCTTTGAACCGGTGTTAAATAAACCGGTATTAAAAAAATAAGGGCTGATACGGCCGGATTTTAATTGGAACTGACCAAATTTAAGTACTTCACATTCCAGAGCATACTGGATAAATTTTTTTTTATATTCAAGCATAAGAACAGGTAATGTTAAAAAATGGGTTACTTTTCAGCATGTTTATATATAAATATCAGTCAGTTACTCCAGAAGATGTCGTAAATACTTCCCCGTCACATTGGCTTCTTCCATAACTAACTGATATTTA
>CAYLNS010000087.1:0-10574 GCA_964385115.1 uncultured Methylomarinum sp.
GTTGGTTCTGGATGACGCTGAACGGCGTTCTGTCAGCCATTCTTGCCATGTTATTACTAACGGGTTGGCCAGAAACATCATCGCTATATCTGGGTATTTTCGTTTCCATCAGCCTGATTTTTGATGGTATCGCTCTGTTTATGCTGGGACGTGCGATTGAATTTGAATAATAGCTTGCGTGGGAATGCAAAAAAAACAGAGTACAATTCATTACTCACTGATGTTACGTAGTGACTTTTCCCTCATTCCCCATACAGACACTTCAGACCACTGAGAACACAGAGAATGAAGCCGTGCTGATATTAAACAGATATTTCAACAGAGTCGTTGATAATGTCATGAATCCAGACCAGTCAAAGGCATTAAACGATACAAATTATAACTCTGTGCGCTCTGTGATCTCTGTGTCGATAAAAGGCAGAGATCACAGAAGGCCTGGGTCATGGAAATGAAATTAAAGAGCCGCCGCGTAGCATCAGTTACTCATTTTCATCCTGAACTGACGGACAAAAACATATGAGCAAGTTTTTAAAAATAGCCGTATTAATCGTATTAGTTATTGGATTGTTCGTCGGTATCAGGTACTTTAGTTTGGCATCTGATGACAATGATACTTTTTTAACCCTGTATGGCAATATTGATATCCGCCAGGTTGAATTGACTTTTCACGACCCGGAGCATATTGCCGAAATCTACGTTGAAGAAGGCGACCGGGTGAAGAAAGGCCAGTTACTGGCCATTCAGGATTTGGAACGTTTTCAGCTTGCCGTCGAAAGCGCTGAAGCCAGGCTGGCGTCACAACAGCAAATTGTTGACAAACTGGTGACAGGAACCCGGCCGGAAGATATCCTTAAAGCCAAAGCCGATGTTAAATCTGCCGAAGCTCAGGTGGTATTCCTGAAAAAAGAACTCCAGCGACAGCAAAAACTGGTAAGCAGACGTCTGGCTTCCCAAGAAGCCGTCGATAGAGCCCGTTCTGAATACGTCTCGGCCTTACAAAAATTAAATGCATTAAAAGAACAATTACAACTGGCAATAGAAGGTCCCCGCAAAGAAGATATTGCCCAGGCCAAAGCCGTGTTAAAAGCCAACCAAAGCGCTTTAAAACTGGCTGAAAAAAATTATCAGGATGCCCATCTTTATGCTCCTGCCGCGGGCATTATTCAAGACAGAATTCTGGAACCGGGCGATATGGCTGACTATCGAACCCCGGTATTAACCCTGGCAAAAACCAATCCGGTATGGGCGCGAGTCTATGTACCGGAAAAAAAGCTGGGTACACTTCGCTACGGTCTCCCCGCAAGCATTTCTACAGACAGCTTTCCTGATAAAAGCTTTAAAGGCTGGGTAGGGTTTATATCCCCTACCGCTGAATTTACGCCAAAAACGGTGGAAACGCCGGAGCTACGTACCAGCCTGGTTTATCAGGTCAGGGTCTTTGCCTGCAATGCCGATCATCAATTATTACTGGGTATGCCGGTTACCGTCTCTATAGATACCCAGGCTAAAACAACGATAAAAGGTCAATCAGACTGCGCCAAACTGTGATGACTGATAACCAACAAGCCGCAGTTGAAATCAAGCAGATTAGCAAGCAATTCACAACCGGCAGACAACAGGTTCAGGCGCTTGATAATGTTTCTCTGAGCCTGTCACAAGGAAGTATCGTCTCTTTGGTTGGGCCGGATGGGGCTGGAAAAACCACCTTGCTCAGATTAGCTGCCGGATTGTTATTACCCGATTCAGGTTCCATCCGGATTTTTGGCCTGGATCCTTTCCAACAGGCTGAACAAGTGCATTCAGTAATTGGATATATGCCTCAGCGTTTTGGTCTATATGAAGACTTAAGCATTGCTGAAAACCTGGATTTATATGCCAGACTGCATAATGTCAATCCTGCTGAAAAACAGCAACGTTTTTCCCAGTTAATGGCCATGACCGGATTAGCGCCTTTCACAACGCGGCTGGCCGGTCGCTTGTCAGGGGGGATGAAACAAAAACTGGGACTGGCCTGCACCTTGCTCAGCCAGCCCCGGCTGTTATTACTGGATGAACCCAGCGTGGGTGTTGACCCGGTATCCCGTCGGGAATTGTGGAATATCATCGAGCAACAAATCAAAGATAACGGCATGACCGTACTGCTAAGCACCGCCTATATGGATGAAGCGGAACGTTGTCAGCATGTGGTTATGATGAATGATGGAAAAATTCTTGCTCAAAACAGCCCGGATTATTTCAAACAACAAATGCAGGGACATTGCTTCCATATCAGTCACCCGGATATTTCCAACCGGAAACTACAGGAAATGCTGGCCGGGCAACCCGGGATTGTTGATGCCGTTATTCAGGGCGACAAAGTCAGAATTGTATGTCAGCATGCCCAGCCCCCCCGAATTGACCGGTTAATAAAAACGCCTGAAAAAATCAAACGGGTTAAGGCCACCCCCCGACTGGAGGATGCCTTTATCAGCCTGCTGAAAAAACAGCAATCATCTTCTGAGAATGATAGCCCCGCTTCATTTATAAAGCATAGGCAAGTTAAAGAGTCTGATGAAGAAGTCATCCGGGTTGTCAATGCAGATCGCTGGTTCGGGCAATTTCAGGCCGTTAAAAATTTAAATTTCAGCGTCCGGCGAGGGGAAATTTTTGGACTGTTGGGGGCAAATGGCGCCGGTAAAACCACAACATTCCGGATGTTATGCGGTTTGTTGCCTGCCACACATGGCCAGCTGACCGTCGTCGGCATGGATTTACGCACAGCGGCCGCAAAAGCACGCGCCAGAATCGGTTATATGTCACAAAAATTCTCGCTTTACAGTCATCTGACCGTCAATCAGAATCTGGATTTTTTCAGCCATGTCTATGGCCTGCGCAACACACACCGCCTGCAACAAAAACAATGGGCACTTAAACAGTTTGAACTGACACCTTTTCAGGATTTTAACAGCAGTGATTTACCCTTAGGCTATAAACAGCGACTGGCCATGGCCTGTGCCTTAATGCATGAACCGGATGTTTTATTTCTGGATGAGCCGACTTCAGGCGTGGACCCCTTAGCGAGGCGGGAATTTTGGAACCGGACTAATCAGCTTGCAGCAAGTGGCGTGACGGTGCTGGTTACCACGCATTTTATGGAAGAGGCCGAATATTGTGATCGCCTGGTCATTATGGTTGAAGGTGAAATTTTAACCTCAGGCACACCTCATGATATTAAACAACAAGTCGTCAGTGAGGCTCTTCCCGAACCGACAATGGAAGAAGCATTTATCCAATTGGTTGAGGCCAAAGCATGAAAAACATCAACAAAGTACGCTTGCAGGGACTGATTATCAAGGAGTTCTTGCAAGTCTGGCGTGATCCTAGCAGCTTGGCCATTGCATTTGTTCTGCCGGTTTTTTTGCTGCTGCTGTTTGGGTATGGCGTCTCTCTGGATGCCAAACATGTTCCTGTCGGTTGGGTGATAGAAAAAAATACCCCGGAGACACAAAGTTTTCGTGCCGTATTTGAACATTCCGAATATTTTGAATCTTATTCCTATGGTGACATAAACTCAGCCAAACGCGCCATGAACTACCGGGAAATCCATGCCATCATCCACTTGCGTCAGGATTTCAGCCGTGAATTATTCAAACAAAACTCGCCGGCTATTCAGGTCATTATTGATGGTGTGGATGCCAATACTGCCCGACTGATTTCGGGATATATACAAAGCAGCTGGATAAAATGGATAAAACATCTGGCAGATGCCCGGGGCATCAAACTTTCCACTCCGATAGAAAGCGAATTCCGCATCTGGTACAACAGCGCCGTCTCCAGTAAAAACTATCTGGTGCCCGGCTTGATTGCAGTTATCATGACTTTAATCGGCGCTCTGTTAACCGCATTGTTAGTCGCCCGCGAATGGGAACGAGGAACCCTCGAAGCCTTGATTGCGACGCCGGTTACCATGCAGGAAGTGTTATTAGGCAAGCTGATTCCATTCTTTATTCTGGGAATGGGCGGTATGCTGTTATCAATTGCCATGGCTGTTTTTCTGTTTGAGGTACCCTTGCGGGGGTCGATTTTCGTACTCTTACTGACCGGAACTTTATTCCTGTTAGTCGCCCTGGGCATGGGGCTGTTGATATCTATTGTCTCTAAAAATCAGTTTGTTGCCGGTCAGATTGCCATTATTGTGACCTTTCTACCTGCCTTTATTCTATCGGGTTTCATCTTTGATATTGACAGTATGCCCGTTATCATTCAAGGCTTTACCTATATTGTCGCTGCCCATTATTTCGTCAACATTTTACAAACCGTTTTTTTAGTTGGAAATATCTGGTCCGTTATCCTGCCCAATTCGGCCGCCTTATTAATCATGGCCTTGTTCTTTTTTAAAATGGCCTTGAAAAAAGCGCCACAACGCCTGGAGTAATCATGATTTACGCGCTGATTATTAAAGAGTTTCTGGCATTAATCCGAGACAAAAAAAGCCGTTTTGTACTGATTGTTCCGCCGATTGTGCAGTTGTTTGTCTTTGGCTATGCGGCAACTTTTGACCTCAATCGTATTCCAATTGCAATCTATAATGAAGACCAAAGCATCGAGTCCAGAAACCTGCTGGAGCATTTTAATGCCTCACCAACATTTTCCATTCCACTGACGATTACGCACCATAATCAAATAGCCAAAGCCCTGGATGAAAAAAAAGTATTGGCTGTACTACATATCGGCCAACATTTCAGCCGGGACCTTTTTCAGGCCAATCAACCGGCCAGAATACAAATTTTGATTGATGGCAGGAATTCCAATACCGCATTAATCGCCTTGAATTACATGCAAAGTGTTATTGCTCGCTTTAATCTGGACTGGGCGCAACAAAACAACCTCCCGCCCCCACCCGCACAGTTAAGTGTCCGCGCATGGTTTAACCCCAACCTTGAAAGCCGCTGGTTTATTGTACCGGGTATTGTCGGACTGCTGACCCTGGTTATCACCATTATTGTTACCGCCCTTTCTGTTGCCCGTGAGCGCGAACAAGGCACTTTTGATCAGTTATTAGTCACCCCGCTAACGCCTTTTCAGATTCTGGTCGGTAAATCAGTCCCCGGATTGATTATTGGAACTTTGGAAGCCAGTTTTATCATTTTCATGGCGGTCTTCTGGTTTGAAATTCCCCTTATTGGCAGCTTGTTTGCTTTATACCTGGGGATTGTTTTATTCGTGTTTTCTGTCATCGGTGTCGGTCTGATGATTTCCTCTTTTGCCATCACCCAACAACAAGGACTCTTAGGCGCTTTTTTGTTTATTGTCCCGGCTGTTATCCTGTCGGGCTTCGCCACACCAATTGCCAACATGCCTGAATTTGTCCAGAATTTAACGCTGATCAACCCCATGCGTTATTTCATGATAATCGTTCGTGGCGTTTTTCTGGAAAATCTCCCCGTTAAGGTTTTGTTTGACCAATACTGGCCATTAGCATTAATCGGCCTAACGACCTTAAGCCTTGCATCGTGGTTGTTCAGACACCGAATGAATTAAGGTATTGACGCACTCCCTATTCCAGCTGAAAAGTCACATAAATTGAATCTAATGTGACTATATCACTGATAAGCATTTCGTTATTCTCTAACATAGACTCACATCGTTATTTTTAATAACACCAATACAGACGATGTAATTCTTTATTTTATGAGGTAATGACTATGTTAGATTTTATGTTAAGTATTTTTTCATCCGTTTTTCAAATGAATATGCGTGATCATCATGAAATTCCTTTTGCTCTGCCATTAGTTATGGCCGTTATCGTCGGCTTCATCGTTGGATTTGTTATTTTGCAATTTATCGGTAACGAAGTCAGGCAGGAAAAACTAGAGAAGGAATAGTTCAGGATTCGCTCTCTGAAAGTTTATGCAGTGCATCCAGATCAATGATTTCAATATATCCACGGCCTAGCTTAATCCAGCCGTTTTTCTCAAATCGTTTTAGATGACGGGAAACCACTTCACGAGCTGAGCCGAGCTCTGCGGCCAGTTCGTGATGTGTTTTGGCAATTCTGTTGGCTCCGGACTGCAACAAAAGAGCGCCTAAACGATTTTCTACCGGGCTGAATAAAACCGACTCCATACGCCCGATGACCTTGGATAATCTTGAAGAAAAATTCTGGAAAACAAATTCCCGGAAAAATGTTGACGTTTCAATACACCGGGAAAAAGCCGGCGCCGGTATCAGAAAGGCTTTGGTATCCGCCTCAGT
This sequence comes from uncultured Methylomarinum sp., assembly GCA_964385115.1. Taxonomy (GTDB): domain Bacteria; phylum Pseudomonadota; class Gammaproteobacteria; order Methylococcales; family Methylomonadaceae; genus Methylomarinum. Next base: position 6,235 of record CAYLNS010000087.1, read on the forward strand.
AAAAGCTTCGGCTGGATAATGATTTTCTCCTAGCAAACAGGAGGTTGTCAGCACACAAGAATCACCGGGCACCACATAATACAAAATGATTTCCCGGCCATTTTCTGATAACAACTGAATTTTAATTTTCCCTTCCAGCAACAAAACATAATATTCACAAATCTTACCTGGATAAAAAACCTTTTCCCCTGCAGCAATCTCAACCAGCATGGCTGAGTCCATCAAACTCTGGACGCTTTTATCCTGGGCGGCGACAAATTCCGGAAAATGTTTTTCCCATAAGGTTTTATTTTGAATCATTGATTATCGACCAACATACCATTAAGTTGTTTTACCTGCTGTTTATTTGTCTGCTGCACATTATTTCGACACTTATCTTTCATCTCTTCCAACTGCTGATAATATTGCCGGGTAGCTTGCTGTTCTGTTTCCAGAACGTCCAATATTTCTCTTTCAAGTTTTTTCAACCCGGCATCAACCCCTTTCTGCAAACCGTATTCAGCCGTCTTTTTTAAGGATGGCTGTAATTTCTTACGCAGAAAAAAGGGAATCAACCAGCTTAATAAAATCAACAGAATACTGTGTGCAACAAAATTAACGCCTAAAAAAGGATTTCCCTCTTCGACACTTTCATAATATCCTATAAAGACCTGATAGCCAACCAAACCCAAGGCAGCGGCTGGCAAAATAAATTCCAGCAATTTCATCAGGATGATTAAAAAACGCTGAATCCGGTTTCCGGGCTTGATTAAAGCTTTCCGGCAAGCAAGCTCGGCTTCTGTCACCAGGGTTTTCTCTGCCTGCTGACTCAGCTCGGTTAATTTCGTTTTTAAAGGCTTGACCGGGATTTTCAAGGCTTCCGCCTTGAAAGCTATCTCATCCAACACATCATTCAGGCGACTTTGCGCCCAGGAATCCCATAAATCAATATCTGGTTTTCGCCCGCCTTTATCGGCATAACTCTGGGCTAATTGCTGCACTGGCCAGCGGAATGCTTCGGCAAACAATTTTTCTGTTTTTTTCCATTGTTGCCGGGCAAATGCGGTCAACTGTTCATATTTTTCTGTATCAAAATTTTGCTGACACGCAGTTAATTTCTCTTCCAGCAGTTTCGCCCGGATTCTGAGCCCCCGCTGTTTCAGTTCATCAACAATCTGCTGTTCAGAAAGCGACTCAAGATGCTGAACCAGCATATTGAATTCATCTGTCGAATCGGGCGGAAAACAAGTGGTCCGGTAGATTTTGGGATCGGTAAAACCGGCCTCGGCTAGTTGCTTTTTAAAGTCCTCATATTGAACACTGTCTCCCTGATCCCATTTGTTCAACACAAACAGCCAGGCATGACTTGCGCCTTCCGCCAGTAATAATCGCCAGGCTTTTCCATCCCGATAACGCTCCGGGCTGACCACATAAATCAAAACATCAATATGCGGCAGCCATTCCATCACCAACTGTTTGTTAGCCTGTTCCACGCTATCAAAATCAGGCATATCTATCCACAGGATATTCTTGCGTTCATCATTCTGATGAGTGCTGATCTTGATTTTCTCCAACGGCAGACCTTCCGGCAACTGCTGTACCGAAATATCCTGATGATGATACAGCGTTACCTCCCTGGAAGTGGGTCTTTCAACGCCGGTACGAGCGATATCCTGTCCTGCAAGTCGATTCAACAATGAGCTTTTACCGACACCGGTCCCCCCCATAAAGGCGACAATCAAGGGTCTGCCAGTGTCTTCTGCAAACAGGCTGTCCGGTGTTCTTTCGTCCAGTTCCAGAAGTTCTTTAGCCTGGTACGCATCTAAATACTGCGACTGGACGACATTCTCAACCCAGGATTTTACGTGTTTGATACATTCAGAATAATCGTAAGCCATTTCTTTTCTCGTTCAGTTCCTTTTCGGCCTGTTGCAGTTGCTGCCGGGAAATATTAAAGCGTTTATCACTCGGTAATTGCTGGGGTATGACATATAAAGCATGTTTCAGCTGATTTTCAAATAGCCGGGTTTTAACCGTCTCCAGCTGATGCCTTTTCAAGGCCATTTCCTGACGTGTCATAAAACTACCCGCCGCACTCTCAGTCAATAATGAAGTCACGGATAACATCGCCGGTGTTAACACCAGATCATGCAAGCCAATTCCTCCGGTATAAATAGCCACGGCCAGGGCGGTAGCATCCGTAGTCGCCCGGGCCGCACGCAAGCTGTTCAGCAACACCGGCTCTTCCTGTAATTTTTGATACAGTTTTTGCGCGGTTTCATCCACATCCTGCTGAAATTCATGATGATAATTGTCAGCCTCCTGCTGAAAACGGTGCAGTATTTTGCCTTTCTGTAGCCGTAAAACACTGGCGGCATCTTTCCACCACATTGCATTAACCTGCCCGGCATCGGTCTTTTCCAGTATCTGTTCACTAATCTGCACCAGTACATGATTACCCAGTTGATTGAGCAGGCTGACTTCATGCGCTACACCATCTGTCGAGGTACGTTTGCCCAAGGTCATTAATTTTCTGACAGGCCAGGTAATCACACGCCGGGTTGTGCCTAAAATTTTTGAAAATCCCGGGATTTCCAATAAATTCAGCAGTTCAACCAGCGCTTCCTGAAAGGTATCGTAATAATGAGGATGATTGAGATAATCCCGCTGATATTCTTTCAGCGCTTGTTCCACACTCTCGTCCACCAGGATACGCCATTGTTCAGCGGCCTCCAGTTCATCCCGTACCGGTTTTAGCCAGCTATCCCAGAAATGAGTCAGAAACTGTTGCTGATATAAAGGCTGGCGATTGTGGTTAACCTGTTTTTGCAGGTTAAATAATACCTCTTGATAATTTTCCGGCCATTGGGGAGCCCCCTCGTGCTTTTGAAAATACAATGGTACAACATCCGGTACTTCATCTGAACGGACCTGTAACCATTTCTCCTGTAACGAAGGAACAACAAGATTTTCATTATCCTTATTCAGTTTATTCAAGCAAACCAGCGTCGGCTGATTAAATGCCTCAATAGTCTCCATCATGTCCCAGACTGATTGATCGGCATATTTCTCTTTGCTGACCACCAACACGACAATATCAGCCAGTGCAATAGTCCTGATGACGCCCTCTTTATAATCAGCTGCATCAATGGAGTCAAAATCCGGCGTGTCCCATAAAATACAGGCGGGTAACAAAGGACTGTCTCCCGTCATTTCCACCAGGGAATAACAGTCATAGCGGTCACTTGTCAGTTGCTGCGGAGCCAACTGCTGGAAACGGCCAAAATAATTCTGCAAGCCACTGCATTCATTAATCTGAGTACGGTGACAAAAACCATGAGGATGTACGGTATAGCCTGCCAACGGACTGACACCCGCCATTTTGCTGCCGAGTAAAACATTCACCAGAGAGCTTTTACCCGCCTGGGTTGGGCCAATTACGGCAATCTGTAGCGGAGTAGTACTGTTGTTTTCCAGCAGCTGCCCTTTTTTGATAAAGGCTTCCGCATAGATTAATTGTTCAATACACTGCTGATATTCATATCGTTTGGGGTCGTGTTCGCTAAGAGAAGAAAGAACAAGCTGATAACGCTGTTTTAAAGTCTGGATAAATTCCAACATGTTTAGGCTTGGGGTTATAATAACCAACAGTTTTGTTACGTTTTAATTTATGCACTATAAACTGCCTCCTGTACCGGGCAGCATCCATGTATAATGCTCGAGTTCATGTATTTATACCATAGAGGTTTGAGTTATGAGAATTTTATCCACTATTTTCGCGGTTATTGTCTGTCTTTCATTGACTGGCTGCTCTAAAGGCAATCAAATCAATGGTCGCAGCTTGCGCACGGCTAATCGCTCTGTCAGTTATATCAAAGACCGTCTCCCGGTTGAAAAACGGGTGGAATTTGAAGTCTCTTACTGGTCTCTAAGGGATGCGATTCGTGATAAGAAGGAATTTCTGAATACCGTAGATGGTAAAACTCCCGAGGAATTGATTGAAGAGGGTAAAAAGTTATTTCAGGAGCGAAAAGCTGCAGGTTATAAAAATTATGACGAATATGACAACTGGGAGCAGATGATTGCAAAGTTTACTCAGGAACGGATGGAACAAAACAGACGCAAACGCCCCGACCCGCGTGACAAAAACAATAATGTTCTCTATCACCTAAGCCCATAGTTTAACGTTTTCTACATGTTATTTAGCAGGTGTATGTTGGATTCATTAATGTGAATAGATAGTCGATAGCAAAGAATCAAGATAACTATTCAATGTATTTAGGTATTTACTATCAATCACTTACTTCAGAAGACGCCGTAAATACATCCGTGTAGGCTTGTATGTGACATCCCTGTCACAT
>CAYLNS010000088.1:0-10453 GCA_964385115.1 uncultured Methylomarinum sp.
CCCATGGACAAGGCAATAATTGGCGCCATTAACGGGGCCAGCACCATGGCGCCGATGACCACTGACGGGCTGTTTAAAAACAGCCCCAGTGATGCCAGTAAGGAGCTGAGAACCATTAATAAAATAAACGTAGTAGAGGACGAGGCGCCTTCTTTTAGATTCAGAAACAAATCCTTAAAATCGGATTCCAGTGCGTGAGAAAAAAATGGCAGGGTCTTGCTCAAATATTTAATCCGCTCTTCCTGTTGTGGCAGCTGATCACAGATGACATTTTCCTTGTCATCCCGGAACTGTTGTCGGGCCTTAAATTCATCTCCTGCAAAGACGGATAGTGGTTCGGGTAATACTTGCAGTTTTAACTCAGTGGTGGTGATCGTTTTTTGGTTGACGAGATAATGGGTTTCTTCCGGCGACTGAATGGTTAACGATTCTGTTCGAATATAGCCCATCTGCCGTAAGGATTGTTTTTTCTGTGTGGCTAAATAGACCGAGGAAGATAATTGCAGATACGACAAAATCGACTGCGGGGCAAACAATACGACCGAAATACGATGATCCGCCAGCGATATGGTTTCTTCAAACAATTTATATAACGGTCCCTGTTTATGAAAATCCAGCAACACCATGCCGGTTATTGCCGTAGGAATCACTTTTTCTTTACCGGTTATCAAGGTAACAGGATGAGGTCTTAACGAAAAGGCATGAATAAAACGCTTGATTTGGAACTGAATTTTACGAAAACCGCTGATTTGCTGGCTGTCCCCCAGAAATTCAGCCATTGTGGTCTGGTTTTCAAGATTAACGCCATCTGTGACAATTTCATCATTACACTGAATCAGGTCAATCTGGAAACTTTCCCGACTTAACACCAGTTCAAGACAATCATCCAGTGAATCCGGTAATTCCAGGCTTTTCACAAATTGTGAAGGCGTATCCCCTTTGACCGGCAAAAATCCTACCTGCATTTGCTTTTGCAGTGCAATTTTTAATACATCAGGATAGTCTTGTGCCTTGACCCAGATAAGTACCTGGTTTAAATCTTCATTGCAATAAACCGCATCAAATTCCTCCAGCCGGACCGGACTCAAATCAATCCGATAATCGGTAAGTAACTTGTTCTGCAACAGAGAATCCAGATTGGCTTCCAAGTCGCTTGAATAAACCAGATAAATTTTACGTTGTTGAGCCATATTCTATAAATTAAGTAACAATACTTTCGTTAACAAAAACACTCAGTCTCTTTATTTGAGAAACAATTCTCAAATATCAACTAAACATAGTATTTAACTATTAAATCAGATATTTAACCGTTATGATTTAGTTAATTATCAATGAGGAGAATTTTATGAATATCAGCCCCGCATCCAGTGCTATCAACCTGATAAACAACTCCCATCAAAAAGCCAATGAAGCCGCCCAGACTATCGCCAATTTATCCGTGCAGGATAATGAAGTCGGCGGCAGTAAAGACATTCGTGCCGATACGCTTTTCAAGCCTGTCGTCAGCCTTAAAGAAGCCGAACTTGAAACCAAGGCCGGGGTTAAAATTTTGCAAACTGACAAGGAAATGCAAGACAGTATCCTCGATGTATTTGCCTGAAACCCCTGGCTATTGACTGATACTGACCTGAAACCCCATTGCAATTAACTGCTCAGCCAGTTGCTGTATTTCCTCAGATGAAAATTTACCTAAATCTTCTGCTTCCGGCTGCAAAGACTGTCTTGCCATACTATACAGCATGACTTCTTTGACGGTTCCTGATTGACGTACTTGTTCCATTATATCCAGATAGGCCCGCCTTTCTTCAGGCTGCCAGGATAAATGTCGGTATTTGACCAGACAAGTCTGGATTTTGGTCTGACATAAACCTGAAGCCGTTTTTAATCGCTGCAGAATTTTATCATTTGAATCAACGCAGCCATTGATGATTTTGCGTTCGGAAGAACTGCCTCTGTCCAGTTTAAACCAGACTTCACCGTTAAAACGATTTAACTGCTTTAAAGCCTGCTGCACCGGTTGTTGATGTATCAAACTGCCATTACTAATCAATACATAATGACTGCCGGGAAACACAGACTGCTCAACTGCAATTTCACCTATCCTTTCAATTATTTCAGCAAAATTTCGGGCACTGCTGGGCTCTCCATTTCCAGAAACAGCAATATCTTTTATGGTCTGCAGGGATTCAGGCACCTGGTATTGTTGATAAAAATTTCCATGCAATACCTGCTGGAGAAAAAAACGCAATTCTTCCTCCAATAATTCCAGATTCACATCAGGCGCCGAGCCGCGGGTTAAATCCGGCACCTGACAATAAAGACATCGCCAATTGCAGGCATTATTAACATTCAGATTAATACCGATGGACAAGCCCCCCGCCCGTCTGGATATCACCGGATAGACATATTTTAAACCGGCAATATCGCGGCTGTGATCGCTTATGCTTAAGTGTTGATTCATCTATTTAAGAATCTTGCCAAATCGTGGTATTCTACCGCTTTAACCCCTTTCTTATTTACGTTTTTTATCAGGAGATACAAATGAGTGAAAGAATCGTTATGCGTACTGGTGAAGCCCTGGTTGCCGGTGGACCTCCAGGTACAGCGGCTGAGCCTGAAATTGTTATTGGTGAACTTGATGGTCCAGTCGGTACTGCACTGGCTACATTGACTGGAGACCAGACCAAAGGTCATTCAAAAGTCTTTGCTATATTAAATACCGATATTCAGGTTCGTCCGGTTACCTTGATGGTCAGTAAAGTGACTGTCAATAACAACCGTTACACTAATATTCTGATGGGAACAGTTCAGGCCGCTATTGCCAATGGTGTTTTGGATGCCGTTCGTGCGGGCGATATTCCTAAAGAAAAAGCCAATGATTTGGGAATTATCTGTTCTGTCTGGTTAAACCCAAGCGTTGCCACTGATGACAACCTTGATCACCAGATTCTTTTCGATATTCATCGTAAAGCAACCGCGCAAGCAATTCATAAAGCCATGAACAATGAACCCAGCATTGACTGGTTACTGGAAAATCAGGATAAAATCACCCATAAATATTTCCAAATGGGTCTAGATGGAAAAATTTAATTCCTGATTATCCCCCGTTACATAAAAGCCTTGCTGCTGCAGGGCTTTTTTATGCGCATTAGTTTTGATACGATACCACTTGACGGGATAATCATCACAGTACAGTTACAATATGGTTGGATAACAATGGCTTTGGCATTGCAAAGCCTACATTTCACATCGTTTTTTCAAGTCACTCAACACCTAAAATCTATAACAAAAAAGGTAATAAAAATGCACTCATCATTCAAACAGAAAACCCATTTTGGAATGTTTTTGACCGTTATCGCCCTGCTTTTCTCTTTTTCTGTTTCCGCTCATCGAGGACCTGCCAATGAAGTGGATAATTGCAGAATCCGGGTGGGTAGCGAAAAAATACATTTTACCGCCTACACCCCTGAATACACTCAAAATACCGGCTTTTGTCAATACATTCCTTATGTTGGAAAAACCAATCTGGTCTTTGATTATGAAGGGCATAAATTAAGAAAGGATACTGTTGAATTCGAAATCACCAAAGAACCGGAAGGAACCCGGATTTTTCATCAGGAACCTAAAAAAATCAAATCAGGCAGCCTGAATGCAGTGGTTGATTTCAGCCAGTACGGCGCCGGTGATTATCTGGCGCATATCACCATTATGCATAATGGAGAAAAACTGGATACGCATCTTCCTTTTAAAGTGGGCTTTGAAGAAGAAAAATCTAACGCTCCTTTATTAAAAATTCTGATACCCGCCCTTTTTATCGTCATTATGCTGTTCTTTATGTTCCGAAAATCCAAAGAAGAAGAATAAGCGCGCAATTATACTTTCCGCTTCACAGGGGCTGAACAAATCAGGGATAATTTGCTCAGCCTTTTATTAAGGCAAGTTCACGCTTAATTCTTGCAACTCCACTTTTATATTATCGTCAGGCGCAGCCTGGATAAAATCCTGAATCGTTTCAATAATATCGTGGTCAATAAATTGCGCTTTGCTGGCATCAATCAACACCGTACTGTTCTCGTTGATTTGTGAAAGAAAACGCCTCAATAAGGATTTGTTTAAAAACGATACATCTTTATTCAGCGACAACACATAATGATGCTCATCTTTTTGATGTAAAGAAATTGATGCTTGGTAATTAGCCTTAATGACAAAAAACAGCCCGACACAAATTCCGATTAATATCCCTTGTAATAAATCAGTCAGTAAAATCGCGATAATCGTGACCAGAAAAGGCAGGAACTGCCCCATTCCCTGTCGGTAAAGAGACAAAAACAACTGTGGTTTCGCCAGTTTAAAGCCGGTTTGTAATAAAATGGCGGCCAGACAAGCTAACGGAATAAGATTTAAGTAGTGAGTCAGATAAACCACACTGATAAATAACAAAATCCCATGTACAAAGCTGGCTATGCGGGTTCTGCCGCCGGCATTGATATTGGCCGAGCTTCTGACAATCACCGTGGTCATAGGCAAACCGCCCAATAGCCCACTGATAATATTACCGGTTCCCTGGGCTTTTAATTCCCGATTAGTCGGCGCAGTTCGCTTTAAAGGGTCCAGTTTATCGACTGCTTCCAGACACAATAACGACTCAATACTGGCAATAATCGCCAGTGTGAAGGCTATGACATAGATTTCAGGATTAGTAATAAAAGAAAAATCAGGAAAGGTAAAAAAATCAAGAAACTCATTAAAACTTCCGGCGACCGGCAAGGTAACAAGATGTTTGCCTGTTACGGCGAAATCCGGCATCCAGCGTAATGCCAAGCTGTTATAAGCTATACCCCAGGCAACGGCAACCAAGGCCCCTGGAAACAGGCTGGCAAATTTGCAGCGTTTAAAAAAAGCGGTTTCCCATAAAATCAAAATCAGCAAGGCGCCTGCGGCAATGATAGTGGCCCCGGGTGAAAATGCAGAAAAAGACAGAATCAGTTCATTAAAACTGGAAGCGGCGGTTTCCTGCATGTAACTCTCATCACCTTCAAAGCTGACGTCGTAGCCCACTGCATGAGGAATCTGTTTGATAATCAGAATCAAGCCAATGGCCGCCAGCATCCCCTTGATAACAGATGATGGAAAAAAAGCACTGATAATGCCTGCTTTCAAAAAACCCAGAATTAACTGTATGACACCCGCCAAAACCACACAAACCAGAAACCCTTGGAAACTTCCCAATTGTTCGATGGCATTGTAGACAATTACGGTCAATCCAGCCGCAGGGCCCGATACACTCAGTTGCGAACCGCTCAGCCAGGAAACCACAATTCCACCGACCATGCCGGCAATAATCCCTGAAAACAACGGCGCACCTGAAGCGAGTGCAATGCCAAGACATAACGGCAGGGCCACCAGAAATACAACCACCCCTGCCGGAATATCCTGTTTTAAATGTGTTAAATAATAATCAATATGCTTATGCATCATAATCTCCTCTGCTGGCTCCGTTAGATTCAATCACCTATGAAATAGGCTCGTATTGATATATGGCTGGGATTTCATCTCCTGGATTAATCGTGATTAATTTATTCAGTAAACCATCATCCAGTTTATATACCCATCCATGTAAAACTGGTCCATTTTGATTATCCCAGGCTTCTTGAATGATAGAGGTATGAGACAAGGCATGGACCTGTTCTGAAATATTGAGCTCAACCAGTTTATTAACCCGGTCCTCTTCTTTGTCCAGCTTGTCGATTTCAGCCTGATGCAACCGGTATACATTTTTAATATGCATTAACCATTTATTGGTGATGACCAGTTCTGGATTCTGCCTGGCTAGCGCCGCTTTAACGCCGCCACAGTTATAATGACCGCAAACGACAATATGCTTGACCTTCAGCACATTCACAGCGTATTGCAACACACTTAAACAGTTAAAATCTGTGGCAATGACTTGATTGGCAATATTTCGATGGATAAACATATCACCGGGCTGTGCATTGACGACGATTTCAGCCGGAACACGACTATCTGAACAACCTATCCATAAAATTTCAGGTTTTTGCTCCTGTGCCATTTTGGAAAAAAATTCAGGATTTTGGGATTTGACCTGATCAGCCCAGACCTGGTTATTAATTAACAAATTATCTAATGATTCCATTTTTTGTCCTTTTTCATAATGATGATTACATCAATAAAATAAACATTAATTTCATGCTGATAAACGTTACAGTCAGCACCAGTATTTTTTGTATTGCCGTGCTTTGTAACCAAAACATCCTGATTTGGTTTTTTATTTCTAAAAGCCGGACTTTAAGGTAATCAGTCAGTTTTTTAGCCAGTTTGGGCCAGGATTTCCATAGCCGAAACAATAAATAGATGACCAGACCAAAACTACAATAAGCAACAATCAGCTGACTATAAAATTTATTCAAACCGAAAACATGCATCAGAAACTCTTCTATCACAGAAGCAATACTTTCCAATACAGCATGAATAACAACATAGAGAGCATGTGTGACATTTTCCGGAAACAGAATCAGATAGATAAAGAAAGCAAACAACACCCATTTGATTATCCTCTTCCTGCTGTTCGGTTTTTTCTGATTTAAACCCCACATGCGCTTCACACCAATGTTCCTGTTAACCTGTATTTCTCATGCCGGCAGCAATAGCATTAATGGTTCCCAGTAATGACTTTGTCAGCAATTTCTGTTTGTCGGCATCCAGTTCCTGACTTCTGATTTCCTTCAATAACGCTACCTGCATAAAATTCAATGGACCCAGATACTCATCCCGGCGTCTTAATGAAGCCGCCAGTTTAGGGTTTTCAGCCAACAACTGATCACTTTCTGCAATGTCCAGTATCCAGTTTACACAGTGGTGGTATTCCCGGCTTATCATCATATGAACCTGTTTACCGGTATTTTCATCCAGACACAGGCCGGCATACTCCTTGGCGATATTCATATCCGATTTGCATAACGCCATTTGTGCATTGCTGAGTAGATTTCTAAAAAATGGCCAGTCCTGATACAAGCGCTGTAAGGTCTCTAAGCGTTCTGGGTTGGCAGCACACCAGTATTTCAATGCGGAACCAATTCCAAACCAGGCCGGAAAGGTCTGACGGGACTGCGCCCACGAAAACACCCAGCCAATGGCTCTGACCGATTGCTTGGAACGGTCTTTTTTCTTACGATGGGATGGCCTGGAACCGATATTTAACTGACTGATTTCAGATACCGGTGTCGCTTCATAAAAATAATCGAGAAACCCCGGGGTATCTTCTGTTAACTGGCGATAGCTTTGTTCACCTATTCTTGCCAGTTCATCCATCAAGGCAAGATTTTCAGGCTTGTCTTCAGCAACCGGTTTAATCAAGCTCAGGCTGGATTTTAATAAACCGGTCACACCCATGGTTAATTCATAAACAGCCGTTTCCTGATTGTTATAGCGGTAAAAAAGCACTTCCCCTTGTTCAGTGAATTTAATCTTGCCTCTGACTGTCGCCGGCGGTTGAGCCAGAATCGCTTCATGCGTCGGCCCACCGCCTCGACCAACCGTTCCGCCACGGCCGTGAAACAAACGACACTGAATATTATATTCATCGGCTATTTCAATAATTTTCTGCTGTGCCCGATACAGTCCCCAGGCTGAAGCCAGAATACCGCCGTCTTTACAGGAATCTGAATAACCCAGCATAATTTCCTGAGGCTTGCCATAGGCTTTCAGCAATTCCTGATATTCCTGCTGCTGGAACAGCATATGCAGAATATTTTCAGTTTCATTCAAATCTTCAATGGTTTCAAATAACGGACTGATGCCAATATGACAAAACCATTTACCCGCCAAACGCCCCGCCAGACCATTCTGTGCTGCCAGTAACAGAACTTCCATAATGTGACTGGCAGAATGAGTCATGGAAATTACATAACGACTGAAACAATCCTCCCCCAGCTCATGACGCATCTGCGCCATCACCCGGAATAATGACAATATTTCCTGACTTTCCGGCGAAAGCTGATTAAAATCGTAAATCAAACCGCCCGGAGTCGTCATGGCCTCGGCCAGCAGCTTCATTCTTTCTGATTCTTCCAGGGCAAAATAATCAATATCAGCGATTTGCGAGAAAATCTCGGCAACAGCTTGACTATGTCGGGTAGACTCCTGCCTGACATCCAGTTGCATCAAATAAAACTGAAAAGTGTCCACCAGCCGGATTAAATCCTGTAATTCAAGGTCTGCAATCGCCTTATCGCCATGACTGATTAATGATTTCTGGATAACCCGCAAATCTTCCAGTAATTGCCCGGCACAGCCATAAGGATGATTGGTCACTGTCACCATGTCCCCGTTAATACGCTGTTCAACCTGCAATAAAGCCTGTTCCAATCGATATTTCATCAAGGACAATTTATTCCGGTAAGGTTCCTGTTGACAGCGCTGGCCTATGCTTTCGGCTACATCGCCTAATAACTCAATGTCTTTCTGCAAGCTTTGATTGAATTCTTCAGTTGGGTGACATAAACCATAAGAAAACGCCAGTTGTCCGCGCAAAAAATCAACCCGGCTGATGTATTCTTGTAGAATTGTTCTGGCCTGAAGTCTTAATGCCAGCTCGGTAGTCTCAGGTTTTACATTCGGGTTGCCATCGCGGTCACCGCCGATCCAGGAGCCAAATTTCAAAAAACTGGGTATCTGCAACTGTTCAACGGCCTGCTCACCGTAAACATCATGGATGGCGCGCTGCAATCCTCTATACAACTGGGCAGTTGATTCGAATAAAGAAAGCGGAAAATAGAACAATCCAGAATCGATTTCTTCAATAACACTGATTTTACGACTGCGTAACTCATCCGTTTTCCACAGTAACTGAATGTAGTTTTGCAATTGATCCAGCACTTGTTGCCGGAAATAACCCGACACCGGATATTGTTCCAGTTTTTTATGATTCAGGAATATATTCCTAAGCACCCCTCTGACCGTTCGACGTTTGGCTTCTGTCGGGTGCGCTGTCATGACCGGCATATATTCAAGTTCATTAAACAAGACCTGCAAGTCACTAACATCTAATCCCTGTTCCTTGAAACTGTGCAATGTTTCATGAAAAGAGCCTTTCCAGAAATGCTTGTTTTTTTCGATCTGGCTTCTGCGTTGAAAAAGATTGGTGGATTCTTCGGCGGTATTCAGCAGATTAAAATACAGGTTAAATGCCCGGATTACCTGCATCTGTTTTTCTTCTGACAGATTTCCAAGTTCTTTAAGTAGTGCTTCTTTTTTAGTTTCGCTGCCTTCTGCTTTAAATGCGCTGAACTGATTACGTAAATGCTCTACGGTTCCAAAAACATCAGCACATTCATTCGTCTCCAGAACCTGCTCAAACTGTTGCTGCAATAACTGGAAATTATTTCGTAACTGGGAATCATCTTTTATAAATTGCTCATTCATATCCATTTGTTTACTAAATTAATCTTGATATCTACTATAAACAATTAGAAAAAATAGTAAATTAGGATATTTAGATTTAAACTATAGCTTTTTTCTATATAAAAGCATATGGAACGCCTTAACTATCAACATTTATATTATTTCTGGATGGTTGCCAAACACGGTAGCATCAGTGCAGCCTGCGAAATCCTTCATTTGGCTCAGCCGACCATCAGCACACAACTCAGTATTTTGCAGGAATCGTTTGGTGCAATATTATTCAGAAAACAAGGACGTCGACTTGAGCTGACAGACACAGGGCGCACGGTTTTTCATTATGCCGATGAAATTTTTTCCATCGGACGGGAATTAACCCAGGTTTTAAAAGGCGATCACAGCGAAAACAGTTTACGATTATCGCTGGGGATGACTGATGCCATGCCCAAATTAATTGCCTATCGTTTAATAGAGCCCCTTATAAAAATGCCTGAATCCGTTCAGATTCAGTGTCATGAAGATAAAACAGAGCGCTTGCTTGCAGAAATTTCCTTACATAGCCTGGATATTGTGTTATCGGATGTGCCGGCGACTCCGGCCAGCGGTAAGGGCATTTTTAATCATTACCTGGGGCAATCCCAGGTTGCTATTTTTGCCCATCCTGATCTTGCCAGGCGTTATCAGGATAACTTTCCCCGTTCGCTGAATGGCGCCCCGTTCCTGCTGCCTACAGGGAATACCGTATTAAGGCGCTCTTTGGATCAATGGTTTGATAAAAACGATCTGTCACCGTCCATCCAGGCTGAAATAGAAGACAGCGCACTACTGAAAACCTTTGGCAGTAAAGGGATTGGCCTGTTTTTCTCGCCGCTTGCTGTGTCGGAAGAAATTCAACATCAATATGGCACACAAATACTAGGAAAAATAGAAGGAATATATGAACGCTTCTATGCAATCACTGCACAGAGAAAACTGAAAAACCCACTGATAAAAATCATTCTAGAAAAAGCACAACATCGACTGTTTAATTAATATC
>CAYLNS010000089.1:0-10392 GCA_964385115.1 uncultured Methylomarinum sp.
AACTCGCGACCCCAACCTTGGCAAGGTTGTGCTCTACCAACTGAGCTATTCCCGCGTTTCAAGTTATCTGTGCATTATATTGATTTTTATTGGTGTGGTCAACTATTTTTGTAAGTTGATACTTAAAACCCATCCTTTTTGACCAGCACACTCACCATCCAGTATTTCAACCTGGGCAAAGGCATCGGCTTTACCATAAGCTGCCTGAATTTGAGTGACTTTTACACGGGTACCTTGAGGCATATGTTTGCACCCACCGACACGATCTTCTTCCTCTGTATCATCATAAGCAGCCATTGAACCAGGAACACTGACCAGGCGGATAGTGGCTTCAGGAGCGCTTGCATTAGCCCCTTTCAGTACGTAGTTTTCACCTACAACAACCGGGACTGCCTGGTGCTTGGGAACTTCCGGGCTGGAGCCTGAGCTGAAGACCAGAATAAGCAGTAAAACGACAACACCCCCGATGGCGCCAAAAAATACTTTTGGATTAGATTCCTTTAAAGCCAGGAACTTGGATAGGGCATTTTCAGTTTGTGGAGATTCTGTTTCAGGTGCTGCTGTTGTGGTAGTGTTTTCCACTTCGTTAGCAGTTTCTTTGTTTTCAGTGTTTTCCAGATTTTCGTTTTCACCGTTGCTCATGCTGTTTTTCCTCTTAAATAATCAATTGTATTTATTATTTTTTAAAACGCTAAAGGTACCACGATGACAAAACATTTCAAGTTTTCATTACAGTATTAGCTGATAAAGTCAAAATGTAAGGCCAAATGATATTTTAAATCAAAAGGTTAGATAAAATCATAGCCTTTTTTCTTTTTTTGAAGGGCTAATTGTTCTTCTTCCAGTTTCCGGCATTCAAACTGCCAGTAGCCCAGGCCAATATTTTTTTTGTGATTGAGAATAATGGGAAAATTATCACGGTTAAAGAAAAGGCGTAGCAAGTCTCCGTTTTTGTGCATGAAAGAGTCCATGATAATAAAACTCTTCTCATCCTGTTGCGTTTTTACGGCATAAAGCAATGCTTTTTGTGGTTCCGTATCTTCTTGAGCTTCAAGAGGCAAATAGGTTGCGGTATAGCATTGGCGGGTGATTAATTGTAATTCAAAAATTAGTTTGTTTTCCTGTTTGGGCAGGGTGATTCTATTGACAATTGCAAGGGCTCGGTGGCTGCTTCTGTCATCTGGTTTACGATAGCTGATTAAGCTTCCTATGGATAAAACAGGGTTGTCAAAGTGCCCAATCAAGGCATTTTCAGAATAGGTTTCCACCAGATGTTCTTTGGGTATTATTTCTTGCTGTAATAGTGGGCTCAGTAATTCATAGGTCGGGTTTAAACCAATAGCAATATAACGGTTTAAGCGGTCAGTAAATAATGATGCGCTATGGATTGTCTGTCCATGCCAGCTCAAGCCGAGAATTTTAAATAAATCAAAGGGAATTTTCTTGTTTTTATCATGTTGCTGGGTGTTATAGCGAAATTCATCTATGCTACTGAATTTCTCTGTTTGCCTTAAATTGTTAATCAGTTTTGACAGATTGACATAGAGGATGGCCGATTCACCTGTTGGCTCATCATCGGAGAAAGCTGGGGCCGCATCCTCATCCGTCAGAATCAGGCATTGCTTTGGTTGTTGAGCAACCGGCTCTTTATCCAGGCTGACCTGGTGGACGATGGTTTCGATAAAATCAAAGCATTTTTTCAATTCCCGTTGCATCAGGCAGGAAGGGTCTGCCAGACTCAGCAGAATGATTTGTTTATAGCTATCCTCCACGCTGATTTTATCGAGTTGGCCATTCGGATTGGCAATTTTTATACTGTTTTTTTTGAGTTTTACACTGAGTCGATATAAAGAGTGCAAATCAATCCAAATCCAGTCGGGTACCTGGCTGTTCATGATGTAATGGGACAGCACAATCGCACTGAGTCCTCTGACGGTTCTAACCAGCGCCAGGCTGATTTGTTTGCCCTGAAACCAGTTAAGATTACGTTGTGAGAGTTCGCGGACACAAATCCAGTATCCTATAGTGAACTGTTTTTCGAGTGCGCTTAAGACACTCATGATTTTCAGTTCATTTTGTAATTTTGGGAACCCGGATTTAACCAGTCTGGAGCGCAGATAATCTTCAGTTTGTAGAAAGCTTGGGTAAAGTGTTTCCAGTGCTTCCAGTCGTTTTGTGGCGGGCATTTCCAGTTCATTCATCGACATGATGAGATCAAGAATCAATTTGGTGGACAAAGCCGGGTTTGCCGTTGGCAACTCGGCCAGCCATTGAGTCAATGATGCTTCATCAAAGGTCTGAATTTTCTCCTGAATATTTTTTTGTTCAGGAATAACCAGAAAAAAAGAATTTCGCACAGATTATCCGTCGTTTACAGTATATGTTTAATTAAAGATGGTAACTTATCAAGTTTAGTTCATTAGTGATTATCAGTGGTCATAAAAGAGTGATAATTATCACTCTTTTATGATTGAAGAGAAAACGCTAGCATGAAGGCGCTTATTTGTGTTTTTTTGGATTCAGGTTTTTAAGTATTTCCTCCAGTGGCACCAGGTTTAAACGGACTCTGAACAGCACTTTATTGTCTTTTAGCAAGCCATAGCAATCATAGGTTCTGAGCATAATATCGGTATGATTGAGCGTATTTTCCCGGGATTCAGGGTGTTGTTTAACCAGGATATGCAGTTTTTCATCATCATGAATTTCTTTAAGAGCTTGCCGGTCAACGGAAAATTCATGTGAGGTATAAACCATTGGGTTACGCTTAAAGTCGTGATGTTCGAGTTGAGCTTTTTCCAGTAAGGCACCTGATGTCAGGCTGCAGGGAAAAACTTCAGGGTAATGGGCAATGTGATTCAGCTCATCAAAATAATCTGACGGTTCAGCCAGTGACCCGGCCAGGAAGTTTTTGACATTCCCTTTGTTGATGATTTTGCGTTTCAGAAAAAAATCGGTTCCGGGAACGATTTTTTTATCGGCCAGGGAATCGAGAACGGGTATCTGACTTAAATCGGTATCGGCCAAAAATAAAGGTGCGGGGGTTTCTTTTTTATAACCTAATAAAATCGTTTTTCCTTCTGATTTAATGGCAATGCGATTGGTCAGGGTCAGTTCCGGAATGGTTTTAATCAGTGTTTTCTTTAGGGTAAGCTCCAGTGGCGTACCCGGTCTTAATGCATTGACAAAGGTAATCTGATAATTACTGTAACGCAGCTTGTTTTCTTCAATAATACTGTTTTCATGATGGGCTTCACGATGCAGGCGAATCTGATATTCAATCAGGGTGTTCATTTGAAAGCCCAGTACAATCGGCCCCTTAAAAGGATTATGGGTTATCAGCAACCATTTGTGTTTGTCATGAAACAGATTAAAGTCATCGGAGGCATTTCGAGCCACTTCCAGATGAATCTGTTCAAACTGAAATATTTTTTCCGTCATGCCAGCGCCTTTTCAATAAAATCGGATTTAATTTGCGGGTCGGGGACTTGTTTGTCAAACCAGAAGCTGACCGGATAATCAAATCCGACGCCATGCATATAATTATAGAGTGCTTTTTTAAGTCCCTGGCCTAATAATTCATGATCGGTATTCACCGGGTCAATGAAGTCGATGTCGTTTTCGGCAAATTGTATGTTTTGGTTTTTATTCAGGCTTATTCCGAATTGTTCAGGGTTTTGTCCGACCGGACTATGAATGGTACAGGCAAAACGATGCCAATAGGCGGACTGAAAACATTGGTGAAACATCATTTGTCTGACCATTTCCAGAGAATCAATAGTTTCCTGCTCTGTCTGGCTGGGGAAGCCGTACATTAAATAGGCATGAACCAAAATGCCTGCATCCACAAAATTTCGTGTGACGTTGGCTACCTGAGCAACAGTCACTCCTTTTTTCATCAGTTTTAACAGGCGGTCAGAAGCGACTTCCAGTCCTCCGCTGACAGCAATACAGCCGGAGTCAGCCAGTAATTGGCATTTTTCAGCCGTAAACGTCTTTTCAAAACGAATATTTCCCCACCAGGTAATAACCAGTTGTTTCTCAATCAATTTTTTGGCCAGGGCAAACAGTATTTTAGGGGGTGCGGCTTCATCGACAAAATGAAAACCGGTTTGGCCTGTTTCTTTAATCAATTGTTCAATACGCTCGATAATAATATCGGCTCCGGCTTCATCATAATGACCGATATAATCCAGGCTGATGTCGCAGAAACTGCATTTTTTCCAGTAACAGCCATGCGCCAGTGTCAGCTTGTTCCAGCGGCCATCACTCCAGATGCGGTGCATCGGGTTCAGCATTTCACACAGTGACAGGTATTTATCCAAAGGCAAGCCATCATAGCAGGGGGTGCCGGTCTGGTGATGAGCAAAGTCTGGCTGGTCAATGGGTTGCGGATGGTAACAGACGGATTGTTGTTGCAGACGGTAGGTGCGACAGAGTTTGTCGGCAGGAATGTTTTTTTGCAAATACTGGAGAATGTTTAAAAAAGGGCGCTCGCCGTCATCAAGGGTTATGAAATCGACAAATTCAAACACACGGGCATCTTTTAAGGAACGCAATTCGGTATTGATATAGCCGCCACCCAATACAACTTTACAACTGGGTAAGAATTGCCGGCAATATTTGGCAATCAGTAATGCACCCAGCATGTTACCGGGAAAGGGGACGCTCAATCCCAACACATCGGGTTTGTAATCGGCAAAATATTTTTCAAGCAAGCGCCGGATTGACTGGCTGACATGGTTTTCATCGGCATTGAGTTGCTGGTATAAATAATCGAAGGAGGCAGCTGATGCCGCAAGGCTTTCACCATATCGGGAAACCTGGAACAGGGGGTCAATACCTTCCTGGATAACCGCGCAGAGATCGTTGATAAACAGGGTGGCCAGATATTTGGCCTTATCCTGCAAGCCCATCGTACCAAAAGCCTGTTCCAGAGTATCTTCAGCTGTTTCTTCCATCTGGTGAAGTGAAGCAAATTCCGGGCCTTCCGGCAGAAACTGTCTGGAAGCAATGCGTAAAGCCAGGCTGGGGTCTTTGTTTTGCAGGAAACGGATGCAGGGGTCAATCCGGCTGACAATGGTGTCAAACTGACTGAAGAAATAGTAGATGGAATCCGGCAGTTCTTCATCGTCAAGATGGGCGTAGTGCTCTTCAATAACAGGGTAAATAGCATTCAAGCCTGTCTTTGACAATAAATGCAGTAGCAAATCAATTGCCAAATCCTTTTGTTTGACAGCGTATCCTTGTTGACGCAAAAAACCTGTTAAATACGCCGTAGCCGGATAGGGCGTATTCAGCTGGGTCATCGGAGGGATAATCAGTAAGACTTTCATGTCAGACATTATATCTGTCGACAGCATTTTCTTTTACAATGAATGAATAATTTTGAGGTTTTATCGTTTATGCGTGCTTTTTTGCCAGGTATTATTTTATTGCAGTTATTGACGGTCGCTCTGGTTTTACTGGGTGTCAGTGTGTCTCAGGATACCCAGTTTCTTGTTGTTTTAATTGCCATGGGGTTGATTATTGCGGTTTTGACTGCATTCTGGTTTGTTTCCATTGCCCGTAATCTGTTTAATGATGAATTGACCCAGGTTTTAAAAAGACATGCCCGGGAGCGGGAGGAGCTACTGGAACGGGTCGAGAAAGACAAGGCTTCTATTCATGATGAAAAATCCCGGCTGCAACATCAGCATGCCCGTGACAGAGAGCAATTGTTACTTGAGGCGGAACGTGAAAAAATGCAGCTTGTTGAAGAGCATTATCAAAAAATGGATAAGGCCTTAAGAAAAGCCAGCAGAGCAGCAAATTTGAAAGTCGGTGTTGCATTTACGTTAGCGGCAGTCGCGGGTGGCGTAATGATAGTCAGCCAATTGGTCACGGTGGGAATGATGGTTCTGGTGGCCTCGGGCAGTGGATTGACCGGTTATATCGTCAGAGCAAGACATGAGCGGCTTGCTAAAAAAAGGCAGTTGGCACTTGAATTTGATAAAACAGAAACTAAAAGATTGTCAAAGCCGGAAGCGTAGAACAGTCGATTATCAGACTCAGTTTTTGTTCATGTGGCTTGTGTTAGGCTGATTATATGAATGACTGCCGGGTGAGTGGTCACAGTACATTTTTAATGAAAGAGAGTTGAATTATGGAAACACTGGATCAAATTTCAACGACCCTGGCTTTATCCATGGGCGCAGCCTGGGCCAGTGGCATCAATTTATATGCCACTTTGTTTATGTTGGGTTATCTGGCCAATACAGGCAATATGGAGCTGCCTCCCGATTTGCAGATTGTGGCCAATCCATTAGTCATGGGTGCGGCCGGGTTGATGTATTGTGTTGAATTTTTTGCAGACAAGATACCCGGTGTGGATACCGCCTGGGATACCTTGCATACTTTTATTCGTATTCCGGCTGGCGCCATGCTGGCTGCGGGTGCGGTAGGGGATGTCAATCCGGCCGTCGAACTGGCAGCCGCTATTACCGGTGGCGGTATTGCCGCAGGCACCCATGCGGTAAAAGCCGGAACCCGGGTGATGATTAATGCCTCTCCAGAGCCCTTTACCAACTGGACGGCTTCGGTCAGTGAAGATATTGCCGTGATTGCAGGCGTGTGGGCCAGCATTCATCATCCAATTGGCTTTTTAATTGCGCTGATTGTTTTTATCGGTGTTGCCATCTGGGCATTACCTAAAATCTGGCGGGGAATTAAAAAGGTCTTTAAGGCGGTTATTAATCTGTTTTCCAAAAAAACAAGTACACCTGAGTCTTCCGGTTAGTTTGTTCAGGCTGAATCGCTGACCGTTTTTTAATCCAGCCTTGTCATTATAAAGATTATCGCATCTGTATTTCAGGACTGGATAGCTCTGCAGCTGTGATTTCCCCAATGGTCTGAAAATGCATATGAAATTCATCGTCAAGCTTGGGATAAATCGTAGCTGGAATGGCCGCCAGCAGACCGCCTGAGGTTTGCGGGTCAAATAATAATTCAAAGCGGGGAGTATTGCGGATTGTTTCAGGCCATTGTATGAGTTCAAACAATGCCCGGTTTTGTGAATACAGGCTGCTTTTTATGCCCGCTGTGACCAGTTCTTCGGCGCCGGGTAATACTGGAATGGCATCCAGGTGCAGTAAGGCGCTGCAATGAGATGCCTGACACATTTCAAGTAAATGGCCCAGCAGGCCGAAGCCGGTGACATCGGTGCAAGCGGTGATGCCGGCTTGATTCAGGTATTCATTGGCTGTGTCATTGGCTTGCAGCATCAATTCGATTGCTTGCCAGTGAACTTGGCCACTGCATTTAGCCTGCATGGCCGCGGCCAGAATGACGCCGATGCCTAAAGGTTTTGACAGAACCAGTTTGTCACCGGGGTTTAAACTGTTTTTACGAAAAACGGTGCGTTTAGCGATGCCATTTACGACGATGCCGGCTGATAATTCAGCCGCTTCCGATGTGTGACCGCCCAGCAAGCGACATTTTAATTGATTGAGTTGATAGCTGATGCCTTGTAACAGGTATTTTAATTCACGCTGCTGAATTGTCCGGCCAGCATAGGGAAGGCTTATTAACAGCTGGACAGAATCGGGTCTGATATTGCTTGCATAAAGGTCGCTCAAGGCATGATTCACCATAATGCGTCCAAATAACCAGGGGTCCTGGACAGGTGCTTTGATGGCATCCACGCTTTGATAAATAATTTGTTTGTCGGCTGTGATTTGTACCGCATCTTCCGGTTGATAGCAGCCAGAGCCTAAAGCTTCTTCCAATGCCTGCTGCAGCAGGGAACTACCGATTTTTCCGCCACATCCATGACAGCGCTTTTCCGGATTATGCTGTTCGTTTTGTTCACTGTCATCAATCAGGCGCGAATCAAGCGGCATATCACCAGACGCGGCTATCTCAGGAAGTTGATGAAATTGCTGCATGAACTTCCGGTCGATGGCGTCTTTCCATTTCCATACCCAGTCACCATAAAATCCCAGAAAATACTTTGAGCCTGCTGCGGTTTTTTCGCCCAATGCCAGCAGGCTTAAAAAATCATCCTGAGGCGTGTAGGGTTTTAATGTCTCTCCCAGCAATAGGGCACGTAGATTGTGGAACAGAACAGGGGCCTGTCTGACGGCATAAACTCCGGCCTTTGGGCGTGGGTTGTCTATCATGTGAGCAATGTCGCCGGCTGCAAAAATATGACGGTCAGTGACTGTTTGTAATGTAGATTTAACCTTGATAAAACCTGATTCATGACAGTCAAGCCCTGAATCCCTTGGCCAGGAAGGGGCGCTGGCCTGGGTGCACCAGATAATCTCATCACATTGAAGTCGCTGGTTGTTTTGACATTCAATCTGGCCTTGATGAACCTGATTGACCCGTGCCTGGTAATGCAGATGAATTTTATAGGTCTCCATTTGCCGTAAGACACGATGTCTGACTATTCGATGATAACCCGGCAAAATAGTATCAGCTGCGGTCAGCAGATGATATTTAATGTCAGGAGCCAGTTGCCTCAATTTATAGGCAATAGACAATATGACCTCTACACTGCCGGCACCGCCACCGACAACAGCAATGGATTTTAGTTGATGCTGTCGGGCTTTGTTCTGTATATCCGACCAGCGCTGATAAAATTGATCGATGGGTTTGATGGGAGTGGTAAAGCGTTCAGCTCCGGCAACATTTTTAGCGGGTGTAGAGCCGATATCAATTGACACTACATCATATTCAATATCCGGATGCTTGCTTAATTGTAGTGTTTTATTGTTACTGTCTATGCCAATTACTTTATCAGGAATAAAGCGGATATTGGCCCATAAAGCCAGCTTGTCCAGGTCTATGTGGGTTTGTTCAAAACTGTAGTGACCGGCAATAAGTCCCGGCAGCATGCCGGAATAGGGCGTCATGATCTGGGGGCTTATCAGGGTAATGCGGACGCCGGCTAAAGGCATCATGGCCCATTTCCTTAATACCAAGGCATGGCTGTGGCCTCCGCCGACTAATACAAGATCTTTAAAAACAGGTGCCGATTTCATTTTGAAGCCTGATAGTGATTTACCCAGTCCAGAATCTCAGCCTCCTTGCCGCTGAAGCTGATATCAACGGTTTTTTTTGATAATTGGTAGCGGTACATGGGGTCGTAATATTCTTTTAGCAGGATACCAATGCCTTCATTAAACATTTCGCTGTTTCCTGAATCAAAAAGCTGCCTGATGGCCTGTTCAAATGAAGCTTTGACCTGCTGATATCTCAGCCCACCTAATCTGTTTTTGATGCGCTCCAGGTTGTTCATGATAAAGGCCTGGAAATGTTGAGGCGCCTGGTTTTTGAAATGTTTTAAATAAAGCGGCCAGTTGTCATCAATATATTCTTCACGGATTATTTGAATGCGTTCTTCTGTGGTTCTTTCCAGAAAAATGCGGGGCAGTGTCAGCATGCGTTGGTACAAATCCGGCGGTGTGGTGATGCGGCCGATAAATTTTCCTTCATCTTCAATCAGCAGGGGGGTATCTGAATGAAAATGCTGGTGCTTTAACAATTGTATGGAAAGTTGGTTTTCAAAATTTATCTGGCTGGGTTGAAAGTCAAAAAGATCGCGGCCAAAGGCAGAGCCTTTATGATTGGCCAGTCCTTCCAGGTCAATAAAATGAGGCATTTTTTTTAATACACGGGTTTTGCCTGACCCGGTCATACCTGCCAAAATAATAAAGTGACTGTGTTGTATATGATTAGCCATTTCCTGGAGCAGGAATGTTCGCATGGCTTTATAGCCACCCTTGATAAGCGGGTAATGGTATCCCTGGTCTTTTAGCCATGTCTGGGCAGTTCTTGAACGCAAGCCGCCGCGGAAACAATACAAATAGCCGTTCGGGTGATTATTGATAAAATCAATCCAGGCGTTGAGTCTTTGCTGGCGAATTTCCGGGGTCGCCAATTTTAACCCCAGGGCAATGGCTTCATCCTGCCCGGCCTGTTTGTAGCGGGTACCAATGGCTTCCCGTTGGGCGTCATCCAGAATAGGGAGATTGGTCGAACAGGGAAAGGCACCTTTGTTAAATTCAACCGGCGCGCGGACATCCATTAAAGGGATATCATTAAGAAAAATTTCCAGGTACTGGTTGCTATCTTGCCGCATGTTGGCAAAAGGGGGGCATTTTGATGTTGTCGTCATTACTTATTAATGATCTTCGTAAGTCTTTGTGTTGATTAATGTATCATGCCATAGAAATGACGGGAAAGGAAAAATACTAGACTCATGAAAAAATCATGGGTATAATTGCACGGATTGTTTGGGCGGTCTTGTCTTAGACGGCTTAAATAAGAATCATCTTTAAGGTTCATTGAAGATTAAAGATGCCCAGGTAGCTCAGTCGGTAGAGCAGAGGACTGAAAATCCTCGTGTCG
>CAYLNS010000090.1:0-2097 GCA_964385115.1 uncultured Methylomarinum sp.
TCATTTAACAAAAACCACCATACCGAATCAAACGGTTATAATAGGCAAAATTCACCTATTCACCTGGAGATAAACCATGCCGAATCATCGTGATCTTGCCAATGCAATCCGCGCCCTGTCGATGGATGCGGTACAAAAAGCCAATTCCGGACACCCGGGAGCGCCTATGGGTATGGCGGACATTGCCACAGTATTATGGAATGATTTTCTTAAACATAACCCCAACAACCCCAATTGGCCGGATCGGGACCGTTTTGTTTTATCCAATGGTCACGCTTCCATGCTGCTATATTCCCTGCTGCACCTGACCGGCTATCACCTGAGCCTTCAGGACCTTAAAAACTTCCGGCAACTTCATTCCAAAACACCCGGCCATCCTGAATACGGTCATACCGCCGGAGTTGAAACCACGACAGGGCCTTTGGGACAGGGGCTTGCCAATGCGGTGGGCATGGCTATTGCCGAACGGACGCTGGCCGCACAATATAACCAGGGCAATCATGAAATCATCAATCATTTCACTTATGCCTTTGCCGGTGACGGCTGCCTGATGGAAGGCATTTCACATGAAGCCTGCTCACTGGCCGGCACCTTACAACTAGGCAAACTGATTGTTTTTTATGATGACAATGGAATATCCATTGATGGCCGCGTGAACGGCTGGTTTACAGATAACACCGTCAAACGCTTTGATGCTTATGACTGGCATGTTATCAGGCGAGTGAATGGTCATGACCCCGAGTCGATTCGCGCAGCAATTAAAGAAGCACAGTCTGTCACCCACAAACCGTCTTTAATTGTCTGTAAAACGACTATCGGATACGGCTCCCCCAACACTCAAGGCACTGAAAAATGTCATGGTGCCCCGCTGGGTGAGGAAGAAATCGCCAAAACCAAAAAAATTCTCAAATGGCCTTATGGACCCTTTGAAATTCCTGATGAGATTTACCAGGCATGGGATGCCAAAGTCCGCGGCGAGCAACAGGAACAAGCCTGGCGTCAGCAGCTTGAAAGCTATATGGCTGAATTCCCCGAACTGGGTGATGAATTGATTCGGCGCTTTAAATCCGAACTTCCAACCTCCTGGAAACAAAACAGCCAGTCCTTTGTTCTGGAAACTCAGGAAAAGGCTGAAGATATTGCCACCCGAAAAGCCTCACAAAACTGTCTGAATGCCTACTGCCCGGAATTACCGGAAATATTAGGCGGCTCTGCCGATCTGACACCTTCCAACCTGACCAGTTGGGAAGGCTACAGTACGATTGATCAGGATCCTGCCGGCAATTATATACATTATGGCGTCCGTGAATTTGCCATGTCTGCCATTATGAATGGTATTTCCCTGCACAAGGGTTTTATCCCTTTTGGCGCTACATTTTTAATGTTTTCAGAATATGCCCGTAATGCCTTGCGCATGGCGGCACTGATGAAGATTCAGACGATTTATGTTTTTACTCACGATTCCATTGGTCTGGGCGAGGATGGCCCGACTCATCAGCCGGTTGAACAACTGTCGACCTTAAGAATGATACCCAATATGACTGTCTGGAGACCTTGTGATGCGACCGAAACGGCCATCGCCTGGCAGTCGGCCATTGAGCATAAAGAAGGACCGACATTGCTGGTTTTTTCCCGACAGACTTTGCCTCATCAAAACAGAAACAATGCCCAAATTGAAGCTATCAGGCGCGGGGCTTATATACTTAAGGAACCGACAAAAACGCCTAAAGCCATTATCATAGCCACCGGCTCTGAAGTCGACGTGGCCATGCAGGCAGCCACCATGCTGGGCCGCCGCCGCATCCCCACGCGCGTGGTTTCCATGCCATGCACTCAACTGTTTGACGCACAGGACCAGGCCTATCAGGACAAAATCTTGCCACCGGCCATTACCGCCCGGGTCGCCATCGAGGCCGGGGTAACCTCTTTCTGGAAACAATATGTCGGAACCCAGGGGAAAGTTGTAGGTATAGACCGTTTTGGCGAATCTGCACCGGCTGATTTATTATTTGAGGAATTCGGTATAACCGCCAATCACCTGGTGGATACGGTTAAATCGGTCGTTTAAGAAATTGATAACTGCTTAAAATGTAACCT
>CAYLNS010000090.1:2197-10357 GCA_964385115.1 uncultured Methylomarinum sp.
TGGATACGGTTAAATCGGTCGTTTAAGAAATTGATAACTGCTTAAAATGTAACCTGCGCTGTGTAAATGAAACACAGCGTAGTTACGTCCGAATGAGCACCTTGTTATAGGCTTTTTGACTTAAGTGGAAAACGCTCTGGATGCTCAATCATTTCTACCGTCAAATCCACATCCAATTCCGGCCAGTAAAAGTGTCCTGGGCTTTGTTCTTCCACATCAATAAGTGATTTTACGGGCTTATCTTTGAACCATGGAAATTGATCGTATGACATAAACAGCTCTTTTCCATGAGCCAGCAACCATAATCCATGAGAAGATATGTTTGTAACCTCAATCTCTGAAATGCTGTTTCCATGCGCTAATGAGCTCACCATAATGCCGCTTAATCTTCCGGCTTTGATACATCAATAAATGCGTGTAATCCCCGTTTGCTGTCTTCTGCCAGCCATTGCTTCAGGTATTGCAACTCTTCGGTGTTTTCAAGCTCATCCAGCCCGCTTTTACTTTTAAGCCTTCGAAAAGCCGCCGATAAAACCTTATATCGACCACCGGTTATACCCGCCCGTCTTAATCCCACGGTATTCAGACGATAATGTCTGGCCGGTCGGCCACCAATCAACATAAATGGAATCACATCCTTGTTAATACCGGTGGTGCCCTGAACAATGGCAAAGGCACCGACCCGGCAGAACTGGTGTACGACAACCGCCCCGCCCATAAAAACATTATGACCCACCTGAACAAAACCGCCAATAGCGACATTATTGGCAAAAATAGTATTGTCCCCAACCTCACAATCGTGGGCAACATGGCTATTATTCATAAAAAAACAATGCGAGCCTATTTTGGTTGCGCCATTTTCGGTAGTCGCCCGATGCGCGGTAAAACCTTCGCGAAAAGTATTACCATCCCCTATCTCCAGCCATGAGACTGTTTCAGGATTAAAGCTCAAATCCTGTGGCAAATCACCTAAAACCACATGCGGATGCAGAACATTACCTTTCCCCATTTTTACATATCGCTGTACTACAGCATGGGCACCCAACTGACAGCCATCACCAATCTCAACATCATCTTCAACCACCACAAAGGGGCCAATAGTGACATTTTCTCCAATTTTTGCCCGCTCCGAAATAAAAGCAGACGGGTGAATATTATTGCTCATACTATCCTCTCGGGTGATGTTTTTGGTGTAATTCTTTCAGCCTTTCTCTGGCGATATGCGTATAAATCTGCGTTGTTGATAAATCAGAATGCCCCAGCAGCAATTGCACAACCCGTAAATCCGCCCCATGGTTGAGTAAATGAGTGGCAAAAGCATGTCTCAAGGTATGGGGTGACAAAGCCTTGTCAATACCGGCTTTACTGGCATAGCGTTTTATAATATGCCAGAAAGCCTGTCTTGTCATATGCTTTCCACGGCGCGTGACAAAAACAAAATCATTATGCCTGCCTGACAAAATATCCAGCCGCGCTCCCGCCAAATATTGTTCAATCCAATCCATCGCCTCTTCACCGACGGGAACCAGACGCTCTTTATCCCCTTTTCCAGTAATTCTGATACAGCCCTGTATAAGACTCAGTTGTTCCAGTTTTAAACCCACCAGCTCAGACACCCTGAGCCCTGTCGCATACAGCATCTCCAACATGGCTCTATCGCGAAAGCCCAATGCTGTATCAATATCGGGTGCAGCCAGCAAAGCCTCTACATCCGATTCAGACAATGAGTCAGGTAATTTTACGGCAATATGAGGCGCATCAATATGCTCAGTTGGATCGGTGTCGATCATTCCTTCCCGGTGCAAATAACCGTAAAATCGCTTCAGGCTGGATAATATCCGGGCTGATGATCGAGGCTCAATACCCTGGTCATAACGAAACCCCATAAAAGCCGAGATATCTGCCGCCGTCACATCTGCTAAAGAACGCTGCTTTAACCATTTGGCAAATAAAGCCAAATCACTGCCGTAAGCAGCCAATGTATTCTGACTTAAACCGGCCTCCACCCAGACAGCATCCAGGAAAGCATCAATCAATTCAGAATTTTCAGTCATTTATTAACCTGTTGATGCTCAAAAAGCAAAAGCTGACGTTTTAATTCCACAAATTCCCCATGACTCTGCCCCATAAAACCGCCTGTCCCGGAGCTGGAAACCACCCGATGACACGGAATAATTCCCGGATAAGGATTCGCCCGACAAGCTGCTGCCACTGCACGGGGCGAACTGTGAATTTCCCTGGCTAACTGGCCATAGCTGACAGTTTGAGCAAAGGGAATGTTGATGAGTTGCTGCCAAACCAAATGCCTGAATTGCGTCCCTTGCTGCAGTAATTTTACCTGCAATGCCTGATTGGGGTATTTTAAATAATCAAGCAGTGCCTGCCATTCCGCTACTACATTCTCTATCAGCAAATCGCCGTTTTTTACCTGCCAGCGACAACCAAGAATCACATCGCCCTGTACAGCTATTTCCAAAACTGTCGAAGCTATTGGCAGGCTGATTTTATCTATTTCTGCCTTGTTATTTTCGAACTGAGGCAGCCACTGAATCTGTACAGACATAGACATACTGACAAGCAAAAAAAAGGCAGCCTGTAGCTGCCTTTTTTTGAAATACTGTTGCTTTTAAGACAGTTTTTCTTTGATTCTTGCGGCTTTACCTGTCCGGTCGCGCAGATAATATAATTTCGCCCTGCGAACATCACCACGACGTTTTACCTGAATATCGCCCACTAAAGGACTATGCGTCTGGAACACACGCTCAACACCAACACCGTGTGAAATTTTTCTGACCGTAAAAGAGGAATTCAGTCCACGATTCCGCTTTGCAATCACAACACCTTCAAAAGCCTGTAATCTTTCACGCGAACCTTCTTTTACTCTTACCTGTACAACAACAGTATCACCCGGAGAAAATTCCGGTAAATCTTTTTTAAGCTGTTCTGCTTCAATCTCTCTAATAATATCAGTCATTTTCACACCC
Source organism: uncultured Methylomarinum sp. (assembly GCA_964385115.1). Taxonomy (GTDB): domain Bacteria; phylum Pseudomonadota; class Gammaproteobacteria; order Methylococcales; family Methylomonadaceae; genus Methylomarinum. The sequence continues at coordinate 5,182 of CAYLNS010000090.1, forward strand.
GTTAATCAATCTCAATTTTAAACTCTTCCAGCAAAGATTCCTGCTCTGCCGTCAATTCTATATTTTCAAGTAAATCAGGTCGCCTCAACCAGGTTCGACCCAATGCCTGCTTCATTCGCCATCGTGCAATAGCCGCATGATTCCCCGACAATAAAACATCCGGCACCCGCCCCAGCTCACTCTGTTCCGGCCGGGTATAATGCGGACAATCCAGCAAACCATTCATAAATGAATCCTGGCTGGCCGACTGTTCATCCCCTAACACGCCCGGCATTAAACGGGTTACCGCATCAATGACCACTAAAGCCGCCAGTTCGCCACCACTGATGACATAATCACCCAGCGACCATTCCTCATCACAGACTTCCCTGATGAAGCGTTCATCAATCCCTTCATATCGCCCTGCCACCAGAATCAACTGATCGACATCAACCATCTCATTAATCAGCGACTGCTTGAGCGGTTTGCCCTGAGGGCTTAAGTAAATCACCACAGAACGAGCTGACGGAGACTGTTTTTTTGCATCTGTCACCGCATCCAGCAAAGGCTGATACTTCATGACCATTCCCGGACCGCCGCCATAGGGTCTGTCGTCTACTGTTTTATGGACATCTTCGGTATAGTCTCTGGGATTCCACAAATCAACATCAACAATGCCTTGCTCAATGGCCTTTCCAGTCACCCCATAGCTTGCTGCATCCCGCACCATTTGAGGAAACAGGGTCACAACATCAAAGCGAATTTCGGCCATTAAAAATCAGCATCCCAGTCAACAAGCATCTGATTGTTTTGCAAATCTATGTTTAAAACAGTCTGCTGCTGCAAAAAAGGTATCAGCCGCTCCTGCTGTCCATCCTTAACGACCAGCACATCATTGGCACCGGTTTCCAGCAAACTATCGACCTTGCCCAGATAAATACCCTGCTGATTCCTGACTTCCAGTCCAATCAAATCAGCCCAGTAATATTCGCCTTTTTCCGGCTTAGGTAACTGTTCCTTTCGAATCAGTATCTTCCAGCCTGATAAGGCCGCTGCCTGATCCCGGTCATTAACCCCATCAAGAAAGGCAATCACCAGTTTTCCCTGTCGTTTTCCCTGTAACAGTTTAACGGCTTTTAATTCCGGACCTTTTTGCAAATACCACGGCGAATAAGTCAGAATATTCTCCCTGGGCTGGGTAAATGAAAAGACCTTAACCCAGCCTTTTACACCGAAAACCCCGGAGATTTCCCCGACAGTTAAATATTCGCTATCTGCCAACGGTGTTTATGCCGCTTCGCTTGCTGCTTTAGTTGCTTGCTTGATTAATTTGGCAACACGTTCAGAAGGCTGTGCGCCTTTTGATGTCCAGTGTTCAATCCGCTCAAGATCCAAACGTAATTTTTCTTCAGCACCACGAGCAATCGGGTTAAAAAAGCCTAAACGCTCGATATAACGACCATCACGTGGATTTCTGCTATCTGTGACAACAACATGGTAAAAAGGACGATCCTTAGCACCGCCTCTTGATAAACGAATAGTTACCATTTAACAAACACCTTAAAAATATTGAATCAAAAACTTAATCCGCCTATTCTACGCGAATTTTAAAATATGTGAAGAATAATTTTTATTCCCGCGACTGATACCTACATTCTCATACCGCGCATATTGCCTTTCATCCCGCGCATCATATTGGCCATATTACCTTTACTAAAACGTTTCATCATTTTCTGCATCATCTTATGCTGCTTTAAAATGCGATTAACATCCTGCAATTCCTGCCCACAACCGGCGGCGATTCGCTTCTTGCGATTACCTTTTATCAGTTCTGGATATTTTCTTTCTTTCAAAGTCATGGAATTAATCACAGCAATCTGTCTGGCCAGAAGTTTGTCATCCACCTTATCGCGCATATCCTGAGGCACTTCATTCATCCCGGGCAGCTTGTCCATCATGGAACCCAAGCCTCCCATGTTCTGCATCTGCAGCAACTGATCGCGTAAATCATTTAAATCAAAACTTTTTCCTTTCTTGATTTTGCGGGCCAGTTTATCCGCTTTTTTCTTGTCTGCCTTCTGCTCGATTTCCTCAATCAAAGACAGCATATCCCCCATACCCAGGATTCTGGAAGCGATTCTGTCCGGATGAAACGGCTCCAAGGCATCGGTTTTTTCACCCACACCGATAAACTTAATCGGCTTGCCGGTCACATGCCGGATAGAAAGCGCCGCCCCGCCGCGCGCATCACCGTCTGCCTTGGTCAGAACAACGCCTGTCAACGGCAAGGCATCATGAAACGCCTTGGCTGTATTAGCGGCATCCTGACCGGTCATGCTATCGACTACAAACAAGGTTTCAATCGGATTAATGGCCGCATGCAACTCCTTGATTTCGCCCATCATCTCGTCATCGACATGCAAACGACCCGCCGTATCGACAATCAGCACATCGACAAACTGTCTTTTTGCCGCATCTATCGCACGATTGGCAATATCCACCGGTTTTTCAGAAATATCGCTGTCAAAAAAGATTAAATCGACTTCATTAGCCAGCGTTTCCAATTGTTTAATCGCCGCAGGACGATAAACATCCGCACTGACCACACCGACTTTTTTCTTGTGTTTTTCTTTTAAAAATCGCCCCAGCTTGGCAACTGTGGTGGTTTTACCGGCACCTTGCAGGCCCGCCATCAAAATAACAGCCGGCGGATTGGTCTTCAGGTTCAGCTCTTCATTCGCTTCCCCCATGACCTTGACCAGCTCGGACTGGACTATTTTTATCAGAGCCTGGCCCGGATTCAAGCTGTTCTGAACCTCTTGCCCCAGCGCACCCTGTTTGACTTTTTCAATAAAATCAGTCACCACAGGCAGCGCCACATCCGCCTCAAGCAAAGCCATTCGCACTTCGCGCAAGGTGTCTTTGATATTGCTTTCTGTCAGACGACCCTGACCTTTTAATTTTTTAAGTGTACCGCTCAGGCGGTCGGTTAAATTATCAAACATATGCTTTTATATTGTCAGTTTTATGGAACCGAGCTTTTTAGCTCTATAACTCTTTTGCTGATTATATTACCATACCCATTATATTTTTTATCGGCTTGAGAAATAATGAGCTTTACAATTATTGGTATCCTGTCTATCTGCAGCTATTTATTGGGCGCCTGGTTACTGACAAACGACATCATAAAAGAAAAGTCACATTCTTACTCCATTGTCCCCGGCTGGCTGGCGGTTTTACTCCATTTTAGCGCCATTGGCATACACAGCTGGCAAATCAACGCTATTGACTTCAGCTTTTTCAGCATCGGCTCAACAATTTTCGCCATTATCGCCCTGCTACTGTTGCTGGCCAGCCTGAGCAAACCCATTGAAAAACTGGGTGTCGCCATTTTTCCGCTAGCCGCCATCATACTGACATTAAGCCTGGTTTTCCCTGAAAAAAGTGATTCATTTCAGCAATATTCCTGGCAAATGAATATTCATATATTCAGCTCAATTATCGCCTTCAGTCTGCTGAATATTGCCGCATTGCAAGCTATTTTTCTGGCCATACAGGAACAGCAACTGCGCAAACATCCGCCCCGTAAAATCATTCTGACATTACCGCCATTACAAAGCATGGAGTCATTACTGTTTCAGATGATTACTACAGGCGTTATTTTTTTAACCCTTTCACTGATTAGTGGATTTTTCTTCATTGATGACTTGTTTGCCCAGCACCTGGCTCATAAAACAGTATTATCCATTCTGGCCTGGCTGATTTTTACGGCATTATTAATTGGTCGCATCCGCTACGGATGGAGAGGACAAACAGCCATTCAATGGACACTGATTGGCTTCACATCGTTACTGTTAGCTTACTTTGGCAGCAAGCTGGTTTTGGAAATCATCCTGAATAAAGGATAGAAATGGCGGCAGATTTGCCGCCATTTTTCATTACACTCGCACATCCACCTTATTCGGACCTGCCGAGTCAATAAGCTTTAACGCTGCCTCACCCGACTGCTTTTCAATATCCTGAGCTTTTTTAACGACAGCCACTTCGATATTTTCCTGAGTCGTCTTAGCCTGCATCAAAGAAGTTGCAAGGCCGGGCGCGTGCCCACTTCCTACTGAATCTACCATACGATACCTCCAAAAAATAAAACATCCCCTACTGTATCGTCCAGTTGTGGTTTTTCTTGAACGCAATTTATTTCCATCAAACAACTCCTCAAGCTGCCCACCCATAATCCAGCACCAAACCGATAAAAATGACCAGCCCGACCCAGTTACTGTTCAAAAACGCCTTGAAACAATCTGCCTTTTTACGATGAAAAATCAATTTTTGCTGATAGATAAACAATCCAGCGGCCCCAAGCAAGCTTGAATAATAAAAAAAGCCCAACCCTGCCATTTGCCCGACCCAAACCAGCAATGCCAATATAATCAACTGCAAAACCGCCATAATTTCACGCTCTTTATCAGCAAATAAAATAGCGGTTGATTTAACCCCTATTTTAAGGTCATCGTCTTTGTCCACCATCGCGTACATGGTGTCATAAACCAAAGCCCAAAGCATCACAGCCAAATACATAACCCAGGCAACCAACGGCACCTCGCCAGTTTGGGCAGCAAATGCCATGGGTACGGCAAAGCCAAAGGCAATCCCCAGGTAAGCCTGCGGCAAATGAGTAAAACGCTTCATAAATGGATAACTGGCGGCCAGAAAAGCAGCGACAAACGATAATAAAATAGTCTTAAGATTCAGTAGCAGTACCAAACCAAACGCCAGCAAACATAAAACCACAAATAATATCAGCGCTTCTTTTGGCGCCACCTTTCCGGCAGCAATAGGTCGCTGCCGGGTTCTTTCAACATGCGGATCAAAATCCCTGTCGGCATAATCATTAATCACGCAACCGGCTGAGCGCATTAACACTACCCCGGCACAAATTACGGTCAAAACCAATGGGTCCGGTTTTCCCTCACTGGCCACCCATAAAGCCCACAATGCCGGCCATAACAAAATCAAAATCCCAATCGGTTTGTCAAAACGACACAACAGCCAGTACTGGCGGGCACGATCTTTTATAGTTTCTACATTCATTTGTTTTTTTAACAACTCAACATAATTTCAAGACTTATTCAGTCACATCGCTCAACCGACCGGAATACAAATATTGATATTAAACCCCTTGCCCGGAGCTGATTGA
>CAYLNS010000091.1:0-3279 GCA_964385115.1 uncultured Methylomarinum sp.
CTTTTTCCACTGTTCTTTTGCGCCATTCCTGAAACTCCAGAACCAGACTGTATATCACAGGAAAAACCAGCAAGGTCAGCAATAACACGGTAAACATACCGCCTAAAACAGGCGCTGCAATGCGCTGAGTCACATCAGCGCCGGTTCCTGTGCTCCACATAATGGGCACCAGACCAATCATGGTTGAGAACGCAGTGATGGCTACCGGGCGTACCCGTAGGGCTGTTGCCGATTCCACGGCATTTCTGATTTCTTCAGAAGATAACAAGCGTTGTTTTTGCCGGCGCAGTTTTTCTATTTCAATATCAATAAAATTCAACACCATCACTCCCGTTTCTGCTGCTGTCCCTGCCAATGCGATAAAACCGACATAAACCGCAACCGATAAATTAAATCCATAGGCATAAACAATCCAGATGCCGCCAATTAAACCAAACGGTACACTGAGCATTACAATGACCGGTTCAGTCATATTCCCGAAGGTTAAATAAAGCAAAAAGAAAATGACCATTAAGGTAATGGGCACAACAATACGTAAACGTTTAGCCGCCCGCTCCATATATTCAAACTGGCCCGACCATGACACGGTGTACCCTGGCGGAATACTGACTTGTTCATCCAGAACCTGCTTGGCTTTAGCGACGAATCCACCGATATCCGAACTGCTGATATCCACATAAATCCAGGCATTGGGTCTGGCATCTTCACTTTTAATGGAAGGCGGTCCTCTTCTAAGCTCCAGTTTAGCGACCATGGCAATTGGAATCTGCTGGCCTAATGGCGTCGGTATCAACACCCGGCTCAGGCTCTCCATATCATCACGCAGCTCCCGTGGATAGCGTAGATTAACCGGATAACGCTCCAAGCCCTCGACCGTTTCGGTAATATTCATACCCCCAATAGCACTTTGTATAACATCCTGTACGTCACCCACTGTTAGTCCGTAACGGGCAGCCGCTTCACGGTTAATATCAAAATCAAGATAATACCCGCCGACTGTTCGGTCTCCAAAAGCAGAAGTCGTTTCAGGCAACGTTTTCATTGCCATTTCAATATTTTTTGATATGCCTTGTAAGACATCCAAATCTGGCCCTGATACCTTAATACCTATTGCTGTTTTGATTCCCGTTGACAGCATATCGATTCTGGTTTTAATCGGCATGGTCCAAGCATTGGCCACTCCAGGAAATTGAATAGCTTTATCCATTTCCCGCATTAAGTCCTGAGTGGTTTTGGAAGGGTCCGGCCATTGATCTTTGGGCTTTAAACGAATTGTCGTTTCTATCATGGACAAAGGGCCAGCATCGGTCGCAGTTTCTGCTCGCCCTACCTTGCCAAAAACATGATGAACTTCAGGAAAGGTTTTTATAATTTTATCGGTCTGCTGGAGTAATTCCTTTGCCTTGGTAATTGAAATCCCCGGAAAGGTAGTCGGCATATATAAAATATCACCTTCATCCAGAGGGGGCATAAATTCACTCCCGGTTTTTGATAATGGATAATAGGTTGATATTAATAATAAAATAGCAATCACCAGAGTAACCCATCGAAAGCGCATAGCTAATTTCAAAACGGGGGAATGCACAACATGCAGGCCGCGGTTGATTGGGTTTTTATTTTCAGGAATCACCTTACCGCGAATAAAATATCCCATTAGAACAGGGACTACCGTGACTGTTAAAATAGCAGCCGCGCCCATCGCATAGGACTTGGTAAAGGCCAATGGACTAAACAGGCGGCCTTCCTGGGCTTGCATGGTAAAAATTGGAATAAACGATACCGTGATAATCAACAATGAGAAAAACAACGCCGGTCCCACTTCGCTGGATGCCGCACGAATCGCTTCCCAACGCTCATCCGATGTCAGTTCCCTGTTTTTTTTCTGACGCATTTCGGCCAGATGTTTGTGGGCATTTTCCACCATCACAATTGCACCATCGACCATATCACCAATGGCAATGGCAATGCCGCCTAAAGACATAATGTTGGCATTCAGCCCCTGATAACGCATGATAATAAAGGCAATTAAAATACCAAGCGGCAGACTGATAACAATAACCAGAGATGACCTTAGGTGTAGTAAGAACAAGCCTACCAGCACACTGACAATAATCAGTTCCTGTATCAAAGCGCTGTTTAATGTTTCTACCGCACGTCCAATCAAATCACCCCGGTCATAAACTGAAACAATTTCAACACCAGGGGGAAGGCCTTTTTTCAGTTCCTCAAGCTTTTTCTTAACCCCATTAATCGTTGCCCGGGCGTTCTCACCAAAACGCATGATAATAACGCCACCGGCCACTTCTCCTTCGCCATTTAATTCAACCAGTCCGCGTCTTAATTCCGGCCCTAAGTGCACATTGGCTACATCCCGTAAACGAATGGGCGTACCGTTTGCATCCACCCCTACCGGTATGGTCTTTAAGTCTTCAATAGATTTTATATAGCCAAGCCCCCGAACCATATATTCGGTTTCGGCCATTTCTACCAAACGCCCCCCTACATCATTATTAGATCGTTGAATCGCGGTTTTTACTTTAGATAAAGGGATGTTATAGGCCTGCAATACATTTGGGTCGACTTCAATCTGATATTGTTTAACAAATCCGCCGACTGAAGCGACCTCAGAAACCCCTTGTACGGTTTGTAATGGATAACGTAAATACCAATCCTGAATTGACCGCAATTCCGCCAGATCGTGTTGTCCTGTCCGGTCTACTAAAGCATATTCATACACCCAGCCTACTCCAGTTGCATCAGGCCCTAACACCGGGGTAACACCTTCTGGCAAACGGTCGCTGATGTAATTTAGATATTCCAGTACCCGGGTTCTGGCCCAGTACATATCGGTATCATCTTCAAAAATGACATACACGAATGAATAGCCAAAAAAAGAATAGCCTCTGACCACTTTAGATTTGGGAACAGCCAGCATCGCTGTTGTAAGTGGATAAGTAATCTGATCTTCTATCACTTGAGGCGCCTGTCCCGGAAATTCTGTAAACACAATAACCTGGACATCAGACAAATCCGGAATGGCATCCAGCGGCATGGTTTTAAACGACCAATACCCGCCTACCGCCAGTAATGCAGCAATAATAAGCACGATAATCCGGTTCTTTATCATCCCGGCAATAATTGAATTAAACATCTCTTACATCTCCCTGGTTTTCGGCATATCCTTCATATCCTTCATATCCTTCATATCCTTCATATCCTTCATATCCTTCATGTCAGTCGAATCATCAGCAGGTTTTGGATCAAGCATTTTTGCTGTTG
>CAYLNS010000091.1:3379-10304 GCA_964385115.1 uncultured Methylomarinum sp.
TCCTTCATGTCAGTCGAATCATCAGCAGGTTTTGGATCAAGCATTTTTGCTGTTGCCTCACGTAAACTGGATTCTGAATCTATCAGGAATTGACCGGATGTAACGACCTCTTCACCTTCTTTCAGTCCTTCCAACACCGCAACTTTGCCATCCGATGACAAACCGGTTTTGATCAAGCGTGGTTCAAACTTACCGTTTCCTTTAGCAACAAACACCTGATTACGAGTACCCGACCTAATCACGGCTTCTGACGGAATAACAATTGCATTCACCTGTTTACTGGCATGAATCATCACTTCGGCAAACATCTCCGGCTTGAGTAATAAATCTGGATTATCGAAAACCAGCCTGACCTTAATGGTCCGGGTTTTGGCTTCTGCATAAGGGTAAATATAAGCAACATGACCTTTAAACACCTTCCCGGGTATGCCTGCTAATTGCATTTCCACCGGATCCATTTCTCTAACCCATGGCAGCTCATATTCATAAATATCGGCCAGCACCCAAATCTTATGTAAATCTGCAATCATGTAGATTTCAGTACTGGGTGTTACAAACTGTCCTTCCCTGGCACCTATTTTCATAACAATGCCATTTTCAGGTGCATGAATATGAATACTTTTCTTGATTTTATGTGTTCGTTCCAGTTCTCGTATCTGGTGGGCAGGAACATCCAATAACTTTAATCGTTCCCGAGAGCTTCTGACCAGTTCCATGGCACCCTCCCGAATATCTTTTATGGGACTGTTCTTTAACACCTTCAGGTTATTAAGCGCTAATAAATATTCCTGCTGGGTTGTCACCAGTTGAGGCGAATAAATACTCAATAAGTCAGTATCTTTTTCAACCCATTGGCCTGTTTTATCCACATTGAGTTGCTCAATCCAGCCTTCAATTTTAGGATGCAGATGAACCATTAATTCTTCGTCATAAGTCACTCTGCCAACTGCCCGAACAATATGTGATAAAGTGCCTCTAACGGCTCGCGTGGTCCGCACTGACATTTCTTGAATAACGGTTCCATTTATTTTTACGGTTCCAGTCGAATCATTACTCTGCCCATCATCGGCATATACAGGTACATAATCCATGCCCATCGCATCTTTAGCTGGAACAGGTGAAGTTACTGCCGGATTCATAGGGCTTCGATAAAAAAGAATTTTACGCTCTCCTGTTTTTTCCGAAATCTCTCTCGGTGAAACCTCGCCTTGATTATCCTTTGCCATCCAATAACCAATGGCTAAACCGATAACTAAAACAACAGGCGTAATGCTCCAAAATAACTTATTCATAAATTTCTTCCTTGCCAATCATGGCGGTCAGTTGTGCAAGTGCCTGATTTGCTTCGGTCACCGCTTTCCAGTATTGAATTTCATAGTTGTATAAAGTGATTTGGCTCTGGACCAGATTTAAAAAATCAACCTTGTCGACCTGATAACCGGACAGCATTGAAGCAACGGTCTGCCGTGCCTGAGGAATAATCCCGCTTTTAAATAAAACAGTTTTATTTTTATATTGTCTGAAATCGCTATAAGCTTTGGAAATCTCGGCACGGACCTGATTCCACTCATCCTGTAATGCATATTTTTTCTGTATTAATTCCTTGCTACGCTGATCAACTGCTTTGCTCTGCTTGCTGGAAAAATAAAGTGGTATCGTCATACTGAGCTTCATGCTTAAAAAATCTGCACGACTCTGACCAGAGACCGTGTCCGCCCTGCCACCATAATAAGCACCTACATTGAAATCCGGATAATAATCCTTTTTAGCTAAATCCAATCTTGCCTTGGCCGCATCAATTTGTTTGCGCCTTGATGCTAATAAAGCCCGATATTGCTCGGCCTGCTCAAATAGTTGAGCTTCAGCTTGCAAATCAGGCAATTGTTCCGATACTTTCTCCGGAATGTTGATTTCCAGATTAGCCGGCCTGTTTAATAATGCATTCAGTTGGGCCTGAGCATTTTCACGTGCACCAATAAGTACCAGCTCATTATCAAATAATTTTGACAATTCCAGTTGAGCTAACAATACATCTTGTTGCAGTCCTTCCCCCACTTCATATTTCGTTTGTGCGATTTCGATGAATTGACGTAATAACTCTTTATTAACATTAATGATTTCCAAAGAGCGATCCAGATAGAACAATACCCACCATATTTTTTTTACATCGCGCAACAAAAGCCAGCGGGCTTCGTACACGTCCTGACTGGCGGCTTGTGCTTCTAGTTCAGCAGCCTTTGCCCGTAATGCCAATTTTCCCGGAAATGGAATGGCCTGGGAAATACCGCCCTGCATTTGAGTCATGTTTTCCTGTGCCAAATCAAAGCTGTCAGTTGGCAGGTTTAAGGCATTAAAACTAATGACAGGATCAGGCAAGGAACCCAATTGAGAAGGAATATCAGCCATGGCTTCCGAGCGGGCCTTTATTTCGGCAAGACTCGGATTATCCTGTACTGCGATAGACAGGGCCTCTGATAAGGTTAACGGGTTAGAAATATTTTCCGCACTGGCGATAGTTGTAAACATCGACAGCACAAAAAAATAAATAGTTTTGGATAAATACATAAGTCCTCTTACGACAAAAAACGGGGTATTCGTGCGTATAGAGGGAATGGAGGTTATTCATTCAGAAAAAACAGCTATTTAGTCCCCTGCAAGAAGGGAGACGCTCAGTCTATGAATAGAACTAAAGGATTAGTATCTATACAAGACTGCCAGCCGAATGCGTTCCGAAAAAAAGACACACCAACCCTCTGTCAGAGGATTGATATAGGGGGTTTAATACTGTGAAAAAGCGGGGAAGGATAGGAGGAACTGATATCCTGACGGTTAAACGAAAAAGCGCTTAAAGATAATAATATTTGTGAACTCGTGATAATCCCAAGCCCGCCACAGGCGTGATAAGAGCATAAATCACTGTCCTGGCAGATATTACCATCGTACTGCTGACTGTCATCCAGCATTTCCTGAACAGAATCTGCTAAAGTGTGTGGGTTATCCATAGCCATAGAATCTTCATGCGCAGACATTCCCATGCAATGGTCAATCGCCGAAGCAACCGGCATGACCAGCATCATCAATATCATAAAAAAAGCGGTGAAGGTTCTAGGCATAAAGCAAACAAAAATTAATCCTGTGTTTAATGATTACATTTATTGAGATAAAAATCAATCTCATTTCTATTTATTAGCTGAGATATGATATTTTTCCATCATGGTATAAAGCGTTGGACGTGTCACCCCCAGTAATTTTGCCGTATTCGAGACATTATAATCACAATAGTTCAATGCTCTTTTTATGGCCATTGTCTCAGCCTGCTCTCTGACTTCTTTCAAATTAAAGGGAAGTGTTTCCACTTCCTGTGATGCGGCCAGCTCAAGATCTGTCTCTGTCAGCTTTTGGCCTTCACACATAATGACCGCCCTTTTCAGCTTGTTCTCCATTTCGCGGATATTTCCAGGCCAGTGATAGGTTTCTATGGCCTGAACAGCCTGTTCGGTAAATCCGGAAACTTTTTTGTTATTTTGTTTTGCATAGCGGTTCAGCAAGACCTTGGCAATCACCAGTGCATCGCCAGCCCGGTCTCTTAAAGGTGGAATCTCCAGCTTGATTTCACTGATTCGGTAATAAAGATCCTCTCTGAACTGTTTTTCTTCAATCAACTTATCCAGATTCTGATGTGTGGCGCAAATTATCCGCACATCAACCGAGATTTCTTCCTTACCCCCAAGTCTTTGTATGGTTCTTTGCTGTATAAAACGCAAAATTTTGACTTGCAAGGGATAAGGCATATCCCCAATTTCATCGAGAAAAAAAGTCCCTCCCTGAGCATCTTCAATTCTTCCTCTTTTCTGCTGAGTGGCACCTGTAAAAGCCCCTTTTTCATAGCCAAATAATTCGCTTTCCAGCAGGTTTTCAGGAATCGCACCACAATTGATGACCACAAAAGGCTTGTCTGCTCTATCACTTAAATGATGAATGGCTTTGGCAAAGACTTCTTTACCCGTCCCGCTTTCCCCCAGCAACAGCACATTTGCCTGGGTCGGTGCAATTTTCTCAACATCCCGGCAAAGTTTCTGCATGGTTTCACAGGAAGCTATCATCCCTTGCAAAGGCTCATTTCCCAGCTGTTGCAGTCGCAGCTTATCTTTCTCCAACTGATCCAGATTAAAAGCCCGTTGAATAATCAGATTCAATACTTCCAAATCTACCGGTTTCTGATAAAAATCATAAGCACCCATGGAAACAGCCTGTATGGCATTTTCCCGGTCATCATTACCGGTAACGACAATAACTTTGGTCTGTGGCTTTAATTTCAGAATTTCCTGCAGAGTCTTCAGGCCTTCACTGGCATTGGCCGGATCGGGCGGCAGCCCTAAATCCAGTGTGACAACGGCTGGATTATAACGACGCAAAGCATCTATGGCTGATTCCCTGTCGCCGGCCAGCACTACCTGACAGCCTTCAATACCCCATTTAAGTTGTTTTTGTAAGCCTTTATCGTCTTCAACAACAAGCAAAGTCTTGTTTTCTTTTTCAGCCATAATTTTTTGATTGTTCGTCTACAAGCATAAAAAACAGAGTAAAGACCGTGCCTTTTCCCGGCTCACTTTCTACCTGTATTTGTCCGGAATGCTGAAGCACATATTCCCGCGCCTCATAAACTCCAATCCCCATACCGGCATTCCCTTTGGTGGTATCAAAAGGTTTAAACAAACGTTGTTGAATGAAAGCCTGATCCATTCCGCAACCATTGTCACTGATAGTAATAATAGCTTGTGTTGCGGTTTTATCCAGTTCCAGCTTAACCCAGCCATCATCATCGGTTGCATCCTGGGCATTTTGAATCAAATGCACAAAAATACTGCTCAAACGGTTTTTATCACCCTGAATCAGGCATTTATCTGTTTTAAAAACAATCTGTAATGTCGGTTTATTTTGACACAGCTGGCGCTCCACGTCCTTTATCACGTCCACCAGATCAACGGTATCCCAGTCTTCAGCATAGCTGTCACCTTTTTTTAACTGCCGTAAAATCCTTTCCATTTTGGTGACCACATTTTCCAGTGTTTCGATAGAATCATCAATAAACTCAGGATTATGTTTATGTTTTTCAGAATTTTTAACAATTAAGGCAATCTGGGCAATCAGGTTTTTTAAGTCATGAACCAAAAAAGCCGATAATCGGTTGTATGCTTCAAACTGACGGGAACGGCTGAGCTCATCACTGGCCTGGGTCAATACCAGGGCATTGGCTAATTGCATTCCGACCGTCTTCAGTAAATCATGATCCTGCCAGTCAATTTTCCGAGGAACCCTGGGCTTGCTTAAAACGACAAAGGCCTTTAATTCATTTTGTAAAAATAATGGCACAATCAGCCAGATATTGTTTTCCTCGGCATGCCATTTTTTCAGGTGCGCGCCCTCGTAAGTCTCAGGATTCTCGAAATATTCAACAAAATCAATCACCCACTTTTTTTTATTAATATACGCTATCGTCAAATCATCATGCGTTATCACTTGTGGCGCATCAAACCCCAGGTTCTTGTCTTCAGCCAGATAATAATCGCCTTGACTGTTTTTTAACCACAAACCTCCGCCTGAACTTTCCACCAAATCCGCCATAGTTGTAACAATATAACCGGAAACTTCATCAAGCGATTTTAATTGCGCCAGGGTTTTACTTAATTTAATCCATTCATGCCGATAATCATAACGGTGCTGGAAAAAGTGTTTACTAAAGTAGACTTTTGCCAGCGCCCTGGCTTTTCCTGATACAAAAAAGACCAGCAGCAACACAAGCGCCAGAAAGATAAAACCTATCTGTGCTATGGCACCCCAGTTGCCGCCATAATCTCTGATATAAACCCCCATCAGAGACATCAATAACAAATACAACCCGGCACCGATTAATACCGTAGTATGAAAAATCAGCTTTTTGGAAATGGCAATAGGGACTGATTCAGTATGCAATCGCTGAATTGAGATAATCAGCAAAGGCACCAAAAGCGCATTAATGAGTCCCCGGGCATTCCACAAATCCAGATCCAGGGTGGAAAACATCAATGATTTTGAAAATATAATGAAATCAAAAATAAACAGCCCGGCCAGACTGATACAAATAAATTTTATATTCCAGCGCTGCTCAACAGCCGCATTTCGATAAAGTTGCTCAACCAGTATCAACCCTGTCAGTGCAAAAATAACATGAACAATCAGCCGAAAATCAAAACCAATAATCGTTTGTACGTTATAGCGAAGCTCCGAAAACAATTCGAGCACAAAGACCACAACAACCAGGACAAGCATTGCCTTAGGCTGCCAGAAGCGCTTAAAGAAACCATACTGATCTTGAAATTGCTGCCTTGAAATCAGCACACTCAGAAAAAAATACCAGCCGGCATTTCTTAAGGTTTCTGCAGCCAGCACATCAAACAGATAAACATCATCATTTTTCAGCGCATAGGCAGAGAAGCCGGCCCATAATAATGACAGGAAACTGGCTAAGGCAAAGGGAAAAGTCGTTTGATTTTTATTTCGCTTAACAATTAATAATACGAATAACAGCAGATAGGCAACAGCCGCAATGGAATAACTATAAAAACCGTATTGTTCAACGTCCATTTTGTAACAGCCAAGAGCAATTTGAAAAGCTTAAGAGTCTAACAGTAAAAACTGAGGTTATGGAAGAAGTGTTTGCTTGTTATGAAATATTTATGGGGTCTTCAGGAAGAAACAACGGAATGTTGATTCACTAACATCAAGACACAAAAAAACCGCACTGACAGATATAAATACCAGTACGGGTAAGAACTTGTAGCATTAACCCGGCTTTGCCATTGTAGTACTACTCAGCGTACTTTAAAAAACAAATGCCATTTAATATCAGTTGCTTACGGAAGAAGTGTATGTGACAAGGATGTCA
>CAYLNS010000092.1:0-10264 GCA_964385115.1 uncultured Methylomarinum sp.
ATGCTGCGGCAAATAATCGTTTTGCTGACAAATCAGGGATGATTTGTTCAGCACTCTTCCCTAAGGAATCGCTGATTAAATCAGCGATTCCTGTGGCACATGGATGTGCCACCAAAATCAATGACTGCAAGCCATTGATTTTGTGAGCAAAGCGGAAATCGCATTTCTGCTTTGCGGGCGCTGACAAATCAAGGATGATTTGTTCAGCGCTTCCCTAAAAACTGGCCAGGCGAATCTCTCCCTCCCGCTTAATCGTCGATATCAATTTCAAAAAACACCCATTTGATTCTTGGATTCTGTCGTTTGATTTGTTGCTCTAATTGATTGATATACCGAGCCGCTTGCTTTACCGGCATATCCGGTGTCAGCTCCGCTTTGACAGCGACCATAACGTAATTGCCATGATTAATCGCCCATAGATTGAACACCCTGACAACATCAGTTTGTGACTCAAGAAATCTGCGGACATCATCCCGGATATGAATATCGGCTTCACCCAGCAACAGCGAATGAACCTCCCTGCCCACCAGCACGGCAACCGTAATCAACAACAGGCCAATCAATATGGAGCCTACGGCGTCATAAGCCGGATTGCCGGTAAACCAGGCCAGACTCAACATGACAAAAGCAATTAACAATCCCAATAAAGCGGCAATATCTTCACCAATGACGACCATCAGTTCGGTGGCTGTCGTTTCCCTGAACCACTGCCATAAACTTCGGTCTTTCCTTTCCTCACTCAGTGCTGCCAGCGCACCTCTTAAGGAAAAATATTCCAGTCCCGAGGCAATCACCAATATCAACAAGGCCATTGCAGTATTTTCCAGCTCATGCGTCAAATGATAACGCTGCCAGCCTTCATAAACTGAATAAAGCCCGCCGACAGAAAATAAAATAATGGCAACCAGCATGGACCAGATATAGGTTTCCCGACCATAACCCATCGGGTGCAGCTCAGTAGCCTGCTTTTGTGAACGCTTCATGCCTACGAACAGCAGTACCTGATTACCACAATCTGCAAAGGAATGAACCGCCTCGGCCAGTAAAGAACCTGAGCCGGTCCAGAAAGCCATTGCCGATTTACTGATGGCAATACCTAAGTTGGCAGAAAAGGCGTAAAAAATTGCTTTAGTTGAGCTGGAGTGTGACATGCTTATATTTTCCGTTTATGTTAAGTAGTTATTTTGTATCTACTCAGCGTACTTTTAAAAAAGAAATACTAATTAATATCAGTTGCTTACGGAAGAAGTGTATGTGACAGGGATGTCACATTCAAGCCTACATGGATGTATTGACGGCGTCTTCTGGAGTAAGTGACTGATATTAGACTCCTAAATACACTGAGTAATTACGTTATTTTTTCTTCAATCGATAAAGCGCAGAAATATCTTCATCAGCAAAACCCTGTTCCATCAGTTGCTGATAATCATCCAGCGTGGTTTGGGCCAGTGGTAAATCAAGCCCTGCCTGTTCCGCCATTTGCTGACAGATTTTTAAATCCTTGGCATGCAGCGCTACCTTAAAACCAGGTTTAAAAACACCTTTTGTCATGGTGGGCCCGCGATGCTGCAGAAACCAGTTTCCGGCCGCACCGCCTGAAATAACCTGAATGACATTGTCCATATCCAGACCTTGCGCCTGACCAAACGCTAACGCTTCGGTCACCGCCTGATTAATGCCGGCAGCCATAATCTGATTGACGGCTTTGGTCGCCTGCCCGCTGCCGGTATCACCCATATGGGTAATACGGGATGTCATGGTTTCAAGAACCGGTCGGGCTTTTTCCAGTGCCTGTTCAGAACCGCCCACCATCATAGCCAGTGTGCCGTTTTTAGCGCCTTCCGTGCCTCCGGACACAGGCGCATCCAGAAAGTCTGCCTGCCTGGAGCGAAGTATTTGTGCGGCTTTCCGGGCAGTCTCCATGCTCACAGTTGACATATCAACAATAACGCTTCCCGGTTTAACGGCCAGACTTATCTGTTCGACAACATCCAAAACATCCTCATCGGCCGACACACACAGCAAAATAATATCACTTTGCCGGGTTAATGCTGCAATACTGTCACAACAATCAACATTTAATTCTTCAGCCAGCCTGACAGCCTTTTGCGACGTTCTGTTATAAACACTCGTCAATAATCCCTGTTTGGCGACATTTTTTGCCATGCCTTCACCCATGGCGCCCAAACCGATAAATCCTGTTTTCATGTTATTTCTCCAGATAGGTGTATGCATTAAGCCCCTGAACAAGCTCTTGTAAATACTGCTGTTGTTGCTGTTTCGTCAGCGAACCTTGCGCCAGTTTCCGCCGATACGCCTGTTGCAGTTTTTCCGTATCGATATGCACATAATCCAGCAAATCCCTGACCTGCTCCCCTTCCAGCTCATGATTGATGACATAGCCTTGTTTGTTTAATTCGATATTGACCGAATGCGTATCGCCAAACAGATTATGCATATCGCCCAGAATTTCCTGATAGGCGCCGACCATAAAAAACCCTATCAGATAATTTTCATCTGTATTGATGCGGTGCAAGGGCAGAGTTTTCTCTATATTTTGCCCTTCTACATAGGCATCAATGCGGCCATCGGAATCACAGGTTAAATCCTGTATCACGGCTCTGCGCAGGGGCTTTTCATCCAGCCTGTGAATCGGCATGATGGGAAAAATCTGCCCAATCCCCCATACATCAGGCAAGGACTGAAACAGAGAAAAATTACAAAACACCTTATCAGCCAGTTTTTCATCCAGTTCCTGTCTGATTTCCCGATGGCTGTGGATGGAATCGTCCAGCTTTTGATAGATAGACTGACAGGCACATAAATACTGCTGCTCTTTTTCCGCCAGGGTTTTCAGTTCAATATCCCCCTGTACAAACATTTCACGAAACTGACTTATTTCAAACTGGATATTGTGCCAGGTCTCAAGAATATTGCTATGTTTTGATTCCGGTTCCTCAGGGCTTGCAGAAAAACATTCCACCTCTGTCACATTACTGATTAACACAGCATGATGAGCAGTGATGGCACGTCCTGACTCAGTCATAATATCAGGATGCCGAAGCGAGTGTCGGGCACAGATTTCAGCAAATGCATGCACAATATTATCCGCATATTCCGACAGACTATAATTAACCGAACACTCCCGGCGGGAATGACTGCCGTCATAATCCACACCCAGTCCACCGCCTGTATCAACGGTATTAATCGGCGCACCCAATTGTTGAAGCTGGAAAAAAAACTGCCCGGCTTCTTTCAAGGCCAGCTTGATATCGTGAATATTGGCAATTTGCGAGCCCATATGAAAATGCATTAATTGCAGACAATCGAGCATAGCGGCCGACTTCAGCTCATCAATCAATTGCAGAATTTCACCGGCATGCAACCCGAATTTGGATTTTTCCCCACCACTGTTCTGCCACTTGCCGGCGCTGATGGTAGACAGCCTGACCCGCACACCCAATAAAGGAGTCACCCCCAAATCGTTGGCGGCGGCAATGATAAGCGCTAATTCAGACAACTTTTCTATGACAATAAACACCTTCTGGCCCATTTTGTAGCCCATCAGCGCCATACGAATATAAGCCCGGTCTTTATAGCCATTACAGATAATAACCTCACCCGGTTTCGACAACCCCAATATGGCCAAAAGCTCCGGTTTGCTGCCGGCCTCCAGCCCAATATTTTCAGCCTGGATAATATTTTCAACCACGCTGCCTTGTTGATTGACTTTAATCGGATAAACAGGGGTGTAGTGACCAAGGTAGCCATGCAGCTGGCTGCTGTGCTTAAATGCCTGTTCCAATCTTCTGACCCGGTCTCTGAGAATATCAGGAAAGCGTATTAATACCGGCAATGACACCCCAGATGTCTGTAAAGACCGAACCGCCTCAAACAAATCAATACAGGTATCCTGTTGCAGGTCAGGTCTGACACAAACATGACCGTTCGCATCAATAAAAAAATAACCATCTCCCCACTGGGAAATCGCATAAAGTCGGGTGGCCCTGTCTATAGACCATTGTTGATTATCCACCATAGTTTCCGTTTCAGGCTTTGTTTAACAATCTCTGCCTGTCCACATTACAGGCCAGATGCTTGAAGTTATAATAACGGATTTTATTGGATGAGAATAAGCGATGCTTAACGATAGCGAATGGTTTACTGAAGAAGTACCCAGCGATGGCTCGGCCTTTTCACTCAAAATCAAAAAGAAACTGCATGAAGAGCAATCTGATTTTCAGTTTCTGGAAATCTATCAGACCGAAAAGTTTGGCAATCTGATGGTAATCGATGGCTTTGTCATGCTGACAGACCGGGACAATTTTTTCTACCATGAAATGATGAGTCACCCGGTGCTGTTTACCCATCCCGAACCTAAAAAAGTCTGGATTATCGGCGGCGGCGACTGCGGTACATTAAAGGAAGTGCTTAAACACCCAGGCGTTGAAGAAGTCATTCAAATTGATATTGATGAGCGCGTTACCCGCTTGTCCGAACAATATTTCCCCGCCCTGTGTGAATCAAACAGCGATCCGCGCGCCAAGTTAAAATTTATAGATGGCATCAAGTGGGTCAAAGAGGCCCAGCCCGACAGTGTTGATATTATCATTGTCGACAGTACCGATCCGATTGGCCCGGCCGAAGGACTGTTTACCCGGGATTTTTATCAGGACTGCTTTAATTGTTTAAGCGCAAACGGCATCGTTGTCCAGCAGAGCGAATCGCCGCTTTATCATCTGGAACTATTAAAAGCGATGCGTGGCGCCATGTCTGCAGCCGGATTCCCACACTTACAAACACTGTTTTTCCCGCAATGTGTTTATCCTTCCGGCTGGTGGAGCGCCACCCTTGCCGGCAAAAAAGATTTGTCCCTCTTCAGAGAGACCGATGCAGCCGCTAAAAATTTTGCAACACAGTATTACAATGTGGATATTCACAAAGCCAGCCAGGCCGAACCCGAATTTTTTAAACAGGCGCTGACAAAATAAGCTCAGTGATTCCGCTTCAATGTTGTGCGCTATGCTAAAATAGCCGTATGCATGCACGAAATACTCTACAATTAATTGAAAGAATCAGCACTTTGTTACGCTCCGAAGAGCGAAGAAAATACACCGCTTTTGGTTTGCAGCCGGTTCATGGCCAGGTACTGGAATATCTGGCCCAATGTAACAAACACAGCAACACTCCGGTTGCCATCACGGAATACCTGGGATTGACCAAAGGTACCGTGTCGCAGACAGTGCAGGTGCTGGAACGGAAGAAATATATTGAAAAAGTCCCCGACCCTGAAGATAAAAGAGTGGTTCACCTGATTTTAACCGAAGCCGGTCAAGATTTGGTTGATAAGTTCCTGCCGCTGGATATTTTTGAACAGGCTGAAAAAGCCATACAGGAACAGCCTTTTGATAATATTGAAGATGCGCTGAGCCAGACACTGGTGGCATTGCAACAGGCTAATCATTCCAAAAGCTTTGGTTTATGTAAAACCTGTAAATATTTTGCCGAACAAAACAGTCATTATCATTGTCAGTTAACCGACCTGCCATTAACTCAGGCAGAAACAGAAAAAATATGCAGAGAACATCTGCCCCCTGAAACCCCTTAATTAAACGAGAAAAATAATGTTTGATCCTAAAGCTATTGATGATATTGCCAACCGTCTGGCCGGCGCTTTGCCTCCTGGTTTAAGTAACCTGAAAGAAGAAATGGAAAAAAGCTTTCGTGCCATTTTACAAAGTGCGCTGGGTAAGCTGGATTTAGTCACCCGCGAAGAGTTTGAAGTACAAAAAGGCGTGCTGGCCAAAACCCGCAGCAAGCTTGAAGCACTGGAAAAACAAGTGGCTGAGCTGGAAAAAGCCATCAAGCAAAACGAAGCCTCCTGATAAACACCTGTTTCTGTTCAGCCCGGTACTTACCTTAATCCATGTCACTTGCTATTGTTTACAGCCGCGGCCGCAGTGGTATTAATGCACCACAGGTCACCGTGGAAGTGCATGTCAGTAACGGGCTGCCCTCCTTAAGCATTGTCGGCCTGCCGGAAACAGCCGTTAAAGAAAGCAAGGACAGGGTGCGCGGCGCCATTATCAATTCCCATTTTGATTTTCCGATACAGCGTATCACCATCAACCTGGCGCCTGCCGATATACCCAAAGAAGGCGGGCGTTTTGACCTGGCAATTGCATTGGGTATTCTGGCGGCTTCGGGGCAGATTCCGCAACAGGCATTATCCGAATATGAATGCGTCGGGGAACTGTCTTTAGGTGGGGAATTGCGTCCCGTTAACGGCTGCCTGCCGGTTGCCATCCATTGCCGCGACGCCAACCGCCAGCTGATTCTGCCAGTGGAAAACCTGCCGGAAGCCGCGTTAATAAAACAGGCCAGGCTGATACCTGCCAACAGCCTGCTACAGGTTTGCGCCCACTTAACCGGCCAGCAAACCATTCCGCTGACACTTCCTGATACAAAACCCGTTACTCCAGAACCGGAGACTGCCGATTTTGCCGATGTGCACGGTCAGTTTCATGTAAAACGCGCTTTTGAGATTGCCGCCGCCGGAAATCATAATCTGATTATGCTGGGCCCGCCGGGTACAGGTAAATCCATGCTGGCCTCCCGGCTACCCTCTATTCTGCCGGACTTGTCCGAGCAACAGGCGCTGGAATCGGCGGCTATCGCTTCCATCAGCGATCATGGACTGGACATTGCCAACTGGCGCAAGCCGCCTTTTCGCAGTCCGCACCATACTGCTTCGGCTGCGGCCCTGGTCGGTGGCGGCAGCAATCCGAAACCCGGCGAAATTTCCCTGGCGCATCACGGCGTTTTATTTCTGGACGAATTACCCGAATTTGACCGGAAAGTGCTGGAAGTCTTAAGAGAGCCTCTGGAAACCGGACATATCACCATTTCACGCGCCAGCCGGCAAGCCGACTTTCCGGCCCGTTTTCAGCTGATTGCAGCCATGAATCCCTGTCCTTGTGGTTATCTGGGCGATGAATCCGGCCGCTGTCATTGTACCTCCGAGCAAATAGCCCGTTATCGCGCCAAAATATCCGGGCCATTACTGGATCGGATTGATATGCACCTGGATGTGCCCCGTGTCCCACTGGAGGTATTACGACAAGGCACAACCAGCGGTGAAGAAAGCAGCGCCAGTATCAAGCAACGAGTCGTTGCAGCCCGTAACATCATGCTGCAACGCTGCGGCAAAACCAATGACCAGTTAACCGCAAAGGAAGTCAAACAATTCTGTCACGTTTCCGATGCCACCCACCAGATTCTGGAACAGGCCATCGAAACATTCGGCTTGTCCCACAGAGCCTATCACCGCATTCTGAAAGTCGCCCGTACCATTGCTGATCTGGCCGGCTCAGAAAATATAGCAACTACCCATATCAGCGAAGCCATCAGTTATCGCAAACTGGATCGTCAGTAATCATGGCCGAACTCAACCCCCAACAGCAGGCAGCCGTCAGGCTGATTGACCGTCCACTCCTGGTACTGGCCGGTGCCGGCAGTGGTAAAACCCGGGTGATTACCGAAAAAATCGCCTGGCTGGTAAAACAGGGGACACCTGCCCGCCATATTGCTGCCGTCACCTTTACCAACAAAGCCGCCCGGGAGATGAAAAGCCGCGTGTCCCGTCTGCTGAATGATAAAGACGGCCGTGGACTTCGGGTTTCCACCTTCCATTCCCTGGGGCAGGATATTCTGCGCCGGGAATACAAGGCATTGAATTACAAGGCCGCCATTACCCTGTTTGATGAACAGGACAAGCTGACCCTACTGAAAAGCCTGCTGGCTCACGGCGTTGACGGGGATATTGACGCCGTGGACAGTTACAGCTGGCAAATCGGGCAATGGAAAAATGCCTTTATCACCGCAGAGCAGGCACTTTCCAAAGCCAATGAAGACACGCTGGTTGCGGCCCATTTATATGGCGAATACACCCGCAGCTTAAAAGCCTATAATGCCGTTGATTTTGATGATTTGATTATGCTGCCGGTTTTATTGTTTCAAACCCACCCCGACATACTGCAAAAATGGCAAAACCACATCCGCTACCTGCTGGTGGATGAATATCAGGACACCAACATCACTCAGTATCAACTGGTCAAACTGCTGGCTGGTCAATTAGGCCGGTTTACTGTGGTCGGGGATGATGACCAGTCCATTTATGCCTGGCGCGGGGCGCAGCCTGAAAACCTCAAACAATTACAACATGATTTCCCCCGTCTGGAAGTGATTAAGCTGGAGCAGAACTATCGCTCCATGAGCAGGATTTTAAAAGTAGCCAACCAGCTCATCGCCAATAACCCGCATACCTTTGAAAAAAAGCTGTGGAGTAATTTGGGACAGGGAGAACCTCTGCGGGTTTTAAGCCATAAAAATGACCTGACTGAAGCCAAGCAGGTGGTCTCGGAAATTATTCATCATAAATTTCGCCACGGCGGAAAGTTTTCAGACTATGCCATTTTATACCGTGGCAACCACCAGTCGCGCCTGTTTGAACGTTGTTTAAGAGAAAATAATGTCCCTTATTTCATCAGCGGCAGCACCTCGTTTTTTTCTTATGCCGAAGTCAAAGACATGCTGGCCTACCTGCGTTTATTTGTTAATCAGGATGATGATGCGGCCTTTTTGCGTATCGTCAACACCCCCCGACGGGAAATTGGCCCCAACACACTGGAAAAACTGGGTGCTTATGCCAACGAACGACATATCAGCCTGTTTGCCGCCTGTTTTGAACTGGGCCTGCAAACCCGGCTGTCGGATAAAGCCATTCACCGTCTAAGAAAATTCTGTCAATGGGTTAACGACATCGCCCATCGGCTTGAACGGGAAGACACATTTAAAATCATCCATGAAGTGATTCAGCAAATAGACTATGACCAGTGGCTCAGAGAAAACAGCAAAACGCCGTCAGCCGCTGAAAGAAAAATGCGCAATGTTCAAGACTTGCTGGACTGGCTCAAACGCATGGCCGAGCAAGGCGATGATCAGGAAAAATCATTACTGGAAGTCATCAATAAAATCATGCTGATTGATATACTGGAGCGCAACCAGGAAGAAGAAGCCGGTGACCAGGTCAGCCTGATGACCCTGCATGCCGCAAAAGGCCTGGAGTTTCCCCATGTATTTTTGATTGGCTTTGAAGAAAACCTGCTACCCCACCAGAGCAGTATCGAATCGGAGAATATCGAAGAAGAACGACGCCTGGCCTATGTTGGCATTACCCGCGCCCAAAAAACCTGCACCTTCAGTTATTGCACCCACCGGAAACGCTATGGCGAAATTGAAGAAAGCCGCCCCAGCCGCTTTCTGGATGAATTGCCAGAAGAAGACCTGGAATGGCCTAACCGCAAACAGCTGGACCCGGAAGTGGCCAAACAACGGGGCAAAGCGAATCTGGCACAGTTAAAAAACATGCTTTCCTGACACTGTTATGAATCAAAAAAAACGCCAAGCCATTTTTGACCGACTGGCGCAAGCCATTCCCAACCCTGAAACCGAACTGAACTACAGCACCCCGTTTGAGCTGTTAATAGCCGTCGTATTATCCGCCCAGGCAACCGATAAAGGCGTCAATAAAGCGACCGACAAATTATTCAAAGTGGCCAACACCCCCCAGGCAATACTGGCATTGGGGGAAGAAGGACTGAAAGAATATATCAAAACCATTGGCCTTTATAACAGCAAGGCCGCAAATATCATTAAATTATGTCAATCCCTGCTGGATAAACATAACGGCGAAGTGCCCAAAACACGACCTGAACTGGAAGCACTGGCTGGAGTCGGCCGCAAAACAGCCAATGTCATTCTTAACACCGCTTTCGGCCAGCCCACGATTGCCGTAGATACCCATATTTTCAGAGTATCAAACCGCACCGGCATTGCCCCCGGCAAAACACCACTGGAAGTGGAAAAAAAACTGGAAAAATGTGTTCCCAAAGAGCATAAACAAGATGCCCATCATCTGTTGATTTTACATGGTCGCTATACCTGCATAGCCCGAAAGCCCCGCTGCGGCAGCTGCGTTATTGAAGATTTATGCGAGTTTAAACAAAAAGTGTTTGAATAAGACCTGGCCCAGCCTTGCTGTCAACAACCTAAGCCATTAATAAAAAGATATAAAAGTTTTATGGCAAGGCTGGATTAATGTGTATTTTGTCCCTGTAACGTAACCTCATTTATTCCCAGCTATTCAAGGCTTGTTCAATCTGTTGTTCCTTGGTCATCTATGTTCCCTTGATGTATGAAAAAC
>CAYLNS010000093.1:0-10194 GCA_964385115.1 uncultured Methylomarinum sp.
TTTTGGTGCTTGGTCTGTTTTTCAGTAGGCTAAACGCCTGTTTTCGTTTTATTTAACCATAATCAGAGGCAATTTAATGGCTGGTCGCAATCATTTATTTATCCCGGGTCCAACCAATACCCCCCATTCCGTTCTGAGCGCCATGCACGTTCCGATGGAAGACCATCGCTCACCGGATTTTCCAAAACTGCTGAAACCGGTTCTGGAAGACCTTAAAAAAATATTCCGTACAGAATCAGGGCAAGCGTTTATTTTTCCTGCCACCGGCACCGCCGGCTGGGAAATCGCTCTGACCAACACGCTTAACCCAGGCGATAAGGTTCTGATTTACCGCTTTGGACAGTTCAGTCATTTATGGATGAACATGGCGCAACGTCTGGGTTTTGATGTTGAAGTCCATGAAGTCGAATGGGGCAAAGGCATCCCGCTTGATCATCTGGAAGAAAGACTCAAGCAGGATGACAGCCATGAAATTAAAGCCGTTCTGGCCACTCACAATGAAACCTCAACCGGTGTCACCAGTGATATTGCCGGTGTCCGTAAAGCAATGGATGCAGCCAATCACCCGGCTTTTTTGTTTGTCGACGGTGTCAGTTCCATCGCCAGTATTGAATTCCGTATGGATGACTGGGGTGTAGATGGCGCTATCAGCGGCTCACAAAAAGGATTTATGCTGCCAGCAGGTCTTGCTATTGTTTGTTTCAGCCAAAAAGCGCTGAAAGCGACTGAAACATCCACTTATCCACGGGCATTCTTTGACCTGAGAGACCAGATGAATGCCAATAAAGATGGCTACACACCCTATACGGCTTCCACCCCAATGATTCATGGCTTGCGTAAAGCTCTGGATTTATTGCTTGAAGAAGGCCTTGATAATATCTATGCCCGTCACGCGCGTCTGGCTGAAGGCACTCGTAAAGCCATTGCTGCCTGGGGCCTTAAATTATGTGCGCAGCCCGGCTGGGAATCGAATACGGTTTCCGCCATTGTCGTTCCTGAAGGTAAAGATGCCCGTGATGTGTTAAGCACAGCTTATAATAAATACGATATTTCACTCGGTGCAGGTTTGACCGAGGTTGCCGGAAAAGTCTTCCGTATCGGTCATATCGGTGATATGAATGATGTGTCGATGCTAGGTTGTATTGCCGGTGTTGAAATGGCGTTGCTGGATAACGGCTACGATATCACAGCTGGAAGCGGAGTGGCTGCAGCCATAGAATATTATCGTACAACAGCATAAACAGACTAAACCCCTGTTAAAAGGCATTATCCCAACACCTTAACGGTTTTGGGAAATGCCTTTTTTATTTGTTTGCGAATATTGTCCATGACACCGAAACCGAAAATCCTGATCTCCCGTAAGTGGCCGACAGCCGTTGAAGAAAAACTGCAAACTCTGTACGAAGTCACCCTTAATTCAAAAGACAAGCCTTTATCCGAAAATGATTTTAAAGCCGCCATGCAGCAATATGACGCTGTCTGTCCGGCCGTTTGTGACAGTCTGCCGGCCAGTGTAATCAATGTGGCAAACAGGCGCTGTAAAATAATTGCCAATTATGGTGTTGGCTTTAATCATATTGATATTGAAGCTTGTCGACGACAAAATCTACCCGTTACCAACACCCCGGGAGTCTTGACAGAAAGCACAGCCGATCTGGCCATGACGCTGATGTTGATGACAGCCAGACGAGCGGCAGAGGGTGAACGACTGGTTCGCTCTGGCCAATGGACAGGCTGGTGTCCGACACAGATGCCAGGTACAGATATTACCGGCAAGACATTAGGCTTGATTGGTTTCGGCCGTATCGCCCAAGCCATGGCAAAAAAAGCTCATCATGGCTTTTCCATGAAAATTTTATTTTACAAACCCAGCCCGGCAGAGCCAAAAGCAGTCGCCGAACTTAATGCAACTGCCTGCGATAACATTGAGGACTTATTGCAGCAGTCTGATGTTGTTTCATTACATTGTCCAGGGGGCGCATCAACCCGTCACCTGATTAATGCGGAGCGGTTAAAACAGATGAAGCCGACCGCCATGCTGATTAATACGGCCAGAGGGGATATTGTTGACAGCAGAGCCCTGATAAATGCCCTGCAACAAGGTCGGCTTGCCGGGGCTGGACTGGATGTTTATGAAAACGAACCCAGTTTGGACAAAAACTTTCTGCAACTGGATAACGTCACCTTGCTCCCTCACCTTGGCAGTGCCACACTGGAAACCCGTATCGCCATGGGTGAAAAAGTCATCAACAATCTGGATGCCTTTTTTAACGGTGAAAAACTGCCGAATCAGGTTTGTTAAATCATAGCTTTCTGATAACCACTCAGTGTGTTTAAAAGAGAAAATAGTTAATATCAGTTAGTTACGGACGGAGTATATATCACAGGAAGTCACTTTCAAGCCTGCAAGGATCTATTCCCAGCCTTCTGGAGCAAGTGACAGCCTTGCTCCACAACAACCTTATAATAAATGCTGTACAGCATCACGCTCCGCTTTCAGTTCGTCTTCAGTAATTTTCATGCGTTTACGGCTAAAATCACCTATCTCCAAATCCTGAACAATGCTGATCTTGCCATCATTCACTGTCACCGGATAAGAGTACATCAAACCACGCTCTATACCATAACTTCCATCGGATGGAATCGCCATACTGACCCAATCCCCTTCGGGAGTGCCTCTGACCCAGGCTTTCATATGGCAAATAGCAGCATTGGCAGCCGATGCCGCACTGGACTGCCCTCTGGCTTTAATAATAGCCGCTCCCCGCTGCTGTACGGTCGGAATAAAATAATCGACAAACCAGTCTTCGCCAACCAGTGGCAAAGCTGCCTGGCCTTTTACCCGGGCATAGTGCAAATCAGGATATTGAGTCGAGGAATGATTTCCCCACACAGTAATATTACGGATTGCATTACAGGTAACCCCACATTTTTCAGCCAATTGACTGATTGCCCGATTATGATCCAGCATGGTCATCGCCGTAAAACAATCCGGGGACAAATCCGGCGCATTACGCATGGCTATCAGAGCATTGGTATTGGCCGGGTTGCCGGTAACCAGCACCTTGACTTGTCTGCTGGCAACTTCATTTAACACTCGCCCCTGCACCGAAAAAATTTCGGCATTACATTCCAGTAAATCACTGCGCTCCATTCCCGGGCCACGAGGCCTGGCACCCACTAAAAAGGCATAATCCACATTCTTAAAAGCCACTTTGGGATCATCGGTGGTAATAATTTTATGCAGCAGCGGGTAAGCACAATCATTTAGCTCCATCACCACCCCTTTCAATGCATCCATGGCCTGAGGTATTTCCAGTAAATGTAAAACAATGGGTTGATCAGGCCCAAGCAAAGCGCCACCCGCCAAACGAAAAAGTAAAGAATAACTGATTTGTCCAGCAGCGCCAGTGACTGCAATATCAACAGGGGTTTTCATTTATATTCCTTAAGTTTATTCAGACTGTTTAGAAACAATCTTGCTTAAATTTACAAGCCATGACCTAATGCAAATTGATGGCTGTCGTATTCTGGATACAATTCTAACCCGACAAAAGCCATACTGTGCTATTTTTTATCGTCATCTATGCAGATAAAACAGGCTCTGGGCCGGGCCGCATCCAAAAACAACAATATATTGTATAATAGTCAGCTTTTATCATCGTGCAACATAATGTTGTTTATTACTCATTTCAGGTACCTGCATGAAAAAACTGCTGTTTCAGTTTGACACCGATACGCATCCTTCCAGCTTTGATACAGTTGTGGCTTATGATGGCGGAGCCGATCATGTGATTCCTCATGGAGAAATCACCCCGCAAAATGTCAGAAGCCTGGTGGAAGGGACAATTTTTACCCGCCCGCCAAAAGACAAAAAGAATACTGCCATTTTTATCGGCGGTAGTGATATGCCTGCCGGTCAGAAACTACTCGAAGCTGTCAAACAATATTTTTTCATGGATTTTCGTGTATCGGTCATGCTGGACAGCAATGGCAGTAACACAACGGCGGCTGCAGCCGTGGCTAAACTTGCCAGCAGTGGTTCATTAAAAGGAAAAAAAGCCGTTGTACTGGCCGGCACAGGCCCTGTAGGCCAGCGTGCTGCAGTGATGCTGGCGCAAGAGGGCGCTGACGTATATATTACCTCCCGGAAGCTGGCTAATGCCGAACAGGCCTGCCTCGCTATGAAAGAACGTTTCGATGTTGAACTTTTGCCTGTGGAAGCTGCTGATTTTGATGCGCGTGCCGATGCCATTAAAGATGCCAATATCATTCTTGCAACCGGAGCAGCCGGTATTGAATTATTAAAACCCGAACACTGGCAAAATAATCCAAATATTGAATTGATTGCCGATGCCAATGCCACACCCCCTCTGGGAATTGGTGGGACCGATATGATGGATAAAGGGCAAAACCGCCATGGAAAAATCATCTGGGGCGCTATTGGTTTTGGCGCCCTGAAACTGGCGCTGCATCGTGCCTGTATCGCCAGGCTTTTTGAAAGCAATGATCAAATTCTGGATGCGGAAGTCATTTTTAAGTTAGCCAAAGAAATGGCCTAGCCAACCATGACAGATTCTGTCCAGCTTTTACGCAATGATGCGCTGGCATTGTTCAATGCCGGAGTGTCCGCTGCCAATCCTGGCCTGGCGGTCACTCATCATCTGCTGGCAGATGGTCATACGATTGAAATTCTGTTAAATGACGGTAGTACACGAAAAAAAAACTGGTCCAAAATAGAACTTATTGCGTTTGGAAAAGCGGCCTGCTCCATGGCTGAGGCCGCACAGAAAATAATCCCCACTGATTTACTTAAAACGCCCGGTATTGCCGTTACTAATTATGAGAACATCAGGCCGATAAAGCATATTCAGGTTATTGGCGCCAGTCACCCCTATCCTGATGAGTCCGGACTTAAAGCGGCAAAAATGATTGCCCAGCGAGCTGCCCGGGCACAAGCCGATGAGTTACTGTTAGTTTTACTCTCAGGAGGAGGCTCCGCATTATTACCCAGTCCGGCTGCAAGCATTTCATTATCGGATAAAATGCTGACCACTCAGTTGTTGCTGGAAAGCGGAGCTGACATTCATGAAATTAATTGTATCCGCAAACACCTTTCCGAATTAAAAGGCGGTGGTCTGGCAAAAACAGCTTATCCCGCCGATGTCCATACTCTGGTTCTGTCTGATGTGCCTGGCGATGATTTATCCGTGATTGCCAGCGGCCCTACTGTTGCTGACGAATCAACTTTCCAAAATGCCATATCCATATTGCAGGGCAAAAATATCTGGTATAAAGTACCTGATTCAATTCGTACGCATTTACAGCAAGGTGCCGAGGGAAATATTCCAGAAACGCCAAAAAGAAACGCTCCCTTCTTTCAGAATGTTCAACATTCCCTGGTGGGCAGCAATAAAATAAGCCTTTCTGCAGTATCCCGGGCGGCACAAGAAAAAGGTTACCAAATTAACAAACTGAAACAGCCATTAACGGGTGAAGCACGTGTTCAAGCTGAAAATTTGGCCAAAAAAGCCAAAATACTTCAAGACAAAGGAATTGAAAAAAACACTGCACTACTGGCTGGCGGCGAGACAACTGTTACGGTTTCGGGTACAGGAAAAGGCGGTCGCAACCAGGAAATGGCTCTGGCCTTTGCGCTGGCAGCTGAAAAATTCAATCTGAACGAAAACTGGGTCTTTTTAAGTGGCGGCACGGATGGAAAAGATGGAATAACCGACGCCGCCGGGGGCATTGTCGACTCATTCAGCATTAGCCGTATGCAGAATGCTGCCGAATTACTTGATAATAATGATAGCTATCATGCACTTGAACAATCACATGATTTATTGATAACCGGTAGTACCGGAACCAATGTCGCTGATTTGCAGATATTACTACTTCAACCGAATACTTAGATTCAACACATCCTATCAGGAGAACTTAATGTTTAAACAATCCATGTCTATCGAAGGCTTTGATGATGAGCTGTTTCAGGCCATCGAAGAAGAACGCCAGCGTCAGGAAGATCATATTGAACTGATTGCCTCAGAAAACTATACCAGCCCTCGGGTCATGGAAGCTCAAGGTACCCTGTTAACCAATAAATATGCAGAAGGGTATCCCGGTAAACGTTATTACGGTGGCTGTGAATACGTCGACAAAGTTGAACAGCTGGCAATTGACCGGGCCAAAGACTTATTTGATGCCGATTATGCCAATGTCCAGCCCCATTCCGGCTCCCAGGCCAATATGGCGGTGTTTATGGCGCTTATCCAGCCTGGAGATACAATATTAGGTCTTAGCCTGGCTGATGGCGGTCATTTGACCCATGGTGCAAAGCCCAATTTCTCAGGCAAAATTTATCATGCCGTCCAATATGGCTTACATCCAGAAACAGGGGAAATTGATTACGATCAAGTTGAGAAGCTGGCTTTGGAGCACAAACCAAAAGTAATTGTTGCTGGATTTTCTGCATATTCCCGCATCTGGGACTGGCAACGTTTCCGTGATATTGCCGATCAGGTCGGCGCCTATTTATTTGTCGATATGGCGCATGTTGCCGGACTTGTCGCCGCCGGTGTTTACCCCAACCCTGTCCCTATTGCCGATGTTGTTACCAGCACAACACATAAATCACTACGCGGCCCAAGGGGAGGTCTGATTTTATGCAAAAGCAATCCTGAGCTTGAGAAAAAATTTAATTCCAATATTTTTCCAGGTATCCAGGGCGGCCCGTTAATGCATGTTATTGCCGCCAAAGCAGTTGCTTTTAAAGAAGCCATGAGCACAGACTTTAAGCAATATCAACAGCAGGTTGTCAATAATGCCCGGGCAATGGCTGATGTATTTATGAAACGCGGATTTGATGTTGTTTCCGGGGGTACAGATAACCATTTGATGCTGGTCTCTCTGATTAAAAAAGGCATTACCGGAAAAGCGGCGGATGCAGCTCTGGGTAAAGCTCATATTACAGTCAATAAAAACGCCGTTCCTAATGACCCGGAATCTCCTTTTGTTACCAGCGGTATTCGTGTAGGTACGCCTGCACCGACAACACGAGGTTTTAAAGAAGATCAGATGCGTGAAATTGCTTCTTTAATGTGTGATGTCATGGATCATATTGATGATGATACTGTTATAGATGCGGTACGCGAAAAAGTCAGCATCCTGTGTTCGCGTTTTCCAGTTTATCGGGACGCATAAATTTATCTTTTTAATTATCCATTCTGAATAATTCAAGCGAGCCTATTCAATATCCGTTGCTTACGGAAGAAGTGTATGTGGCAGTGATGTCACATTCAAGCCTACAAGGACGTATTTACGGTGTCTTCTGGAGTAAGCAACAGATATTTATATATTAAACACAATAGTTACTAATTTAAAAAATGTAACGATTCTGCAAAACCTGATATCAGATAATACTTATTCCGCGTATCTAACATCTTAGCGATACAGTACTGCCATCAAGTTTTGCAGCTATTACAAAAACATAGGAAATTATATGTCTGATATCGAAATTGCCCAACAAGCAACCATGAAGCCAATTATTGAATTGGCCAATGAAAAACTGGGGATTCCGGCCGAACATCTTGACCCTTATGGGCATTATAAAGCCAAAGTTTCTCTTGAGTATGTCAATTCGCTCACCGATAGAGATGACGGAAAATTAATTTTAGTCACTGCTATCAGCCCTACCCCTGCAGGCGAAGGAAAAACAACTACCACTGTTGGTTTAGGCGATGCCATGAACCGGCTGGGGAAAAAAACAATCATGTGCTTACGTGAACCTTCTTTAGGTCCCTGTTTTGGCATGAAAGGGGGGGCTGCTGGAGGCGGATATTCTCAAGTTGTTCCTATGGAAGATATTAATCTCCATTTTACCGGCGATTTTCATGCAATAGGCGTAGCACATAATCTTTTGTCAGCCATGATAGACAACCATATAAATCATGGTAACGAACTGGGAATCGACTCACGACGAATCACCTGGAAACGTGTCGTCGACATGAACGACCGGGCCTTACGCAAAATCACGGTTGGTCAAGGTGGTCCTGCAAACGGCTATTTGCGTGAAGATGGTTACGATATTGTCGTAGCGTCTGAAATTATGGCAATTTTATGTTTATCCACAAATCGTAGTGATCTTAAAGAACGTCTTGGTCGAATTATCATCGGTTATAAATCAGACCGTGTTACCCCAATCTATGCCAGAGACCTTAAAGCGCATGGTGCGATGGCGGCCTTACTCAAAGAAGCAATCAAGCCCAATCTGGTACAGACGCTGGAAAACAATATAGCCATTATTCATGGTGGTCCGTTTGCCAATATTGCCCATGGCTGCAATACAGTAACTGCTACCAAAACAGCTTTAAAATTAGCTGATTATGCAATTACCGAAGCGGGTTTTGGTGCAGATTTAGGCGCTGAGAAATTTATTGATATCAAATGCCGTATGTCTGGTTTAAAACCTTCTGCCGTTGTATTGGTTGCAACTGTCAGGGCTTTAAAATACCATGGTGGCGTCAAAAAAGATGAACTAAACAATGAAAACCTGGAAGCCCTGAAGACTGGTTTTGCCAATCTTGAAAGACATTTACATAATGTAACGAAAAATTATGGCTTGCCTTGTGTCGTTTGTATCAATCATTTTACCTTTGACACAGATAAAGAAATATCCCTGTTAAAAGAAAAATGTGAAAGTTTGGGTGTTAAATGTGTTGTTTCTAAACACTGGGCTCAGGGCGGTGCAGGAGCGGAGGAACTTGCAACAGAAATCCTGGATATAGTCGACAACAACGAGCCACAATTCAGCTATGTCTATGACGAAGACTTACCTTTATGGGATAAAATAGAAACCATTGCCACTAAACTTTACGGCGCCAGCGGCATATCAGCCAGTCCCAAAGTCACAGCTGAAATAAAAGCTTTACAGGAAAATTATGGCAGCTTCCCTGTCTGTATGGCAAAAACACAAATGTCTTTTTCAACCGACCCTAATGCAAAAGGGGCTCCTAGCGGCCATACCGTAGAAATCAGCGAGGTAAAACTGGCTAATGGTGCGGGATTTATAGTTGTTATTGCGGGAAATATGATGACGATGCCAGGGCTTCCAAAAAACCCGGCTGCAGAAAGAATTGATATTACCGACGATGGTGTCATCACGGGTCTGTTTTAAATATATATCTATGCTTCTGGATCAATGGTCTTAGCCACCATTGATCCATTGTCATGTTCACCAGGTTTTATTCATAACAAAATAAAGTAATTTATAAATTCCTGTAACAAGAAACAGAATGGCTAATCCTTTAACAAGATAATCGATATTAAATATATATTTTGGTAACATCATAATAAATCCAAAAACACCTTCAGGCTCTTCTACTGCTTCTGTAGGGGAAGAGTTCACTCCTGCCAATAACAAATAAGTATCTGTATTATTCCCTTGTTGGCGAACCGGGCCATAATTATTTATCTTACCGTTGTTCCAATTATTTTCAGCCAATACAGGAAATAGATTATTGATAATTAAAATATCTTCCGAAAAACTCTGAAGCTTTAAATTAATATTGTTATTCAAGCTATTTAATTTTTGATTAAACTCTCTGACAATAAGCTCAGTATTATCCAGCATTTCCTCATCCATAATTTCATTCAATTTCCCATATGTAGTCTCAAGAATAGATGAGTTTTCCCTCTGGAGTATATTTTGTTCAGACCTGAATGGACTGACAATGACTTTATTATTCTGACTCGAATATTTATATTTCGATAGCTTTGGTATTTTAGACTCAAGAGTTAAATCTACAGCCTTATTCTTATTTGTTTCGCTCCCTTTTCCACTGTATTCCTTATGCTTGTTATTAATTTCACTCTTTTCAATCAAATTCAATTCAGTGATGGTATCAATAGCCCTTTCAGGAATAGACAGCCCATCTTCGGCAGTAATAATTGCCGCAGATAGTATAGAAGAATTAAACAATAATTGGCTTATCATCAAACAACTATATAGATAAACCAAAGGAAACCGGAAAAACATCTTTTCTCTCAATGACTCGTTCTGCGCCTTTTATTTAAAACATATTTATTAAATGTAGCTACCGTAAACCTATCTAACAGTATCATGCTATGAGTTTTAGAACAAATCTTCAGGGCAAAAAAAAGCCCATCGATTAGATGGGCTTTTTAAAGAAGGCG
>CAYLNS010000094.1:0-5927 GCA_964385115.1 uncultured Methylomarinum sp.
TCAAGGTTATTGGTAGCGGGGGCAGGATTTGAACCTACGACCTTCGGGTTATGAGCCCGACGAGCTACCAAGCTGCTCCACCCCGCGATTGATTTGTACTATTATACTTACTTTTTATAACTTGGCAAACTTTTTGTATCAAAAAGCGAATTTAAGCAGTAGTGCGGCAAAAACCCCAGCTAAAACATCGTCCAGCATGATGCCCAGCCCTCCTTGCACTTTCTGATCTATCCATTTAATAGGCCAGGGTTTAACAATATCGAATAACCTGAACAGGATAAACCCTATGATAAGGTTTTGCCAGCTGAATGGAACCAGCCACAGGGTAATTAACAAACCGGCAATTTCATCCCAGACGATTCCGCCAAAGTCATGGACCTGCAATTTCTCTGCGGCCTGGTCGCAAAGATAAATTCCGAAACAGATTACTACCAGAGTTAACAGACTATAAATCCAAATATTGGCTTGTATAAATACCAGATACAATGGAACCGCAGCCAGCGTGCCGACCGTTCCGGGCATATATCTGGATAAGCCGGAACCAAAACCAAAGGCCAGAAACAAAACCGGATCTTTCAATATTTGTCTGGCGTTTAGCTGGCTTTGCCCATAAGCTGATTTAAGAAAAATGCTCAAACCCTTTTCCTTTAAATTGTTCAATCGTTCCATTACGCGCTATGCGTAATCCCGGCTGCTCGTCAATCACACCGATACAGTGGTAATCATTATTCAGCAATGTTTTATATTCTGGCGATACGGTAAAACACAGTTGATAATCATCACCGGCTGTTAATGGCAATGACCAATCCCCCGTCTGGTCAATATAGTCTTTCACCTGCTGACTCAACGGCAACTGTTGCCAGTTGATACAGGCGCCAACCTGGCTCTGTTTCAGGATATGACCTAAATCAGATGCCAGTCCATCGGAAATATCAATACAGGCATGAGCCTTGTCACGCAGAAAAAGGCCGTCTTGCACTCTGGGCCAGGGTTTATTAAAACATTCCATCGGCAAATCCGGCGAGGAACAAGTAAAACCCTGCTTGATTTTTAACCCCAGCCCCGCATCCCCCAGGCAACCAGTGACATAGATTAAATCGCCGGGCTCAGCCGTGCTTCTTAATAAGGCAGAACCTGTGGGCAACATCCCCATGGCCTGTACTGTTAAGGTTAACGGGCCGGAAGTGGTATCCCCGCCAATCAGGTCAACATTAAACTGCTGGGCCAATTGTCTGAAACCACTGGCAAACCGCGCCAGCCATTGCTCATCGACTTTTGGCAGGGTTAAAGCCAGAGTGACTGCAAAAGGCTCAGCGCCCATACTGGCCAAATCACTTAAATTAACCGCCAACAGTTTGTGACCCAAAGCTTCCGGCTCTACATCCGGAAAAAAATGTACCCCTGAGACCATGGTGTCAGTGGTGACTGCCAGCTGCTGTCCGGCAGGCAATTTAAGCAAGGCACAATCATCTCCCACCGCCAATTGATTGACAGGATTTTGAAGCGGCCAGCTAAAATACTTGTCAATCAGGGAAAATTCGCAAACAGCCATCTGGCAATGTGTTATTTTTTCTGCTGTCGGGCCACTCTTTCCTTTGCCCGTACTTTTTTGCTGACTTTATCGAGAATGCCGTTGATGTATTTATGACTGCCCTCGGCACCAAAGTTCTTGGCCAGCTCAACCCCTTCATTAATAATCACACGATAAGGCGTTTCCAGGCGGTTCATCAGTTCATAGGTTCCAATACGCAAAATTGCTTTTTCGACCGGATCGATTTTTTCCACCGGCCGGTCAACAAACTCGGCCAGGGTTTCATCAATCACATCCAGTTGCGCAGGAACCCCATGAAAAATATCATAAAAATAACTTTTCTGAGCCCCTTTCAAGCGCTCTTCCTCAATAAAATAATTTTCGATACGGCTCAGACTGTCTCCTGACACCTGCCATTGATACAAGGCCTGAACCGCACACTGCCGGGCATTGGTTTTAGAAGAACTCATCAAGCATCCAGATTTTTAAACAGACTGACCATTTCCACCGCTGACAATGCCGCTTCCGCCCCTTTATTGCCAGCTTTGGTTCCGGCTCTTTCAATTGCCTGCTCGATGCTATCGACGGTTAACACACCGAAAGTAACCGGCACATCATATTTTAACGAAACGTTGGCGATGCCCTTGACACATTCACCGGCCACATATTCAAAATGCGGCGTTCCTCCGCGAATAACAGCACCTAATGCAATAATAGCGTCATATTTTTTTTGTGCGGCAATACGCTGAACAACCATCGGCAACTCAAAAGCACCCGGCGCTTTAACCAGAGCAATATCATTTTTGTCGGCACCGTGTCTGACCAATGCATCAATTGCACCGGATTCCAGTTGCTCAACAATAAAACTGTTGAATCGCGATGACACCAGACAAAATTTTCCGCCCTGAGCGGATAAGTTTCCTTCAAGTAATTTCATTCTCTTTCTCGTTCGTCATTAATAATCATTTTTCAGTATGCTCAACCACTTCCAAATCGAATCCGGAAAGGCCTTTGTATTTTTTTTGTGCACCCATAACCCGCAGCCTGTGAACACCCAAATCCGCCAGGATTCTTGAACCGGTTCCGGTGGTTCGCCAGTCTGACTCCACATCCTGGGAAGCTAAAGTCTGAACGCCATTGTCTTCCATCTGATACTGATGAATCTGTTTGACCAGCGCTTTGTTATTCTCATTCTGCCGGATAATCACCAGCACACCGCGGCCTTCTTCCGCTATTTTTTTCATCGCCTCTCTGACAGGCAGGTGGCAATCAGATCGCCTGGAAAAAAACACATCATCCATCAGATTCCGGGCATGCACCCGAACCAGAACCGGCTCGTTTCCGGCAACATCCCCCATTACCAGAGCCAGATGAACATTATCATCATTTCTGTCCTGGTAGGCATACAGCGTAAAATTTCCAAATTCAGTTGGATAATGACACTGGCTGATGCGCTCCAGAGTGTTTTCATGCTGGATGCGGTATTGAATCAGGTCGGCAATCGTACCCATTTTAAGACCGTGCTGCCGGGCAAACACTTCCAGCTCGGGCCTTCTGGCCATGGTACCGTCTTCATTTAAAATCTCAACAATCACCGCGGCTGGCTCCACCCCCGCCAGACGCGCCAAATCACAGCCCGCTTCAGTATGCCCTGCGCGGTTCAATACGCCGCCTGGCTGAGCCATCAGAGGAAAAATATGCCCCGGCTGCACCAAATCATCCGGCCGGGCATTTTTAGCCACCGCCTTTTGGATGGTTAAAGCCCGATCCGCTGCGGAAATTCCGGTAGTCACCCCTTCGGCCGCCTCGATGGACACGGTAAAATTGGTCGAATGTGCCGTCCGGTTATCGTTTACCATCAACGGTAGTCTTAATTGCTGACAGCGCTCGGGCGTCAGCGTCAGACAAATCAGGCCCCGTCCATAGCGGGCCATAAAATTAATGTCTTCCGGCCGGACAAAAGAGGCAGCCATAACCAGGTCACCCTCATTTTCACGGTCCTCATCATCCATGATGACAACCATTTTGCCCTGCCGGATATCGTCTATAACTTCTTCAATATTATTCATTTAGCGTATGAATCCACTGTTTTG
The DNA here is from genome assembly GCA_964385115.1 of uncultured Methylomarinum sp. Classification (GTDB taxonomy): domain Bacteria; phylum Pseudomonadota; class Gammaproteobacteria; order Methylococcales; family Methylomonadaceae; genus Methylomarinum. Next base: position 3,625 of record CAYLNS010000094.1, read on the forward strand.
TAAAAGCGCCTCGGTAATATTCCCCTGACATTTTGCCGCGGCCTCCCCTTTCATTAACCGTTCAAGATAACGGGCCAGCAAATCAACTTCCAGATTCACTTCATCCCCCGTTTCAGTCGTTCCCAGCGTAGTTTCTTTCAAGGTATGCGGGACAATATTGACACTGAATACCGCGCCATCCACTTCATTAACCGTCAGACTGATACCATTAATACAAATCGAGCCTTTTTCGGCAATATATCGCGCCAGATTATCCGGTGCTTTAAAACGAAAACGAATAGAGCGGCCATCGGCTTTCTTTTCCAATACCTTGCCAATACCATCGACATGGCCGGAAACAATATGCCCGCCCATCCGCGTAGAGGGCGTCAGGGCAAGTTCCAGGTTTACGGGAGTACCAATAACGGCTGATTTAAGAATAGTTCTTGATAGCGTTTCATTTGACACATCAGCACAAAAATAATCTGCGCCTAATTCAATAGCCGTCAGACAGACGCCATTGACGGCAATGCTATCCCCGAGTTGTGCATCATCCAGTGACAACTTGCCGGTATTAATTTTCAGCCGGCAATCTCCGCCTTCAGGTTGAATTGAAGCAATGCTACCGATTGCCAGTATAATTCCTGTAAACATATTACGCTTGTGTTAAGGTTAATTTTAAATCCGGTCCTACATGTCTGATCTGCTTAAAAAGCAAAGATTTACGCTCAGCCATGTTTTCAAGTCCTGGCAAATGAAATAATCCACGACCGGAATCGCCCAACACACAGGGCGCCATATAAACCAGCCACTCATCCACCAGACCGCTATCCAGCAATGCGCCATTCAGGGTTGCCCCGGCCTCTACCCAGACCTGGTTGATTTGTTGTTCGGCCAGTGTTTTAAATACCACTGACAAATCCGGTCTAGCCAATTTATCAGACTGGATGAACAGGGTTACACCGGCATCTTTTAATGCCTGAATTTTCTGGCTATTCCGACTACAGGTAAAAATCCACACCGGTGAACTTTTATCCGCTAAAATTTTGGCCGTTAGAGGGATTCGTAATTGACTGTCCAGCACGACCCTGACCGGCTGCTGCACATCAAAATCCACCCGCGCATTCAATAATGGGTCATCAGCAAGAATGGTATTGATTCCGGTCAGAACAGCACTGCTTTGCGCTCTTAAACGATGCACATCCTGGCGTGATGCCGCCGAGGTAATCCATTTACTTTCACCGGATGCCATCGCCGTCCGGCCATCAAGACTCATCGCCAGTTTGCTTTGTATAAATGGCAGGCCCTGCTGCATTCTTTTGATAAAACCGGGATTCAATGCTTTTGCATCCTGCTCCAGCACGCCACAGACCACCTCAATCCCAGCCGCTTGCAGTTTTTTAATGCCCGCACCGGAAACCAGCGGATTGGGATCTTGCATGGCGATAACCACCCGTTTGATACCCGCTTTTATTAAAGCGTCACTGCAAGGCCCTGTCTTACCCTGATGGCTGCAGGGTTCAAGCGTGACATAAGCCGTCGCCCCTGCCGCCTCATCTATTTTGGCCAGCGCTTCGATTTCCGCATGATTTTGCCCGGCCCGGTAATGCCAGCCTTCTGCAATCATCTGCTTATTTTTAACCAAAACACAGCCGACTCTGGGATTCGGATCGGTGGTATACAAGCCTTTTTTAGCCAGCGCGATGGCTCTGGCCATATATTCGGCATCTATCCTGTCCGTCATTTTGCTTTTAATTTGGCAATCATGTCAGTAAATTCACTGACATCTTCAAAACTGCGATAAACCGAAGCAAAACGAATAAAAGCAACCGGGTCCAGCAAACTAAGTTCTTTCATCACCAACTCCCCTAGTTTTTGGGCAGGAAATTCACGTTCGCCGGTGGTGGTTAATTCTTTTTTTATACGACTGATGGCCGCTTCGATATCATCGGAACCTACCGGTCTTTTTTCCAGCGCGCGCTGCATACCCGCACGCAATTTGGCTTCACTAAAAGCTTCCCGGATTCCGCTACGCTTGATAATATGAGGCAAAGTCAGCTCAGCCGACTCATAGGTGGTAAAACGCTCGTGACATGAACTACATTCCCTGCGCCGCCTGACCTGATCCCCCTCATTTGCCAATCGGGAATCTACAACCCGGGTATCCTGTGCACCACAAAATGGACAACGCATGTTTTTATACTATCTGTTGAGAAAAGAACGGTTTTATCCAGCACCTCAGAATACCTCATCATTAAAGGTGAGGATGAAAAGATGCATTCCTCCTTAAAGAAAGCCTTGTCCTTCAGGACGAGATGCTGGAT
>CAYLNS010000094.1:6027-8310 GCA_964385115.1 uncultured Methylomarinum sp.
AAACCGATTAGTATAACGGATTTTTTTCATAAGTAATAGCAACCACTCAGCGTATTTAGATATTTAATATCAGCCACTTACTCCAGAAGACGCCGTCAATACATCCGTGCAGGCTTGAATGTGACATCCCTGTCACATACACTTCTTCCATAAGCAACTGATATTAAAATATATTTATATTTTTACTACCCTGAGTAGCGGTTACAAATAATATAGCTTAACCTTCCCGCCCATCCGCACGCGGTGCAACCAGAATCGGGCCGTAATAAAAAACAAACAGGGAAAAGGCAGCCAGCCAGAAATAGCTTGAAGCCAGCACCATTTGTCCATACCAGTCAGGCATGACTGTCGGCAGCAATACCCGAAATAATGCCGCCAAATTAATCAACACAAACGCCAAAGCCATGACATTGGATGCTTTCAGAGCCCGACCGGTATGTCCTAAAGAGACCCGGGCCATCATCCCCAGGGTAATCACGCCAATCCCGCCGACGGTAAAAGCATGCAATGCCAACGCATAAGGCACGAGCGAATAAGCCGACAATGCCAGCAGCACAAATCCCAGCATAATCCAGCCATAGCCGATATAAAGCACCCACAGCAAAGGAACATACCAGACCTTGCGGTCATACCAGCCTAATGCACGGGCGGTATTAATCAGTAACGCGGTAATGGCGGATAAGGCCAGCAACAAACCTTTTATATCACCTAACACCAATATAAAAGTCATAATGGTGGATAAAATCCCCAGCTTTTCCAGTAATGGATTTCGTATGGCAATAACGCCTTTTAGTCCTCGCTCGGTGAAAAACGGAAAAACCCGTCCAGCCAACACTAAAATCATAACCATAATGACTGCCAGTACTGTATTCAGCCCTGTCCAGGCAGTATTTTCCGTTAATTCCAGTACTTCAGCATGAATCAATATATTGGCTACGGTCATCACGAGTAACATGACGGTAAAAATCAGATTCCGATAGTTTTTTGTTGCCAATAACGGCCGGGTAATTGCCCAGGCCAAACACGGTAAAAAGGCCACATCCACCAGTGCAATCAAAAAATCCGGCAATAGTCCGGCATAAAAAGGCGTGATACGTCCATAAAGCCATAAGATTCCCAGACCGGCCAGTTGGTCAGGTGTGGTTGTCGCCCTTCCTGTCCAGTTTCTCACCGCCGTCAATAAAAACCCGGCTATCACGGCGGTTGAATATCCCAGCAACATTTCATGCGCATGCCAATAATTGGCCGGAAAATAATTTGCTGTATGCAATGTACCGTTGTAAATGGAGTTCCATAAGACAATCAGCAATAATGCCGATAAAGCGGCCAGTGAGAAAAAGGTTCGAAACCCCATGACAAAGAAAGGATAATCAAAAATTGGTTTTTTATTCATGTGATCTTTGCTCAAGCCAGTCGATTTCATCTGAGGAGAAACCTGCAATTATACGCATTTCTCGATTGAAGGGTCCTTTTGGTTTGCCTTTATAATATTTCTCAATAAGCTGACAATACATTTGTTCTGAATCAAACCCTTGCTGCCGGCAAAAATATTTAAACCAGTATGATCCCGTTTTAACATGCCCGATTTCATCGTTCAGTATTCTGGTTAAAACGCTAACACTGGCATCATCATTCAGTTTTTTAAATTTATCAATCATGGCCGGCGTTACATCCAGCCCGCGCGCCTCCATACACCGGGGAACAATAGCGAGACGCGCCAGAATATCTTCCCGGGTATCCACCGCATGTTCCCAGAGTCCGCGATGAGCAGGCAGGTCACCATAATCCACCCCAAACGGCTTGAGGTGCTGGCGTAATAATTGAAAATGCTGAGCCTCTTCATCTGCGATAGTCAGCCAGTCCAGGTAGAATTGTTCCGGCAAATCTCTGAATCGATAAATAATATCCCAGGCCAGATAAATGGCAATAAATTCAATATGCGCCAAAGCATGAAAAAAAGCCGCCCTACCCTCGTCTGTATTCAGGCTGCGCTTGGGCATTTTTCGAGGCGGTAACAGCCTGGGATTTTCGGGAAAAGTAACGCTTTGCGCAGAATTGACGGCTGTTTTTGAATCAAAACTCAGGCGATTTTGCTGAGCTAATTGATGGGTTTGCCGGGTCAGTTCAAGTTTGCTATCGATGTCTGACGCATATAATGCCTTTTCGGCAAGAATGAAGATATTGTCCATTTCCGGTCACTGTTTACATTGTCCACTGCATTGAAGTACACAACGGAAACCTTCAGTTTACAAGGCCAGGCAAACACTTTCAATGCAATATCAA
>CAYLNS010000094.1:8410-10124 GCA_964385115.1 uncultured Methylomarinum sp.
ACAACGGAAACCTTCAGTTTACAAGGCCAGGCAAACACTTTCAATGCAATATCAAAGCAAACAATGACTCTATAGCGTTAACTTACTGGTTCTTTATGGAAACGATGAACAAATCATCCCTGATTTTGGTGGCACATCCTTATGCCACAGGAATCGCGACTAAATCAGCGATTCTTTATATTGCTCCGCCATTTGACTGTATATCCAGTCATACAAATCTCTTAAATCTTCCTGCATATGCGTTAAAGCAGACTGGGTCTGGATAAAATACGGCGCCCGAATGCCTCTGTAGTCCATATCAAAACCGGCTTTCTGAAAATCGATACCGGAGCGCTTCATCAATCGGGGTAAAAAAGGCTCCATCATGGCAAAGACATTGGTTTTGCCGCTCAAATCAGTCATCGCCGTAGCCGCCAGAAATGCCGAAATCGCAATCAACGAAAAAGTCCGTTGCTCCTGTTTGCTGACATCCAGACTTTCAATTTCACCAAACCGGGTCAGCTCCTCACCCGTACGGCGACGAAAAACCCGATCCACCGCCAGCCTGGATATTTCACACACGGTATGCCGGTCTAGATTCATTTCATCAATCCGCTCCTGATCCAGGCTCTCACCGCAATGAGCTTCCAGCGGCAATAAATGATGCTGTCCGTCAAGATCATAGGCAGGAACCATACGCACACAACCCGCCGGCAGGCCACTTTTTTTATGCATAATCAGACAATGCAATGAATAGCCATCATATTCATCAGTTTCTTCCTGGTTAGGAAACTGCTCAACCGGTTCATAGCCAAATTCATCACAATACACCCGGTATCTGACTTGATAAACCTTACTTCTAAGTTCTGGGGTATTAGCCAGAACCACGGTAAAAAAATCCTGAAAACTTCGGGTCAGTTTGACTTTTGATTCGCTCATAAGAATACGTTTTTAAAGATGTTTGTCGATGGCATGAGCCTTAAGACCCCAGGCCATAATATTTTCAACCCGCTGATTGGCAGTATCCAGTCTGTTCGTCATCACCTCAAACAGGGCTTTGTAAAATAAATAGCCATTGATAGGATTATCATCCAGATAAATGCTGAAGCGTTCACCATCAATTTCAAGCAACTCCACGTCCGTCTGTGCGATAACAGTCGCCATTCTGATTTGAGATTGATGTAAACACATCTCTCCGAAAACAGCGCCCGCCTCCAAATCACAAAGACCAGGCTTAATGGATGTCTGATTTTCCAGCTCCACTTCACCGGAAACACGTGCCACACCCTTTTCTATATAAAAAAAAGTCCTGCCAATATCGCCTTTTTTAATAATAAGCTCATTAGGTTGATAGTGCTTACGCTCCCAGGCAACCCCTTCTGCAAGTTGCTTGGCTGATAAAATTCTTTTCAGTAACTGTTTCAAAACAATTTCCTTACTCTATACTTTTCGATAGTGAATCAAAACTTGATTATTGGTAACTATTCAGCAAGCCGCTTTCTGCATTATCTCTGTATTGACTGTATTCATTTATATATGTCACATACATTCATCTTGATCTTATGCAAAGTAGCCAGCATCTGAGCAGTTACGATTATTTGAAAATAAGTATAGTCATAAAATACGAAAATTTACGTTTTTTCAGTCTAAAGGAAAAGCTTATGCCACCTCTTGATCAGCATTTTTGTTTTCAGCAGCTTCATATTGATGTTGCGAGGAATGCGACCGATGATTT
>CAYLNS010000095.1:0-5173 GCA_964385115.1 uncultured Methylomarinum sp.
GCTGAGTGCTTGCGATCATTACTGGTGTTTTTTAATCCACTCCACAGTCTTGTCAATCAGTTCCTGATAGACCGATTCTTCGCTGCGGTTAAGACGTTTAAGCACTTTAAATGAATGATCAGCGCCTTCAATGACATCCAGTTCAGGCTGAGGGTCGAGCTGTTCCAGAATGGGCTTGAAAATCTTCAAATCACATAAAGAATCCCGGCTGCCCTGAAAAAACAACATAGGCGAATGGACAGAGGCTAAATCTTCGCTGCGGGGTTTGTTTGTTTTGCCTGGCGCATGCAAAGGATAGCCATAAAGAATAATACCGGCAAAGCCATCAATTTTAGCCGCCAGCAAGATGGCGTAGCGTCCTCCCATGCTTTTGCCTGACAGAAAGATTTTTTCCCGTGGAAAACCGGTTTGAGCCATGACTGCATCAATAACGGCCAGCCAGGTGTCTTCCAGTACGCTGGGTGTATTGGGTGCAGCCCGGCCTTGTTCAAGATAAGGAAAGTTGAACTTAACCGTCATGATTCCTTTTTGGGCGATACCATCATGTAATGTGCTGATAAAGTCCGAATTCATGTCCTTTCCAGCGCCCGGTGCGATGATTAATATGGATTCATAGTCCTCCGGAATATTCCAGATAGAGGTGACATAGGCTTTGGGATTGACGGTTATTTTATGAGTCTCTGTTTTCATTTCAGTAAATAGTCTTGACGAATCTGATAATGTCTATATAATACGCGCTTCAACTTCGGAGCGGTAGTTCAGTTGGTTAGAATACCGGCCTGTCACGCCGGGGGTCGCGGGTTCGAGTCCCGTCCGCTCCGCCATTATTCTAACCCTTATGCAGGATTTTCACTGCTGATAAAAAAGCAGTCCAGCTCCATTTCCTGTCGAGTTTTTTCCATTAGTGCTTTAATTCCAAATTGCTCGGTTGCATTGTGGCCTCCTGCCAGCATATGTATGCCATGTTCTTTGCTTTCATGCCAGTCGTGTTCGCTGATTTCGCCGGTAATAAAGGCATCCAGGTTTTCCTGCCAGGCTGTTTTCCATTCACTGTTGGCGCCGCCGGTAATAATCCCAACGCTGTTAATAAGCAAAGAATCGTCCGGGCTGGCCAGTATTACCGGATGATTTAATATTTGTTCAAGCCGCTCTGCCAGGTCTCTGGCTGATAAAGGTGTCTGTAAATTACCTTTGATACCCGTCGGGGAGCCTTTATGGTCTCCAAAGGGTTGTGGGTGAATACAGTTTAACTGTTTGCCAAGCACCGCAGCATTACCGATTTCTGCATGCCCGTCCAAGGGTAAATGATAGCCGAATAGATTGATTTTGTGTTCAATCAGAGGAAAAATACGTCGGGCAAAAGGGCCAGTCAGCGTTTGTACGCCATGAAAAGACCAGAATAACCCATGATGAACTACTAATGCATCCGCGTCTTTTGATACAGCCTGCTGGATGGAATCCAGTGTGGCGGATACGGCAAAAGCAATTTTATTTATGGATTGCCTGCCTTCAATTTGCAGACCGTTGGGACCGTAATCCTGATAGCTGTCAGGGGCTAATAGATGGGTGTAAAAAGCCTCAAGTTCGGAACGTGAAATCATAATGAATGGTTTAAATAAGTTTGCCAGATAGTTTTAAAGGTTTCGGTCAATGTTGGGTCGTTATTGGAAACACGTTGTGAGACTTCTGCCATTGTTAACCAACGACCCTCGTCAATTTCATCTTCCGCCAATACAAACGGGCCGTTGTGTCGGGCCTGATAGACCTGTATAAATTCCATGCCCAGTTGTGGGGTAGGGGATAGTTTAAAAACCGGCGTCAGGCTTTGTTGAAGGTCTATTCCCAATTCTTCCTGAGCTTCCCGAATGGCGGATTCAAGATAGTGTTCGCCGGCATCAACATGGCCGGCAGCTGAAGTATCCCACAAACCTTTATTCAAGTCCTTCTTCATCGAGCGTTTCTGTAGAAAAAGCTGATTGTCGTCGTTAAAGACCAGAATGTGGACGGCCCGGTGCATAAGTTTGTTGCGATGAATTTCATCGCGGGGCCGTTGCATAATTACCTGATCATTTTTATCCACAACACTGAGCAGTTCACTATTCAATATTCTTTCTCGATTCTGATTCCAAGGTCGTGTAAGGTAGCCTCTTTTGTTAATTATTGCAAAATTAGAATATATGGCCAGAAGAAGTGAGCATACCCAGGCGGAAATAAAGGAAATGATATTGAAGGCAGCGGAAAATATAGTTGCCGAAGAAGGCGTTTCTGCGCTGAAAGTGCGCCGGATAGCCCTGGATATTGGCTATACCGTAGGCAGTATTTATATGGTGTTTGATAATATGGCCGATTTAATCTGGCAGCTTAAGGCCAGGGTTTTAGATGATCTGGCGCTTGAACTTGAAAAAGTGCTTAAGAAAAATATCCCAGCTGAAGAATGCATCAGGCAATTAGGAATGGCTTATCTGACTTTTGCTGAAAATAATTTTTTTCGCTGGAGTCTGATTTTTGAAATATCAACCCAGGATGGAGAGAATGTGCCCGACTGGTATCAACAGAAGGTTGAACAGATGTTTATGCTGATTGAACCTTTATTCCTGCAATTGGCTCCCGGACAATCAGCAGAGCGAGCCGGGCAGGCGGCACGGGCGTTATGGGGTGGTGTGCATGGGGTTTGCTCATTGACTTTAACGGGACGGCTGGATCTGGAAAAAGAGAATGAAAATACACTGATGTTGCTGATAGACAATTTTGTCTATGGCTGGGTGCAAAAGAGTTTATGACGCCGGTTGCGATTGTTTGGGCAGGCATAAAGAAACCAGAAATGTGACTAAAAAAACCAGGCCTCCTAATACCATCATGGCCAGCGTTGGAGAAATGTCTCTTGATGAAGCAAAGGTATAAGTACCTACGGCAAGTAACATCGCCAGGTTCTGGAAAAACCCCTGTAAGGCCACTGCGCCTCCGCTGCCAATGCCTTGATGTCCTATTTCCTGTAATGCGGCATTGATGGGGACAATAAACATGCCGCCACAGATGCCGATAATTAAAAGCATGGAACGAGCCGGCCAGACCGAGTCGGTAAAGCTCAGGGCAATAATAAACAGCCCCATCAGATAAGCCGGGATTCTGGCGCGGCGTAATTGTTCCAGGGGAATCAATCTTGGTACCAGGGCTGAGCCGATGATAATACCAATGGCCAGAAACAGTGTCAGTTCGGCAATTTCTGTTGCATTTTCTGACATTAATACCAAGGGCGCCCAGGCGATGATAATCACGCGGATGGTTGCCGCCGATGCCCAGAATAATGAGGCACCTAGCAGGGCAAATTTTGCCCGGGGGGTGGTGAAAAACTGTTTGATTTGATGGTAAAAGCGGATAATGGCGGGTGTGTTATCATCGGGTTTACTGATTTTTACAGGCAAAAGCAATGTAATCAGTGCCGAGGCAATAAATAATATGATGGTGCCAATTAATGCCCAGTGTATGGACTGGTCGGCAATTTTTGCGCCAATAATCATGCCGGTTAAAATGGCCAGGATGGTTGAGCCTTCAATCCAGCTATTTGCCTTAACCAGTTGTTGGTGACTGGCCAGCTCCGGCAGAATGCCATATTTGGCCGGGCTGTAAATAGCAGCGCCCGCACCGACCAGACAATAGGCAATCAAGGGTTCAACATTGAACAGCAATAAACCTGCGCCGGCGGCTTTTATCAAATTGGCAATAATCAAAACTCTGGATTTTGCATGATGGTCGGCAAAGCCACCCAGCCACGGAGCCAGCACCACAAAAGCAATTAAAAACATACTCTGCAGTGCCGGAATATACCACGAGGCCAATTGCTCAGACTGCATCACCAGCGCGATGACGGTAAATAAAATAGCATTATCGGCAAATGCGGATAAAAACTGGGCGATAAGCAGCGGGTAGATTTGTTTGTTCATGATGAATGAAATTGTAGAATTTTATAGAGTGTAACGAGAAAACGCCTTTTTTGTAAAAAGATTATAGTTGAGTTGATGGCAGGGATTTGCTGATTGGAAAATAACAGGCCCAGAGTGGTTGTTTTAGCAGGATGCGGCAGGCATTATGAAACGCCGGTTACGAGAGCGTATTGAGAGAATTGAGAAACCTGATTTGGCAGGGATGAGTTGACAGGTTCAGAAAGTTGGTGAGGGCGGTATTGATATCCGTATCAACACCGCAACCAATGAGCTTAAATCAATTAGTAACTGATATTAAGTGATTTAAGTGTTTCCAGGGTCAGTTGGCCAGAAGCAAGATGTTTATCTTTTTGATATTGCTTTAACGCAGCCATGGTTTCTTTGCCCAGGATGCCATCAATAGGGCCTGGATTGTAACCAGCCGCTTTAAGCGCTTGCTGAAGGCTACGGATAACATCACCTGTGGTATTGGTTTCGCATAAAATGTTACGCCATTCCAGATAACTGTCCGAGACTTTTACCCGAGTAGTAACAGTTTCATATACTGCTGGAATTTCTACACGAACTTCTTCGGCAGGTTTGATAAGTTTTTTAACCTTGATGGTTTTGTAAACGGCTGGAATGGTCTTTTTAACCATTTTGGGTTCTTCAACCATTACCCGTTTTTTAACATCTTTATAAACGGCTGGGTGATGAATTTTTTCAGTATGTGGTGGAGTAACCATTACTCTGGATGTAACCGTTCTGTATTGCGCGGGTACTTCAACCAGACACATGATTTCGCCTGTTGCATTATTCAGCTTTTCAATCGGTCCCCGGCCTTTTTTCCAGGTTGTATAGGCAGGTTTTACCAGTATTTTCTCTGTTTTGGTTTCATAAACGGCCGGAATGGTTTTTAATTCATCATAAGCATCGCGAACCAGTACTTTTTCCGTTCTCCATTCATAACGTGCAGGAATCACTTCAGCAATTTCTGATTCTTCCTTAACCAGTACTTTTTCAGGAACCCATTCATAGACAGGTTTGGTGGTTTCAATGCGGTAGCCCGCTTCACGTTTAACAACTTCTTTGGTTTCAGTCTTGTATTGTGCCGGAATCAATACACGGGCAAAGCATTCGCCAGGTTTTGCATTGGGAGGCATTAAGTCTGAGGAACCTGAAGCCTGTTGCGCCAATAAGGTTTGATTTTGTGCGCTCAGTGTTTGTAACCGGTTCTTAGTCTGATCAATTTC
>CAYLNS010000095.1:5273-10111 GCA_964385115.1 uncultured Methylomarinum sp.
ATAGATGGGGAGAATATGGCTGTAACAGGGAAAATAGTGATTGTTGGGGCGGGACCTGCTGGCAGTATCGCAGCTGCCTTATTGAGAAAATACGGACATCAGGTGACAATTCTGGAAAAGGAAGCATTTCCCCGTTTTTCCATCGGAGAAAGCCTGTTGCCTCAGTGCATGGAATTTATTGAACAGGCCGGAATGCTGGATGCGGTGAAGCAGGCCGGTTTTCAGCTTAAAACCGGCGCAGCGTTTTTACACAATGGATTACAGTCGGATTTTTGCTTTTCAGATAAATTCAGTAACGGCTTTGAGTCCACTTTTCAGGTTCAGCGGGATCGGTTTGATGCTTTGCTGGTCAATGAGGCAGCAAGAGAGGGTGTTGATGTTCGCTTTCAACATCAGCTTAAAGCCGCAGATTTTTCCGGAGAAAAGCCGGTGTTAACCGTGCAGGCAAAAGATGCTGAAATATATAATTTAGAAACCGATTTTGTTTTGGATGCCAGCGGCTTCGGCCGGGTATTGCCGCGGTTGTTAAATCTTGAAAAACCTTCTGATTTTCCTGTGCGCAGGTCTTTGTTTACCCATTGTCAGGATAATATCAGTGATTCGACATATGACAGAAATCTGATTCGGATTATTGTGCATCCACAATATAAAGATGTCTGGTACTGGTTGATTCCATTCAGCAATGGCCGATGCAGTGTGGGTATTGTTGCCGAACCCGATATGTTTGAGCAGTTTGGTGATGATTCATCAACGGCTTTCCAGACGTTGCTGGAACAGGAGCCTGATTTGGCCGGATTGCTGAAAAATGCGGTCTGGGATACGCCTGTAAACAGTCTGCAAGGATACAGCGCCAACGTCACATCATTATATGGTAACGGATATGCTTTGTTAGGCAATGCCGGTGAGTTTCTTGACCCGGTTTTTTCTTCCGGAGTGACCATTGCCATGAAGTCCGCTGTATTAGCCTCACAAGTGCTGGATAAGCAGTTGCAGGGTCAGGAAGTCGACTGGCAAACAGATTTTGCCGAGCCGTTGCAAAAAGGTGTGGAAGTATTCCGGACTTTTGTAACGGCCTGGTATGAGGGCGGGTTGCAGGATGTGATTTTCTTTCAGCGCCAGCAAGCTAATATCAAGCAGATGATTTGTTCGATTCTGGCCGGTTATGTCTGGGATGAGCAAAACCCTTATGTCAAAAATGCCGATGCCCGCCTGAAAACATTGGTGGAGCTGTGCCGTTTATGAAATTATACCTTAATGATATGGGCGTGGTTTGTGCAGCTGGCGGTAATGGCAATGCTTTGCTGGATAATCTCGTCCAGGGAAGGCGTTCAGGCTTGTCTAAAACCGACTGTTTCAGTCCTGGCCGTTCAGTGTATGTCGGCGAGGTGAAAAGTGAATTACCTGAAATCACCGATCAACATGCATTCTATCGCTGTAAAAATAATCAGCTGCTTTTGGCGGCGCTGGAGCAGATAAAAGCGACTGTCGAGCAGATGATTAAACGCTATTCAGCCAGTCGGATTGGTGTGGTGATTGGCACCAGTACCTCGGGCGTCAGAAATACCGAGCGGGCAATTGCTGAGGTTGCCAGTGGCCGGCCCAAACCTGACTGGTTTCACTACAAACAGCAGCAATTGGCTGGCGGAGCAGACTTTATTGCCCGGATTTGTGGTGTTAAAGGGCCGGTTTATGCGGTTTCCACCGCCTGCTCATCCAGTGGCAGGGCCTTGGCTTCTGCCAGGCGAATGTTACGCTTAGGATTGTGTGATGCGGTTATTGTGGGTGGCGGAGACAGTTTGTGCCGGTTTACCGTCAATGGCTTTATGGCGCTGGAATCTGTCTCTTCAGGCTTATGCAAGCCGTTTGGCGAGCATCGTGATGGCATCAATCTGTCTGAAGCAGCCGCTTTGTTTGTGCTGAGTAAAGAGCCCGGGCCGGTGGAGTTGCTCGGTATCGGGGCGACCAGCGATGCCTATCATTTTTCAGCACCTGACCCGAAAGGACATGCCGTTGTCAAGGCGATGCAAATGGCGCTTACCGATGCCAGGCTGGATGCCGGGCAAATCGACTATCTGAATCTGCATGGTACGGCCACGCCATTGAATGATGCGATGGAAAGCCAGGCAGTGGCCAGTGTTTTTGGTGTTGACACTGCTTGCAGTTCAACCAAAGGCATGACGGGCCATGCATTAGGGGGCGCTGCGGCCGTTGAATTGGCAATATGCTGGACATTATTACAGCAATCATCCGATAAAACTTTATTGCCACCGAATATTAATGATGATGAATTGGACCCTGATTTACCGGTCTTAAATTTTGTGCAAAACGGACAATCTGCAGTGGTACGCTACTGCCAGAGCAATTCTTTTGCTTTTGGTGGCAATAATTTGTCTGTTATCGTGGCTAAAGCATAATGGAACTGGATATTGCAGAATTAGTGCCCCACGCCGGCAAAATGCTGTTGCTGGATAGAGTGATTGTTTATGACGAAGAATCATTAACCGCAGAATTAACGGTTCATGAAGATGGGCTGTTTGATCAGAATGGTTTGATACCTGCCTGGATAGGTATTGAATATATGGCGCAGGCGGTTGCCGCCCATACGGGTATAATTGACAAGTTGGCAGGAAAGCCCGTCAGAATGGGGCTGTTACTGGGGACAAGAAGATATGAGTGTAATACCGGAGCCTTTAAAACAGGCAGTAAATTGCTGGTTAATGTAAAAAGAATCGTCCAGGACCAAGGCCTGGCGGTTTTTGAAGGGTTGTTACTTGGCGATGGCATAAAAGCTTCGGCTAAGCTGAATGTGTTTCAGGCTGATAATATAAACGAAAAGATAAATGAGTGAGATGGCGGAAACAATATTGGTCACCGGGTCCAGTCGCGGGATTGGCAAGGCAATAGCCCTGTATTTGGGAGAAAAAGGTTACGATGTGGTAGTCCATTGCCGGAATCGTCTGGATGAAGCCCGACAGGTGGCTGAAGAAATTCAGGCGATGGGTCGTCAAGCACGTGTGTTACAGTTTGATTTGACTGACCGACAAGCCTGTCACGATATATTGCTGAACGATGTGGAGCAGTATGGCGCCTGTTATGGTGTGGTCTGTAATGCAGGTATAAGTCAGGATGAGGCCTTCCCGGCCATGACTGGTGAGCAATGGGATGCGGTTATGCGCACCAATCTGGATGGATTCTATAATGTTTTAAATCCACTGATTATGCCGATGATAAGACGCAGACGTCCTGGTCGGATTGTCACCTTATCTTCAGTTTCGGGTCTGGTCGGCAACCGCGGACAGGTAAATTACAGTGCAGCCAAGGCTGGTATTATCGGCGCCACCAAAGCGCTGGCTCTGGAGCTGGCAAAACGCAAGATTACTGTCAATTGTGTGGCGCCGGGATTGATTGATACTGATATGCTGGAAGATGTGCCTGTTGAGGAAATCAAAAAAATGATTCCGATGAGGAGAGTGGGGCAGACCCGTGAAGTTGCGGCGCTTATTGCTTTTTTACTGTCCGAAGATGCTGCATATATCACCCGCCAGGTGATTTCAGTCAATGGAGGTTTGTGCTGATGAAAAGGGTTGTGATTACCGGAATGGCAGCTATTACACCAATAGGTAATGACTGGAAAACCGTTTCAGAAAACCTGAAGGCTCAGAGAACAGGTATCCGCCATATGACAGACTGGCAGCAGTATAAAGGGCTTAATACCCAGCTGGCCGCCCCTGTAGACTTTAGTCGTCCGGCGCATTACAGCCGTAAACAGGTGCGAGGGATGGGGCGGGTTGCCATGATGGGGACTTATGCCAGCGAACTGGCTTTACAGGATGCCGGGTTGCTGGGTGATGCCTGTCTTAAAAGCGGTCGGACCGGCGTGGCTTATGGCAGTTCTTCCGGCAGTTTTGACGGCCTGATAGACTTTACCAAAATGCTGTTGACTCATGATAAGGGCAGTTTGAATGCCACGTCCTATATCCGGATGATGGGGCATACCTGTCCGGTAAATATTGCGCTGCATTTTGGTATCAATGGTCGTATTCTGCCGACTTCCACTGCCTGTACCTCGGCAAGCCTGGGGATAGGTTATGCGTATGAAACCATTAAACAGGGTATCCAGGATATTATGGTTGCCGGCGGCAGCGATGAGTTGTCACCTTCACAGGCAGCTGTGTTTGATACTTTGTATGCAACCAGTGTTCGCAATGACCAGCCTGATAAAAATCCCCGACCATTTGATCGTGACAGAGATGGTTTGGTGATTGGTGAAGGGGCCGGGACATTTATTCTGGAAGAGCGCGAACATGCTATCAGCCGGGGAGCGACTATTTATGCCGAAATAATGGGATTTGGCACAAATTCTGATGGATTGCATGTGACGCAGCCTAATAGCGACAGTATGCAGGTGGCGATGAAGCTGGCTTTGCAGGACGCTCAGCTTGAGGCAACCGATATTGATTATGTCAGTGCACATGGAACAGCAACAGAATTGGGTGATATAGCAGAAACTCAAGCCACTGCTGCCGTGTTGGGACATCAGGTGCCAATCAGTTCCATGAAAAGTTATACCGGGCATACCTTAGGCGCTTGCGGGGCAATCGAAACCTGGGCAACGATTCAGATGGTGCGGGAAGGCTGGTTACATCCGACAGCCAACTTGCAGCAGGTCGATCCGAAATGCGCCGAGCTGGACTATATCAAAGGCGATATTCGCCAACTCGATTGCCACTATGTCATGTGTAATAATTTTGCATTTGGCGGTATTAATACTTCGCTTATTGTAACTACTCGGCGTATTTAGTCGTTTAATATCAGTCGCTTACTCCAGAAGACGCCGT
>CAYLNS010000096.1:0-10050 GCA_964385115.1 uncultured Methylomarinum sp.
CACATGACATTCAGGGCAAAGCAGGCCATTGTGGATGCCGATGTCGTAATCGGCTATTCAACCTATATCAAATTGGTAAAAGATTTACTTGATGGTAAAGAGGTTGTTAAAAAAGGCATGACGGAAGAGATAGACCGTTGTGTTGAAGCTTATGAACAGGCAAAGGCTGGTAAAAAGGTCGCCCTGATTTCATCAGGGGATATTGGTGTCTATGGTATGGCCGGCCCTACTTATGAGGTGTTGCTGCAATCCGGCTGGACACCCGATAGTGATATTGAGGTGGAAATAGTACCGGGTTGTACGGCGCTGTCGGCCTGTGCTTCATTGGTTGGTGCACCGCTAACTCATGATTTTTGTTCCATTTCGTTATCAGATTTATTAACGCCGTGGCCGGTTATTGCCAAGAGGCTGGAAGCGGCGGCCAGCGCTGATTTTGTAGTCGCTTTATATAACCCGAAAAGTGGCCGACGTACCCAACAAATTGTTGAAGCACAAAAAATCATGCTGCAATTTCGCAGTCCCGACACACCGGTGGCAATCGTCAAATCAGCCTATCGCCGCCGACAGTCTATTCAATTGGTCAAACTGCATGAAATGGCGGATTGTGAAATTGGGATGTTGACTACCGTTCTGATAGGAAATTCATCAACCTTTATAAAAAATGGTCTGATGATTACTCCGCGGGGTTATGCCAATAAATATGACAGCCTGACGGGAGAGGCAAAACAGGGCGAGCAGGCCGGGCGTTCTTTAAGCATGGGGCTGGAAGGCTGGCAGGCATGTTTACGAAAATATCTTAAAGAAAATGAGGGTGTGAGCCTGGAGCAGGCGGCTGATTATTTTTCGGTCAGTCTGGGCGATGTGTTGGCAGCTATTGCCAGTGGGGATGATGCCGGTTGCTATCATGCCAGCCGGATTCCTGCTGATAAAATTGATGAGGTGATTAGCCACAGCCAATATTGGGGGCGTTTGCGAGGCATTGTCAGGTCAGAAGGGGGTGCGGTAACCGAGCTGTTTCTGAGCGGGAGTGACTTTAAAAAAAGAGGCGACTGGCTGAACATAGAAAATGAGCATTTTCATTTGCATATTAACCGCAGCAAAATCAAATCAGCCTGGCTGGTGTATCGGGAAGAACAATCCTACGGTGTGCAGTTTATTGATGCACAGGGGCGGTTGGTGTTTCGCCTGTTGCTGACTAAACAAAATGGTCAGTTTTCAGAGGATTTATTGAATGCCTATTGGCGAACTCAGCGTGAACTTACAGAATGACAGATATGACAGAAATTATTAAACCGACTATGATGAATTACAGACGTCATTTGATTGTCTGTATCGGCTCAAGATGTACACAGAACGATGGCGGGCAGGCTTTGTATGATTTATTGAAAGATAAGCTGAAGGCAGCCGGACTTAATACAGGTGAGTTGCGGGTCAAACGCAGTCGAGCCACCTGTTTTGGTACCTGCAAATCAGGCCCGTTACTGTGTGTCCAGCCAGATGGCGTCTGGTATTATGCTATTGACGAAGAGAAACTGGATAGAATTATTTCCGAACATTTTATCGGAGGCAAACCAGTTGAAGAGTGGGTCTACCATCAGGGTCCAACATGTGAAATAGAAGGGAGGTGATGGGGCAGGGATGTCAGATACATTTATCAAGAGGTAAATAAATAATGGCAAAACAAGAAATCAAAGGGTTTTTAAAAACCTGGAAAGATGACAGAGGGTTTGGATTTATTAAACCGGAAGACGGCAGTCAGGATGTTTTTATTCATATTTCAGCATTAAAGGGAATGGCCAGAAGACCTTATCGCGGTGATACTATTTATTACCAGATAGAGGAAGATGAAGAAGGTAAAAGAAAAGCCGTTAATGCCCGAATTGATGGCGTACCCGATATTCAACAATCGGCCAATAAAAAATGGTTGTGGATTATTGCGATTGCCTTGGGCCTGGTCAGTGCTACAGCAGCTGGCTGGTTTTTAGCACAGTGATTGATTTCAGGAAGTCATCCGGTTGGCGTGGTGGCTTCCTGAGAGTTCAACCGTCCCTAACTCATAACTCTTCAGCATGTTTAACCGGTTGAGTTAAAATATTCAGACTGAAAAGTTACCAAAATTTTAAAAATGACTGATTCACAAAAATGGCTGCTATTGACCCTGAGCCTGTTATTTGCAGGGTTAATTTATTTACTGACCCCTATTTTATTACCTTTTGTGATTTCAGCCGTTTTAGCCTATCTGGGCGATCCACTGGTTGACCGTCTGGAAACGATAGGTTTCAAATCCTGGAAAATAGGTCGGACCCTTGCGGTTATTCTGGTTTTCCTGTCTTTGATTTTAATACTCAGTGCGGTTTTATTGATTGTTATTCCCGGTATGGAATCTCAAATCAGCTTGTTTATAGGCAAGTTACCCGATTATATTCGCTGGGTTAATCATTCGCTTATTCCATTAGTCCGGCAGTATCTGGACCTTGAAGTCAAACCGTTTGACAGTGGCCAGCTGATTGAGATTATCAAGCAACACTGGCAAAAGGCAGGAGGCCTGGTCACTGCGGTGATTGGTTCGGTTTCCCAGTCTGGCACGATTATTTTTCAGTGGCTGATGAATCTTTTTTTGATTCCGGTGATTACATTTTATCTGCTTCGGGACTGGGATATTATGGTCGCCAGAATCTATGAACTGGTGCCCAGACGTTATGCGGAAACGGTTGCAAAACTGGCCCGTGAATCGGATCAGGTGTTAAGTGCTTTTTTACGGGGACAGTTTTATGTGATGCTGGCGCTGGGGATAATTTATTCCATTGGCCTGGCTTTGACGGGACTGGAATTGGCATTATTGATTGGAATGCTGGCGGGTCTGATTAGCTTTGTGCCTTATCTGGGGGCGACCATGGGAATTATCATGGCTTGTCTGGCGGCTGTTTTGCAGTTTCATGATGTGATGTATCTGATTCCGGTCATGATAGTTTTTGCTGTCGGACAAATGTTGGAAAGCATGGTGCTGACGCCCTGGCTGGTCGGAGATCAGGTGGGCCTGCATCCGGTGGCGGTCATCTTTGCTATACTGGCTGGCGGGCAGTTATTTGGATTTATGGGGGTTCTGCTGGCATTACCCGTTGCTTCCGTTATCATGGTTATGCTGAGGCATATTCATGAAGTTTATACAGGCAGTCGTTTTTACAGTAATCGTTATCAGTTATGAGATTGCTGTTATTGATTGTTTTAAGCACTGCTCTGATGCCGGTGTCGGCCAGTGATCAAAAAAGAGAGCAAGCCTATGCGGAGTGGATAGAGAAGACCCTGAAAACCGGTGAAATCGTCCGGCTTAAAGCAGACAATCAGCCTTTTCTGGGGATTTATACCGAAACAACACGACCCGGCAATCTGGGAACAGCTATTATCCTTCATGATAAAGGCTCATATCCTGACAATGGTGGCTTGATTCATTTGTTACGAACGGTTTTGCCGGAACATCGCTGGGCAACACTCTCTTTGCAAATGCCGGTTTATGAGGCCGGGGCTCAGGATGAAGATTATTATGCCTTGTTTGATCAGGCAAAAAAACGGATTGATGCCGCCGTGCGTTATTTAAAAAAATCAGGCAATCAGAAAATTGTGTTGATTGGTTATGGTTTGGGCGGGCAAATGGGACTTTATTATGCGGCGACCAGGCCTGACGAAATTGCTGCAATCGTGCTAATCAGTTTACCGGTCGTGGAAACGGATGCCAGGCCTCTTCAGGTACTGACGTTTTTACAGGAAATACCTCGGCCGATACTGGATATTTATGCAGAGAATGACCTGCCAGAGGTTTCTCATTCCGTACGGAAACGTCTTGAGGTCACAAGAAACAAACAGAACTACCGACAAATAAAAATAATCAGCAGTGATCATTCCTATCATTTTAATGAGGATTTGCTGGTTAAACGGATATACAGTTGGCTGAGCAGAATGCTGGGTCAGTAACTGATATTAACTATCTAAATACGCTGAGTATTTACCCGGTTTTTTTTAACATCAAGGAGTCAAAAATGGCATTAACTCAGGAACTGATTGAAGAAATTAATTTATTGGCATTGTTTAACCTGTCTTCCATACAGGAAGGGCTAAAGGTTCATTCACATACCAACCCACAGGCTGCCGCCGCCGCACAGCGATTATTTGAAAAAGGAATTATCACTCAGCACGATGGTGGCTATTTGACGGATTTAGGCGTAGAGGTAGCCGAGCATACCCAGAAAATGCTGACAATACTGTCGTAACAGGAAAGGCTTTTAAGCAATGCTGTTTTCTCCAGAATATACTCTATATGCCAAATCCCTGATTGGGGTGCTCGCTATTGTCAATCCACTGGGCGCAATTCCTATCTTTCTTTCATTAACCGCTGATCGCAGCCTTGTAGAATGCAAACAAATTGCCCGGACCAGTGCGTTGTCGGTGGCGCTGATTTTGATTGCGGCAGCCTGGTTGGGTGATGCGTTATTAAGCTTTTTTGGAATTGGCATTCCCGCTTTTCATACGGGGGGAGGGTTGTTGATTGTGATGATGGCTATTTCCATGATGCATGCCAAACAAAGCCATACCCAGCATACCCCGGCAGAAGCCGATGAAGCCAATACCAAAGAAAACATTGCTGTCGTGCCCTTGGCCATACCGTTAATGGCCGGGCCGGGCGCCATCAGTCTGGTTATTGTTGATGCGCATATGATGCAGGCCGAATACGGACGATTGATATTAACAGCAGGTATTGTTGTTGTAGCCTTACTGGTATGGCTTGCGCTGTATATGGCGTCGCCGATAGGAAAAAAACTGGGGGTTACCGGTTTAAATATCGCCACCCGGATTATGGGATTATTGTTGACTGCCATTGGCGTACAAATGATGACCTCGGGCTTGGGAAAGCTGTTGCCTGGGCTTGCATAAATAAGTCATTAACCAAAAATAATTGCCTGGTAATTGTCAGGATTTTTGTAACAACAGGTGAATATATCGCCCCATGGCATTGTAAGTCGGCTTTCGGCAGTAGCGGTATTCCAAATCAAATAATGCCTGCTTATCGGTTTTTTCCAGCGCATCAGCAGGCAGGTAATCATGAAAGATACGGATGCCGGTTTGTTTAATGACGGAGAATCCGGCATTTCCCAGTGTTTCTATGATGTCATGCGGATACTGGGGATTGGGTGGTGTCAGTTTTTTGCCTTTACCCAGATAGCTGTCATTCAACAGATGTTCAATACGCCAGCTGCCTTTCAGTGCATTGCTGAAGACCATGGCGTTGCGGTTGTAAAACAGTAACGATAAATAACCTTGCGGTTTGACTTTTCGGGCTACTTTCAGCAACGACGGAACAGGGTCGGCGAGCCATTCCAGCACAGCATGAAAAACCACCAGGTCAAAGTCGGGCAGTTGCGGCGCCAGATTCTGGGCGGATTGATGATGGAATTGGGCTTGAAGTCCTGCGTCTTTAAAATTCTGCTGCGCCTGTGCCAGCATTTTTTTTGAGATATCACAAAGTACCAGTTGGTGCCCGTTTTCTGCCAGCCATTGGCTTATCTGGGCAAAGCCACAGCCAGCATCCCAGATTTGCAGATTTTGTTGTTGCTGTAAAAACTGCAAATCTTCCCGTAACAGTTTCAGCCGCCAGTGGCCTTTGTCGGTTGAATAGATTTTTTCGGCAAATTTATCGATAAGTTTGTCGAAGTTGCGATCCTGTTTGTGTTTCATGCAAGCAGCAATATACGGTTTAACGGAAGCCATCTCCGGTGCCGGACAGGGCGGCGATGATGTTTTTTTGTATTTCAGAGGAGCCGGAAAACAGGCGACTGGCCAGGGCATCCTGAATAATCCCGTTCATGGGGTTATCCAATTGTAATCCGGCGCTACCGAGTATTTGTACGGCATCCAGTGTGGACTGGACAAAGGCTTCGGCTGCATAGAGTTTGGTTTGGGCGCTGGCCAGCGTGATGCGTTGTTGCTTGTCTTTTAAACGGGCGCATTCATTCAGCCACAGGCGGATGGTGTCCAGCCGGAGTTTCATCTCGGCAATTTTATGGCTGATAGCCTGGTTTTTACCCAAATGGGCATTGTTGACACGGCGCTGGCGGCTGTGTTGAATGACAGTTTGTAGTTGCCAGTCCATGATGCCGCTGATGCCGGCAAAAATAAAGGCTCTCTCCAGCTCCAATGCCTGTTGAATCAGCATACTGCCGGCTCCGGTTTTACCCAGTTGCCGGTCGGCAGGAATCAGGCAGTCAGTCAGGATAACATCGCCCATGGTGGCGGTTTGACAGCCACTCACTTCGGGGCCGTTTAAAAAACGGGCGCCCTTGTCCTGTTTTTCAACGATAAAAGCAGTCAGTTTATTATCCAGTCTTGCATAGACAACCAGCAGGTCGGCAATGGGAGTGTTGGTGATAAAGCGTTTGTGACCGTTTAACAGATAACCGGCATCGGTTAATTCTGCAGTCATTTGCAGGGCATTCAGATCAGAACCAGCTTGAGGCTCGGTAATGGCGTGGCCACCAATGATGCCGGCGTCAAGCAGGGAGGGCAGATAACGCTGGCGTTGTATCGGGCTGCCGTAATGTAATATTGGGAAAACACTGCCCCATAAATGTGCATTGAGCGATAAAATCAGTCCGCTGTCCAGACAGTCCCGTCCCAGCTGCTGATGCGTCTTGACCAGGTCAGAAAATTGATTGCCCAGACCACCGTGTTCGGCGGCAATGGCATGTTTTAACAGATTTTGCCGGCCGCACCAGTGCAGGCGTTGCTGACTTTGCCGGCTGTCTCCGGCTGGAGGGAGTGAGTTCATGTTTGTTCAATCAGTTTGCTGATATGCTGATAATCGGTTTTGCCATTGGCAAGCCGGGGGAGTTCATCCAGCACAATAAATTTGCAGGGTTGCATGTAGGCCGGCAGCCTGGTTTTTACAGGCTGGATAATGTCCGCCAGTTTGCCGGGCTGTTTTAATACAACGGCGGCGGCTGGACGCTGACCTGCCGTGCTGTCCTTGATGCCAACGACCGCGCATTCGGAAACGCTTGGATGCTGGCAAATGGCCTGTTCAATTTCAGCCGGCTCCACCCGGAATCCCGAACATTTTAACATTCGGTCCAGTCGGCCGTGGTAGCAATATTCACCCTGTTCATTACGGCTGACTTTATCCCCGGTTGCATAGAACGCTGCTTCATCCAGTGCAGAAACAAGCTGTCCGTTTTGCCAGTAGCCGGACAGGTTATTTTGACTTTTAACAAACAGCTCGCCGGTGTCTGCGTCAATCTTCAGCTCAGAGTCGCAGGCCGGGTAGCCGATGGGGATGGACTGGTCAGGATGCAGACGGCTTCTGTCCACCGGCCAGAAACAGCAGACATTGGTTTCGGTTGGGCCATAAAGATTATAAAAGGCTGTATCCGGTAATTGTTCACAGAGTTTTATCAGTTGCCGGGTCGGGAAAACTTCGCCAGCAAATAATATCAGCCGGAGTTTGGGTAACGGGGTTTCAGCGAGCGCCCCTTTTAATGCGATGAAGCCGAGTATGGAAGGTACGGTGTACCAGATGGAAATTTGCTGTTGTTGCAGCCATTGGGTCAAACGGCTGGGTGACAGGGTCAAAGCTTGTGGAATAAAAACGATGCTGGCGCCATTGCTGAGGCTGCAAAATAAATCAAACACACTTAAATCAAAATAAAACGGGGCCAGCGAGGCGATGCGGTCAGCAGCGGAAACTGCAAAAGTCCGGCCGGCCCAGTCTACAAAATTGAGCATGGCACGGTGACTTAAAGCGACGCCTTTGGGTTGGCCTGTCGAGCCGGACGTGTACAGGATAGCCGCCAGGGATTGCGCTGAAACAGCCGGGGCGGGTTTTAATGCTGTGGTCTGTGGTAGATGTTCATAATCCAGCCATTGTTGGGGTTGGTGCCACCAGTCGGGGCACGGGCCTTTGCCGATAATCCAGTGGATGTCAGCATCCTGACAGATAAATTGCAGGCGTTGGGCCGGGTTTTTGATATCCAGCGGAATATAACAGGCGCCGGCCTGAAGTACCGCCAGAATACTGATTGCCGCATCCATGCCCCGATCAAGGGCGATGGCAACCCGTTGCCCTGGTTTAAAGCAGTGGCTGAGCTGTTGCGAGCGGCGTAATAATTGCTGATAGCTGATGCTAATATCAGCTTCCGTCATTGCCGGCTGGTCGGGGTGTTGCTGGCACTGTTGTAAAAAGCGTTTTAACAGGGGCATGTTAATCGGCGGGTGGTGTAAGCAGCTCTTCAACTACCCGTTTTTGCAGTGTTTCTATTTGTGCCTGAGTGATGATGGGTTCGACAAAGTTATAGCTTAAAGTCAGGCGGTTTTGGAAAATACCGGTCAAAAAAGCCAGCGACGGAGGAGACGTCACCTGGCAGATATGATAGATTCCGGTAATGGCAGAGGACATGAATCGAGCGGGGGCATCTATTTTGCCGATATCTGAAAACCAGAATGAACTGCGCTCTTCTTTTGAGCCATAAGAAAGCCTGAGGGTTTTGCCGTATTCACTTAATGACAGCCAGCTGCCGGCCCACATTAAGGGCAGGAAAGCGTAATCCTGCTGGTTGCGGATGACGTCCATGTTCTGCTGTTTAAGATGGGCAAACAGTTTGTTTCTGTCCCGGACGATGTCGCGTGGAGCCTGGGCAAACAGAGCGCAGACGTGATTGCCAGTGACCGGCGTCAAGGCGCGTTGTTTACGCAGATTGAAGGCATAAGGGGTGCAATAGGCCTCGCCTTCGCTGTCCGGATTGATTTTGTCCAGCGCCCGCATCAGGCAGCCGATAAAATACAGGCTGGTACCGGTCAATCCGACCAGTTTACGGGCATTCCGGGTGATTTGACGGGTTTGTTCCTCGCTAAGCCTGTTAATGCTGAAGTTGAGCCGCTCAGGGGGCTGATGATGATTAAAAGCCTGAATACTTTTCAGACTGTCGAGCTTGTCGATATAACGTTTTCCTTTCAGCAGCAGGCCGATTTTTTGCCACCAGCGATAACGAGCCAGTTGCTGGAATACCAGTGGTTCTGATTCCGGCTGGCCGAATTTCTGTCGTTGTTCGGCATCATCCGTACACAGATATTGTAGAATCAAATCAGCGCCCCGGGCATCACAAAAGGGATGAATCCAGCGGCATAAAAAAACGTATCGGGTTTTACTTTCAATCAGATGAAACTCAATGGGAGCCAGTTCTTCCCGGTCCTGCCTGTCATTGACAATTTCCAGCTGGGTCTGATGAATAAATGACTCGTCGGCCTGTTCCCGGTTATTTACATGCTGAAAAAACAGAGACGGTGGGGTTTTACGTTTAAACCAGTAGAAACGGCGTCCCTGTTGCTGTAATGAGGCCGTTGCTACAGGGAAGCGCTGGCTGAATTCCAGAATTCTGGCTTGCAGACTGTCTATGTCCGGTTTTTGCGATAATTCCAGTACAAAGCAGCCATAACTGCCGGCCAGACCATCGTTGCGGATTTCCTGATCCATGGCCAGCGTAAAATAGTCGGCCGGGTTTAAGCCTTGCAGGATATTTTCGTCGCTCATCCTTGTTTATGCCTTAATATCCATTGTTCCAGGGCGTTGATGGTCTGGACATTATCCGGTTCGATTTCGGTATCCGGCAGGGTGACGCCAAATTTGTCCTCGATAAACATAATCAGCCGCATGATACCCATGCTGTCGAGCCCGGCTTCCAGCAAGTCATCGGTATCGCTGAACTGCTCCGGTTCAGGAATAAACACCAGCTCCTGAAAAATAAAGTCTCGTAATGTTTTTTTCATAAAGTTTTTTTTCGGTAATATCCAGTTTCCTTATTCTAATACAAAAGGTATCTGCTCGCCCGGTCGTTATTTAATGGGAGTAAAGGTGTGGATGCTTTAGGGAAGTGTCGGATTGTTATAGTTCCCACGGTCCCCCGTGGGAATAAAGGTCATGATGCTCTGCGTCATTAAAACGCAGAGCGTTTTGCAGGGTGTTCCCACGCAGGAGCGTGGGAACAATATGAAAAGTGCTTATATGGTCAG
>CAYLNS010000097.1:0-10022 GCA_964385115.1 uncultured Methylomarinum sp.
TGATTAAGGGCTTTTTTTCAGCTGAACATTCGCCAATTGCTTTATTTGAAGTAATTTCCCTGCCTTATCGCCTGTTTAGAATTTTTTTCCGACTTCCATATAAGCAGATTTAAAATATCGCCTCTGCTGTGAATTCATGAAAGCTGGAAAAGATTCTTTCATTGACTAAACCGCCTGTTGTCATAGAAAATAGCCTGCTTAATTAAATATCCTTCCCGTCATCAATGGAAAGTCCTGATAATAACGAGCCTTTAGTCAATATCAAAGACCTGTCTTTTTCCCGTGGGTCCAGAAAAATATTTGATGGCATATCCTTGAATATTCAACGAGGCAAAGTTACGGCTATCATGGGACCCAGCGGCACCGGCAAAACCACTTTGCTAAAACTGATTGGCGGGCAGTTATTTCCTGACCAAGGCACCATCACCGTTGACCGGAAAAATGTTCACAGCCTCAAACATTCAGAGCTGTATGAACTCCGAAAAAAAATGGGCATGCTTTTCCAAAGCGGCGCATTGCTGACCGATTTGAACGTTTTTGAAAATGTGGCCTTCCCCTTACGGGAGCACACCAGGCTTTCCAACTCAATGATTCGTTCACTGGTTTTAATGAAGCTTCAGGCGGTGGGTCTGCGAGGCGCCCGTCATCTAATGCCAGCCGAATTATCAGGAGGTATGGCCCGGCGCGTGGCGTTAGCCCGTGCTATCGCGCTTGACCCCAACATGATTATGTATGATGAGCCTTTTACGGGGCAGGACCCAATATCCATGGGCGCATTGATTCATCTGATTAAATCACTCAATCTGACACTGGGGCTTACCAGTATTATTGTCTCCCATGATGTACAGGAAACTGCGGCTATTTCTGACTACATCTACGTATTATCAGGTGGCAAAATTGTCGGTGAAGGTACGCCCGAGCAGCTTGCTCAATCTGATTCAGAATGGGTGCAGCAATTCATGCAGGGTAAAGCCGATGGTCCGGTTCATTTCCATTACCCCGCCCCCGATTATTTTGACGATTTATTGTCAACCAAAGACACCTGAGCCATGATTCTTCACTTATTGCAAAGTCTTGGAAAGTCTACCCGCCTGGGGTTTGCCAAATTAGGCAGAGCCACTTTCTTTCTGCTCGATACCCTGCTGGGCTTGTCTGAAATTCTGTTTCGCCCGGGCCTCTTGATTAAACAGCTTTATTCGGTCGGCGTTCTGTCTTTTCTGTTAATCAGTATTTCCGGCCTGTTTGTCGGCATGGTTCTGGCCCTGCAAGGTTATTACACCCTGTCAGATTTTGGTGCCGAAGCCTCTTTAGGGTTGATGATTGCAGCATCTCTGGTCAGAGAACTCGGGCCTGTAGTATCCGCCCTGCTTTTTGCCGGCCGTGCCGGATCGGCTCTGTCCGCCGAAATCGGCCTGATGAAAGCCACCGAACAATTATCCGGCATGGAAATGATGGCAGTTGACCCGGTCAAACGCATTATTGTTCCTCGTTTTATGGCAGGCTTGATTTCCATGCCGTTACTGGCAGGCACTTTCAGCGCTATCGGCATTATCGGCGGATATCTGGTCGGAGTGGATATGCTCAGTGTCGATGAAGGCTCGTTCTGGTCACAAATGCAAAATGGCATTGATTTTTACGATGACATTATTAATGGCGTGATTAAAAGCCTGGTCTTTGGATTTATCGTCACCTGGATAGCCCTGTTCGAAGGTTATGATGCCATTCCAACTTCAGAAGGTATCAGCCGGGCCACCACCCGCACGGTAGTCAATTCCGCCTTTGCGGTTTTGGCTCTGGATTTTATTCTTACTGCACTCATGTTTGGAGATATATAACATGCAGCACTCTTATACTCAGGATACATTAGTCGGACTTTTTGTCGCCTCAGGTATTGCCGCCCTTTTCTATATGGCTTTGCAAGTCAGCAATCTGAGTAGTTATCTGGGTAATCATCAAACCTATACCATCAGCGCCCGTTTTGAAAATTCCGGTGGTCTTAAAGCAAAGGCATTGGTATCAGTCGCCGGTGTTAAAATAGGCCGGGTCAGTGCCATCCACCTGGATAAGGAAACTTATGAATCGGTTGTTGAAATGACCATAGATTCTCAATATGACACCCTGCCGACAGATACCAGCGCCAGCATTTTTACAGCAGGACTGCTGGGAGAGCAATATGTCAGTCTGGATCCAGGCGGTTCAGATGAATATCTGCAGAATGGTGACAGCATTGACATTACACAGTCTGCGGTTATTCTGGAACAGGTTATCGGTCAATTTCTCTTCAGCAAGGCGGCTGACGAATAATGGGCTCGATTCATTTTATTCAACAATCCAAACCGGGCATTTTTAAAGTAACAGGTGAATTTACCTTTTCCAATATCACACAGGACACTGTAAAATCCCTGCCTCTGGATAAAACCCTCGAACATCTGGTTATTGACCTGACAGACATCACAAAAGCTGACAGTGCGGGACTGGCCTTGATGATAGAATGGATTAAACAATCGCAACAAAACCAGATAAAAATTTGTTTTCAGAATATTCCCGATCAGCTTCTGGCGCTTGCCAAACTGAGTGGGTTTGATAATAACCCGTATTTTATTGGCGAAAGCTGTTAATTCTCTAAATAACATTCATATATGGATAAACTTTTAATTACCGGCGGAAAAACGCTGACGGGCGAGCTAAGAATTGCAGGCGCCAAAAATGCCGCGCTGCCCATTCTTGCCGCCACATTACTTTCGGAAAAACCGGTTACTGTGGGTAATATTCCGCATCTGCATGATATTACCACCACAATGGAATTACTGGGCCGCATGGGTGTCCAGCTGACCATCGATGAAAAGATGAACATCGAGGTTGACAGTAACACCATCAACAAATTTGAAGCACCTTATGAACTGGTGAAAACCATGCGGGCTTCCATACTGGTGCTGGGCCCATTGCTGGCCCGTTTTGGTGAAGCCCATGTTTCCCTGCCTGGCGGTTGCGCCATTGGCACCCGACCGGTCGATATTCACCTGTCAGCGCTTGAAAAAATGGGCGCTGATATCCAGGTAGAGGCCGGGTATATCCACGCAAAAGTCAAACGTCTTCAAGGCTGCCGCTTAGTGCTGGATAAAATCACCGTCACAGGCACAGAAAACCTGCTGATGGCCGCCACGCTGGCGGAAGGCAAAACCATTATCGAAAATGCCGCCAAAGAGCCTGAAGTGACTGACCTGGCTCATTTCCTGAATAAAATGGGCGCTAAAATTACCGGCATCGGAAGCGATGTTCTGGAGATTGAAGGGACTGAGCATCTGGGGGTCGATAATCTGTATTATTCCATCCTGCCCGACAGAATTGAAACCGGCACTTATCTGATTGCCGCCGCTATCACCCGGGGTTCTATATTGGTTAAAGATACCGACCCGACCCTGCTGGATGCGGTCCTGGATAAATTACGTGAGGCCGGTGCTGATATTACCACCGGTGACGACTGGATTAAACTGGATATGCATGGCCAGCGCCCCAAGGCAGTCAGTGTCAGAACAGCACCTTACCCTGCATTCCCGACCGATATGCAGGCGCAGTTCACCGCCTTGAACACTATTGCTGAAGGTGTCGGCATCATTACCGAAACCGTATTTGAAAACCGCTTTATGCATGTGCAGGAACTGCAACGCATGGGCGCTGATATCAAACTGGAATCCAATACCGCAATCTGTACCGGAATTGATCAACTGACGGCTGCGCCGATGATGGCCACCGATCTTCGCGCTTCCGCCAGCCTGGTTCTGGCCGGCCTGGTTGCCGAAGGCGACACCCTGGTCGACAGGATTTATCATATTGACCGCGGCTATGTTCATATTGAAGAAAAACTGGCTCAGTTAGGCGCCACTATTCGCCGTATACCTGGATAAGAGAGACTATGTTAACCATTGCTGTATCAAAAGGCCGTATCTATGAAGATGCACTTCCATTACTGGAAGAGGCGGGTATCGTCCCTGTTGATGACCCTAAAAAAAGCCGTAAACTCATATTAGAAACCACCCGAGATGATGTCCGCCTGGTCATTATCCGTGCCACGGATGTGCCGACATTTGTCGAATACGGTGCAGCCGACATGGGAATTGCCGGAAAGGATGTTTTGCTTGAACACGGCGCCGAAAATTTATATGAACCTCTGGATCTTGGAATTGCCGGTTGCCGGCTGATGACGGCAGCACCGGTTGGCACCCCGGAAATATCCGGCCGTATTCGTGTAGCGACAAAATATGTCAAAACCGCACAAAAATATTTTGCCGACCGAGGCGTGCAAGCGGAAATCATCAAACTTTATGGCTCGATGGAACTGGCACCACTGGTCGGACTGGCCGATTGCATTGTTGACCTGGTCGATACCGGCAACACTTTAAAGGCTAATGGTCTTGAACCGCGGGATCTGATTATCAACATCACTTCGCGCCTGGTTGTCAACAAAGCCGCCATGAAAATGAAACACGCCGCTATCCAAACCCTGCTGGATCAATTTGAAACGACTTTGTCAAAAAGGTAGTTCCATTATGACTGATATCAAAATAACCCGCCTGGACACTGATGCCAGTGATTTTGACGACCGTTTAAAGGCGCTGCTGGCCTGGGATGAAACTGATGATTTTGAAATTCATAAACAGGTTCTGGACATCATCGCTGATGTCCGTCAACGTGGTGATAAGTCGGTTATTGAATACACCAACCGTTTCGACCAATGCCAGTTTAAAAAAGCCACCGAACTGGAATTACCTGAAAAAGTCCTGAAAGATGCCTGGACAAGCCTGTCTGCTACCCAGGCTGAAGCGTTACAGACTGCCGCCAACAGAATCCGGGCCTATGCCGAAGAACAAAAACTTCAATCCTGGCAATATACTGAAGATGACGGCACCATTCTGGGGCAAAAAGTCACTGCATTAAACCGGGTCGGGCTGTATGTTCCCGGCGGTAAGGCATCCTACCCTTCTTCTGTATTGATGAATGCCATTCCGGCCAAGGTTGCCGGTGTCAAGGAACTGATTATGGTGGTTCCGACCCCCCGTGGCGAGACCAATCCTCTGGTTCTGGCGGCCGCCTATGTTGCCGGCGTGGATCGAGTCTTTACCATAGGCGGCGCCCAGGCCATTGCCGCCCTTGCTTATGGCACCCAGTCTATTCCTGCTGTCGATAAAATTGTCGGCCCCGGTAATATTTATGTGGCAACCGCTAAAAAACTGGTCTTTGGCCAGGTGGGAATTGACATGATTGCCGGCCCATCTGAAATTCTGGTTATCTGTGACGGTCAAACATCCTCTGACTGGATTGCCATGGACCTTTTCTCCCAGGCTGAACATGATGAAAATGCCCAGGCTATTCTCATCAGTGATGACAGCGATTTTCTGGATACCGTTCAACAGAGCATAGAAAAATTGTTGCCTGAAATGGAACGGGCCGAAATCATCCGTACATCACTGCAAAATCGTGGTGCATTCATTAAAACCCGGCATCTGGATGAAGCAGCTGGAATCGTCAACACTATTGCCCCTGAGCACCTGGAATTATCGCTTGCCAATGCCGATGAGTTTTCTCAAAAAATTCATAATGCCGGTGCAATTTTCATGGGACGTTATACCGCTGAAGCCTTGGGCGACTATTGCGCCGGACCCAATCATGTGTTGCCCACATCAGGAACCGCACGCTTTTCCTCACCGTTGGGTGTGTACGATTTTCAAAAGCGCTCCAGTCTGATTAATTGTTCAGAAAAAGGCGCCAGTGAATTAGGTAAAATCGCGTCAATACTGGCACGTGGAGAAAGCCTGACCGCTCATGCCCGTTCCGCTGAATTCAGAATCAAATAATCCTCTGTCTGACGAAATATCTTAAAGTTTTTCGTCAGACTCACTCCCAGCCAATCCTTGCACCACATGACTGACAATATCTGTAATACATTATTCCGACCTGAAATTCTGGCCATGTCTGCCTACAAGGTCGCCGATGCTCATAATCTGATTAAACTGGATGCCATGGAAAACCCCTACAGCTGGCCAGAAGATATTAAACAGAAATGGCTGGATACCATCAAATCCTGCCCGGTCAATCGCTATCCTGATCCGCAGGCAGAGCAACTTACTCAGGTTTTAAAAAAAACCAATCAGATTCCGGAACAATCCGGCATCCTGCTCGGTAATGGTTCTGACGAAATCATTCAGATTTTACTCATGGCATTAAACAGCAATGCCAGTGTGCTGGCTCCCGAACCAAGTTTTGTCATGTACCGGCAAATAGCTAAAAGTCTGGGGCTGGATTATCACGGCATTCCCCTGCTGGCAGAATCGTTTGCGCTGGATATGCCGGCCATGCTGACAGCGATTGAAAAATTCAAGCCAGGGGTTATCTTTCTTGCTTATCCCAATAACCCGACAGGCAATCTGTTTTCTGAAGACGACATCAAAACGCTTTTATCGAAAACCTCAGGGCTGGTCGTGATTGATGAAGCTTATGCGCCTTTTACTTCGGCCACCTTCATCGACAAACTGCCTGATTATTCAAACCTGCTTGTGATGCGTACTGTTTCCAAACTGGGACTGGCCGGACTCAGATTAGGTTTTTTAGCAGGCGCTGAAACTATCATCGAAGAACTGAATAAAATAAGACTGCCCTATAACATCAACAGCCTGACACAGATTACTGCAGAATTTGCTCTGAATCATATCGATTTCCTTGAAAAACAGACCCGGTCAATTTGTCAGCAACGCAACCAGGTATTTGCACAATTGAATAAGCTGGATGATTTGACCGTCTGGCCAAGTGAAGCTAATTTCATTATCTTCAAATCCCAAACCCAATCAGCAGATGACATTTTTAATGCCCTGAAACAACACGGCATTCTGATAAAAAATCTTTCACCACAAGGCGGATTACTGGCTGATTGTTTACGGGTCACAATAGGCACCGAAGCAGAAAACAAACTGTTTATTAAGGCACTCACAGCAATTCTGGCATCATCCGTTTGATAATCTCTGCCCTCTTATGGCTCTGTTTTTAGACCATTGCACAAAAACAGACCGTTTTTTGCACAAACACTGTGCCTGTGCATTGCCAAGCTCAGAAAATCATAAATTACGACTTCAATAAATACAAACAGTAAGGTATATTGAGCGGGATTAATAAAAAAGTTGGTGTCCATTAACATACGACATCACGAAAAAACACAGGAGCGTTGCCCATGAATAATGAAGGCGTCAATAAATCAAAACGCCAGTTCCTGACTTCGGCCTTAACCGTAGTCGGAGCAGTCGGTACTGGCTTTATCGCCGTACCATTCCTATCACAGATGCAGCCCAGCGCCAAAGCCATGGCCGCAGGGGCTCCGGTCGATATTGATATTACCAAGATGGAGCCCGGACAGCTTATACGGGTTGCCTGGCGAGGTAAACCGGTCTGGGCGCTAAACCGAACCCCCGAAGTGTTGGAGACTTTATCGACGCTTAATGATCAGCTGGCCGACCCATTATCGAATGAGTCATTGCAGCCTGAATATTGTAAAAATGAATTCCGCGCCATCAAACCGGAAGTCTT
This sequence comes from uncultured Methylomarinum sp., assembly GCA_964385115.1. Classification (GTDB taxonomy): domain Bacteria; phylum Pseudomonadota; class Gammaproteobacteria; order Methylococcales; family Methylomonadaceae; genus Methylomarinum. Next base: position 7,573 of record CAYLNS010000097.1, read on the forward strand.
TATTACGGTCGGTCTTTGCACACATCTGGGATGCTCACCGACATTTCGTCCTGAAATTGCCCCGCCTGACCTGGGTGATAACTGGAAAGGCGGTTTCTTCTGCCCTTGCCATGGTTCATGGTTTGACCTTGCCGGCCGCGTCTACCAAGGCGTACCTGCCCCCACAAACCTGGAAATCCCCCCCCACAAATATGTCACCGAAACATTGATTACCGTGGGTGAAGATAATGAGGAGGCAAGCGCATGAAAAATAAAGTAGCACAATGTTCAGACTGGTTTCTATGCCGTTTCCCACTGGTAAAACTGTGGAACGAACATATGGCGCATTATTATGCGCCGAAAAATTTTAATATCTGGTATTTTTTTGGTTCACTGGCCTTATTTGTCCTGGTCAACCAATTTGTAACCGGAATTTTATTAACCATGAATTACAAGCCCGACGCAGAACTGGCTTTTGATTCTGTTGAATACATCATGCGGGATGTTAACTGGGGATGGCTGGTGCGCTATATGCACTCGACCGGAGCCTCGGCCTTTTTTATCATCGTCTATCTGCATATGTTCCGCGGCCTGATTTACGGCTCGTATAAACAACCACGGGAACTCATCTGGATTTTCGGAATGCTGATTTTCGTTGCTTTAATGGCCGAAGCATTCATGGGCTATTTACTACCTTGGGGACAAATGTCCTATTGGGGCGCCCAGGTGATTATCTCCCTATTCAGCGCCATACCGGTTATTGGTGATGATTTATCACTCTGGATACGCGGTGATTACGTCATCTCGGACGCCACCTTAAACCGTTTCTTTGCCTTTCATGTCATTGCCGTGCCGTTGGTCCTGTTAATTCTGGTATTCCTGCACATCGTGGCATTGCATGAAGTCGGTTCCAACAATCCAGATGGCATTGAAATCAAAGAATCCAAAGACCCTTTTGGTGTACCGGTTGATGGCATTCCTTTCCACCCTTACTACACGGTAAAAGATATTGTCGGTATTGGCGTCTTTCTGTTCTTCTTCGCCGCCGTCATTTTCTACATGCCGGAGATGGGCGGATATTTTCTGGAACATGCCAATTTCATCCCGGCCGATCCATTAAAAACGCCTGAACATATTGCCCCGGTCTGGTATTTCACACCTTTTTACGCAATTTTACGGGCAGTCCCGGATAAATTTGCCGGTGTCATTGCCATGGGCGGCGCTATTGTTGTTTTATTCCTGCTACCCTGGCTGGACAGAGGCAAAGTCAAATCCATCCGTTACCGTGGCGGCATTTACAAAAAAGCAATTTTATTGTTTGTCATCAGCTTTATAGGTTTAGGCTATCTGGGTACCCAACCTGCCACACCGGGCGCTACCATGGTTGCCAGAGTACTGACAGCTGTATATTTTGGTTTCTTCCTGCTAATGCCTTTATACACCCGTTGGGAAAAGACCAAACCGGTACCTACACGTTTGACCGAACAGCCATCCATCGAGGACAGAATACCCGGTTGGATTGAAACATTTAATGAAATGTTTCCTAAAACCGAGGTGACTGACAGCAATGGCAACACAGTCATGAAAAGAAGGCCGAGTCGGACTGGTATTACCAACGTACTGATTCGATTTGTAAAAAAACTCAAAGAAAGCCTTGATTAAATTATGAAAAAATTACTCGCTATTTTATTATTAATTGCGCCTTTCAGTGTTTATTCGGCAGGTGCAGAAGTGGAACTGGAAAGCGCCGACATAGACCTGGATGATGTCAAGTCTATCGAACGCGGTGCTAAAAACTATGTCACCTATTGCCTGGGTTGTCATTCAGCCAAATACATTCGCTACAAGCGTATTGCCATTGACCTGGGTGTTGATGAAAATGAAGTGCTTGAAGATATCGCCCCACTAGGCGCGGGAATCTACGATCAAATGCACTCTGCCATGAACATCAAAGACTCTGAAAAATGGTTTGGCACCTATCCACCCGACCTTTCATTGATTGCTCGTTCAAGAGGTGCAGACTGGTTGTATACCTATCTGAAAAGCTTCTATACCGACCCTTCACGACCCTACGGAGTCAATAACCGGGTCTTTGAAGATGTTGGTATGCCAAATGTTTTATGGCAATTGCAAGGTGAACAAACCGCTGTCACCAAAAATATAGACGGACAGGAAGTCATTACCAAACTGGTTTCCAAAGGTGATGGCAAAATGTCGGCAAAAGAGTTTGACCGTTTCGTTAACGACCTGGTCAACTTTCTGGTCTATATCGGTGAGCCAGTCCAACAGGAAAGAAAATCCATGGGTAAATATGTACTGTTCTATATCCTGTTATTCACTGTCGTAGCCTATCTGTTAAAACGGGAATACTGGAAAGATATTCATTAATCTTCCTGCCTGAATCCGTATTCAACACACGGATTTAAAAGCCAATCAAAAGCGCAAGAGCTATTCTGTCTTGCGCTTTTTTA
>CAYLNS010000098.1:0-9967 GCA_964385115.1 uncultured Methylomarinum sp.
CCCGCGTAACATGCATTCTTTCTGATTCCCACGGTCTCCGTGGGAATCCATACCAATTTCAGTCATTATCATAATAACCTGCCAATCGTTGATAAATGCCACCAAAACTGCCATTGCTCATCAGTACAATATGCACTGGTTCGGTGGTTTGTTCGGTTAGCCGGCTGATAATGGCATCCAGAGAAGTCAAAATATCAATATTAGCGGCATACTGTGTTAATTGGGATAAATCCCAGTCCAGTCCTTCCGGCTGAAAAATAATCGCCTGGTCTGCCAGATGCAGTGACTCAGCCAGCGACTGGGTGTGAATTCCCATGCGCATGGTATTTGACCTGGGCTCAACCACGGCAATAATCCTGTCATCACCTACCTGTTTTCTCAATCCTTCCAGCGTGGTTTTTATCGCGGTCGGATGATGGGCAAAATCATCATAAACAGTGACCTTGTCGGTCTTGATAATCTGCTCCATGCGCCTTTTGACATTTTTAAACTGTTCAAGCGCCCTGCAGGCATCTTGTGGCAAAATACCGATATGTCTGGCGGCGGCAATGGCCGATAGCGCATTATATACATTATGCCGGCCAGTCAGCGTCCAGTTGACCTGTCCCTGACATTCATTTTCAAAATAGACTTCAAATGCCGAACCATCCGCCTGAATCAGTCGGGCCTGCCAGTCGCTGTCTTCATCAATGGCGGTTTTTACAACAGGTGTCCAGCAGCCTTGTTCCAGCACATCATCAATATTGCGGTCATTGGCCGGGGTAATTATCAGTCCCTGACCCGGAATAGTTCTGACCAGATGATGGAACTGGGTTTTTATTGCCTCCAGGTCTTTAAAAATATCGGCATGGTCAAATTCAAGATTATTTAAAACCGCTGTTCTGGGGCGGTAATGGACAAACTTGGAGCGTTTATCAAAAAAGGCAGAATCATATTCATCGGCTTCTATAACAAAAAAATCACTTTCTCCAAGACGGGCCGAGATGCCAAAATTAAGCGGAATACCGCCAATCAGAAAACCGGGGTTGAATCCCATGGCCTGTAATATCCAGGTCAGCATACTGGTGGTTGTGGTTTTCCCATGAGTACCGGCCACCGCCAATACCCACTTGCTGCTCAGCACATGCTCGGCCAGCCATTGCGGGCCGGAAACATAATGCAAGCCTTGATTCAGTACCGCCTCAACTTCTTCATTACCCCGGGAAATGGCATTACCAATGACAACCATATCCGGTTTTATTTGCAGATTTTCCGCCCGGTAACCATTCATCAGCTCGATACCTTGTTGCTCCAGCTGGGTACTCATGGGTGGATAGACATTTTGATCCGAACCGGTCACTTTATAACCCAGTTCTCTGGCAATCAAAGCCAGTCCTCCCATAAAGGTACCGCATATTCCCATGATATGAATATGCATGGGAGCCTCCTTATTCTTCATTCTTTGTTTCCTCTTGTTTTTCCGGAGCCGTTTCGGCCTGCTCTGCATCGTCCGGTGTTTCAGCTTCCAGCGATTCCTTAGCGCCCAGTTGTTCCAGTATTTTTATGATATTCGGAAAAGCATTTTTCCTGGCACGCGCCAAAACCGTATTATTTTGTTTATCGACAGCATTGACATCCGCTCCGGCCGCAATCAACAGCATGACAATCTGTTCATCACCAAAAACCACCGCATCCATCAATGCCGTTACTCCCTTATTATCCGCCAGATTTACATCAGCGCCATAAGTCAGCAATAATTTAACATTGCGTAGATTGCCATTATAGCAAGCGCCCATCAAAGCGGTTCGGCCAGCCGCTGTTTTGGCATTGACATCCTTCCCCTGCGCCAGTAAAGATTCCAGCCGCTGGGTATTACCATTCACCGCCGCCATAAACAACTCGTTAACCGGGGCGCTGAAAACGGCCGTTGCAAATAATAATGGCAGACTAACAATATAAGGCTTAATATTCATTTCCGGAATTTTTGACTGATAATGATAGAATATTTAAATATAGGCTATATCAATGACCCATGAGTGAAAAAAACAAAATCATCGTTTCAGCAAAACCTCAGTATATTGAAGAACAGTCATCCCCCGAGGATGAACGCTATGTTTTTTCCTATACGATTACCATTACCAACAACGGCACAGTACCGGCCAAACTGCTCTCGCGGCACTGGCTGATTACCGATGCCAACGGCAAGGTGCAGGAAGTGAATGGCGAAGGCGTTATCGGCGAACAGCCTCATCTTAAACCAGGGGAGTCATTTCGCTATACCAGCGGCGCCATGATTGAAACACCGGTGGCGGTCATGCAGGGGAAATATACCCTGGTCTCCGACGAAGGCACACAGTTTAAGGCCAATATTCCCCAGTTTACGCTGTCCATCCCCCGGGTATTGCATTAATGGCAATTTATGCAATCGGTGATATTCAAGGCTGCTATGACTGTCTGCTGACCCTGCTGGATAAAATCGATTTTGACCGGGATCGGGACCAGCTCTGGTTTGCCGGCGACCTGGTCAACCGCGGCCCTAAATCCCTGGAAACCCTGCGGTTTATCAAATCATTGGGGGATTCGGCTGTTTCTGTGCTGGGCAATCATGATTTACATTTAATCGCCAAAAGTTTAAATGCCCGTAAACCGAATAAAAAAGACACCTTAACCCAGGTTTTAGAAGCCCCCGATCGAGATGAACTGCTGGACTGGCTGCGTCACCGGCCTTTATTTCATCATCAGGGCAAGTTTAACCTGATACATGCCGGCATCCCGCCACAATGGACGCTGAAAGAGGCCCAAAAAATGGCCGCACTGGTTGAAAAAATCATCCAGGGACCGGATTATGCCGATTTTTTTCAGTCCATGTATGGCAACAAACCGGATATCTGGTCGGAATCCATGAGTAAAATGGATAAAGCCCGTTTTACCGTTAATTGTTTAACCCGTATGCGTTATTGTGACGCCCAAGGGCGTCTGGACTTTCATCATAATGGCGCACCCGGCACACAGCCCAAACATTTAATGCCCTGGTTTGAAGTCCCCGGCCGTAAAAGCACCGATGGCACTATCATTTTTGGCCATTGGTCCACCTTGGGCTTTTATCACGGCCATCATTGCTACGGCATTGACACCGGCTGCTTGTGGGGCGGCCAGCTGACAGCTTTAAAAATCAGTAATAAAATCAAAAAAACCAGTATTTCCTGTTCTTAAACGCCCGTTTATCCCACCTGTGACAATTTGTCGCGCGACACTATGCCACATTTTCAAAGGCAATGGTTTTTATTAAACTGTATGCAACTCTTAGATGCGCTTCCTCCTCTTGGAACTTAGAGTTTTTTTCTGGGCCTTTTGGGTTCAGATTCATATACCTTCTATTCAATGCGGCTTTATGCCGCATTTTTTTTGCCCGCAACTCATTGAAAACTGTTCGGATTTACCGGGTTTTGTTTGTTGATAAATAAAACTCCGACTATCGAATAGGTTTATAATGGCGAGACCAGGGTCTCTCCTCCCTTAATACAGTTACCTGATAAGACACATGAAAAAACAACAAGAAAAATCCTGTGAATTATGTAACTTGCCGGTTACCCTGAATGCCTTTACATTGATTTCCAAAGACAATCAGGTACTGTATTTTTGTTGCGAAGGCTGTAAAAACATTTACCGCATGCTGCACGAAGATCAGCTTAACAATAAAAAACCATCGTCAAAGTAACTCCAATCAGCTTTTTAACGTGATGCTGAATAAACCTGTTTTCCTGAATATCATACTGATTTGCAGCATCTGCCTGCTTTGGATAATTTACACTTATCCTGACTCTGTCAATATCCTGGAAAAAAACTGGCCGGTCACATTAACCATGGTATTCGGCTCGTTTATTGCCGGCGCCACCAGCGAAGGCGGTGGCGCCATCGCTTTTCCTGTGTTTACCAAGGCTCTGCATATTCAACCTGAAGAGGCGCGGGTATTTTCGCTGGCCATTCAAAGTGTCGGGATGATGGCCGCCACATTCACCATCATTCTGCTTCGCATTGCCGTTGAATGGCGCTTTATTTTCTGGGCCAGCCTGGGCGGTATTTTGGGTGTGGTTGTCAGCTCTTTATACTTTAGCGACTATTTTCCACCGGCCCTGTTAAAAATGCTGTTTACCGCCATGATTACCAGCTTTGCGATTACCCTGATGATTGTTAACTGGCAGTACAGAAACTATAACCACACCCTGCCGGCATTAAAGCTGCCTGAAATTGCCATCCTGATGGTCAGCGGCTTTATCGGCGGCTGCATGACCGGCCTGGTCGGAAATGGTATCGATATTATCTGCTTCTCGGTGATGATTTTACTGTTTCGTCTGTCCGAAAAAATATCCACCCCCACCTCGGTAATATTAATGGCCATCAATGCACTGGCAGGGTTTATCATCAATCTCTATTGGCTGGATACATTTACCGCGCCCATTAAAGAATGGTGGCTATCAGCAATACCTGTGGTAATCATCGGCGCGCCGTTAGGGGCTTTTTTTTGTACCAAACTGAATAATAAAACCATTGCCTCTGTTTTAATCGGGCTGATTATGATTGAATTAAGCAGTTCACTGATTTTAATTCCGCTGACGCAGGAAATTGTATTAATCAGTGGCGGTGTTTTTTTATTTTTTTCCGCTATTTATTATCGACTGGCCAGGATACGTCGTTATCAACCTGAATTTAGAGGAACCACATCATGAAAATATTAACCCGAGGGCTGGTATTTTGTTTGCTCGCACTCTCATTAACCGCCTGTAACAAAACCCTGAAGCCGGAACAACTACCCGCCCATATTGTCGTCGGCGATGATTATTACACCCAGTTTGTAATCCGCTATGAAAAGAATACCCACCTGACCACCAACTTTCGCCGCGGTGCGTCCATTCCTGTCAATACCCGGGTCAAACTGTTAAAAATAGCCACCAAAACCATCGAGGTTGATGTGGATAATATGAGCAAACCGCTCATCATCAAAAATGTCAAAAAACATACCGGTGATGACACTATCGCAGCCTTTGATAAATTATTCGGCAAACGCAAAGTCAATCTCAGACAGTTTAACCGCCTGGAAAGACGGCATATCCAGAATGGAACCGTTGCCAAAGGCATGCGTAAAAAAGCCGTACTGGTGGCTATTGGCTATCCACCCATCACAGAAACCAGCAGTCTGGATTCCAATGTCTGGGTTTACTGGAGCGGACGCTTTAATAAATTTCGCGTCCATTTCAGAAACGGCAGAGTCTACAAAATAGTCGATTAAATGCTGGGAATCATTAAAGGCGTACTGGTCACCTGTCTGTTTATTGCCTATCCCTTACTGGTGTATCTGGGTATCCGGCATGATATGGTCTGGGTGGCGCCGGCTGTTTTTTCGGCTATTTATCTGGCCCAGTCGTTCAAAGCCAAAAAAACCGGACAGAAGCTTTACAAGGCCAGTGTCGCCATCGCCCTGTTATTAGGCGCTTACTATCTTCAGACCATTACCGCCAAGGTATTACCGGTGCTAATTCAGCTGATGCTGATGTATTTTTTTGGCCGCACCTTATTAAAAGGCAAGGGGCCGTCTTTTATAGAAAGCTTTGTACGGCTGGAATTTCCCGAATTTCCTCCCGGTGTCAGTGAATATTGTCGGCAGCTGACGATTATGTGGACCCTGTTTTTCGGCTTTAATGCCATTGTCTGTATTGTGTTGGCCATCTGGGGTAATGATGAATGGTGGGCTTTATACAACGGTCTGATTATTTATCTGTTGATTGGGATATTAATGATTGGCGAATACATTTACCGGCATTTTCGCTTCCCGGAGCTGGATATCCCCAATCCCAAATCAACCATTAAAACCATGATTGTCAATGGCCGGAAAATCTGGATGGATGTGGAATCACGATGAAACAATTTTACACAATCAGTTTGCTGCTGCTCAGCTTTCAGGCAATTGCCGAAGACACCCTGGTAACAGTACTGGAGCGCATGCGCTCGACAACAGCCATCAAACTGGCCTATCAGGAAACCCGCTTCATGGATATGCTGGACCAACCCTGGCATGGCCGTGGATTTATGTATTCCGCCCCCGGCAATATCATGATTAAGGAACAGACTGAGCCTGAAAAAATCCTGATGGCGATTATTGACGATAAAATGTTCTATTACGATATTGACAACGATATCCGTCACCAGGGAACGCTGGATGAAGATAATCCCATGAGCCTGAATATTGCCGTATTCAAAGCCCTGATGTCTGCCGACCGAAAACTGTTAGAGCAGTTTTATCATATCGACTTTATCCCGGGGGAAACACACTGGAAAATTATTCTCAGTGATAAAAACAACCCGAACTCGGATTTTAAAATCATTATCCAGGGCCGGGCAGGACAGGCAGCCAACCATATTGGGATTCAACAGAATGAAGACGATAAAAGCGTGCTGGAACTCAGCCAGACAACAACGGATTCATCCGTTGAACAGTATATCCAGGCATTGCTGAAACAGCTTGAATCGCAATAATCCAACATGACTCGCCGCCAAGCACTGCGAAATTTTTATTATCTGTTACCCGTCATCCTGCTGGGTCTGATTATTACCCAGGTTTCATTTAAAACCGATTTATCCGCCTTTATTGTCACCGGCAACAGCCAGGAGGAAATATTACTGGCCAGTGAAATGCAGTCCGGTACATTGTCACGGCAATATATTCTCTCCATCGTTTCAGACTCATTCAGCCCGGATAAAGCCTTTATCCGACAACTAAAAAAACAGTTAACAACAATAGACAATGTGATTGATGTCTGGTCAGCAGATGAAAAACAGGCCACGCTCGATACCATTCAGGGCTTTTATGCCCGCCATGCCAGCTCTATTTACAGCCTGTCGCCAGAAACCGAACTGGCCGGGCTGTTCAGTATTCAAGGGCTTGCTGACAGAGCGCTGTTTATCAAAAAAGCCCTGCTGTCTCCGCAAGGCAATCTGGTCAAAAACATACTCAGACAAGACCCGTTACTGCTCACGCTAATCAGTTTCAAATCATTATCCGCAAAATACAGTCAGCCCAATAAACAATCCGTACATGCCAAAAACCTGATTCTGATGACCCGCATCTCGGGCATGGATGCCCCGGGACAAAAACAAATACAACGACAAATCAACGAACAGTTTCAACAATTAAACAACCCGCATCAATACCGGCTGGAAATGACCGGCGTGCCGGTTTTTGCAGTAGCCACACAGGAATTGATACAGGGAGATGTGATAAAAATCAGTCTGTTTTCAACCCTTGCCCTGGTTCTCCTGTTTTTAGTGTTATTCCGCTCATTTACCAGCCTGTTTCAGGTGTTCACGCTGTTAATGATTGTCATCTTCAGCGCTATTTTAATCACTGACAGTCTGTTTGGTTTTGTCCATGGCATGACCATCGCCATAGGCTGCACCCTGGTGGGGATTTGTATCGACTATCCCATTCACGCCATTGTCCATGCCCAAACTGCCGATAATGAAAATCCAGAAAAAATCGTCCTGACCATCTGGCCCAGCATGTTAATGGGCGGCATTACCACGCTAATCGGCTACACCGCACTGGGCATATCCGGTTATCCCGGGTTTCAGCAGGTGGCCGTATTCGCAGGCTCAGGAATCATCATCGCACTGGCTTTGACCCGCTTTGTCCTGCCCGGCCTGATTAAACAACATCATGCCAGCTTCACTATTCCACTGGTTAAACAATGGATCGGATTTTGCCGGCGTTACCGGCGCGCGCTGCTTATTGTATTGCTTATCGTGTTTGGCCTGTCTGTCTGGCAATTACAAAAACTGCGCTGGATGGAAGATATGCAACAACTGACTCCCGAACTGGATTATCTAAAAGCCAATGACAAACGCATCCGCTCCCGCATGATTAGCATAGAACCGGGGCGCTTCATTATGGTGAGTGGTGCCGATACTGAACAGGCTTTGCAACATGCCGAATCGGTTTACCGACAACTGGACAAGCTGAAACAAAGCCAGGCTTTAAGCGAATATTTTGCTTTGTACCCCTGGATACTGTCCGGCAAACAACAATTACATAATCAACAAACCTTAAAAAAACACCTGACAGCCCGTAATCAAAAATTATGGCGACAGGCGCTTGAACAAAACGGCTTATCGGTCAAACGTCTGGGACAATTCAATTACACCTTTCAGCCGCCTTTTACCCTGCAACAGGTCTTGGAAACACCGGTCAAAAGGTTAATCGCCAGTAGAATCATCAACAGTTCTTCCGAAACAATCATTCTCGTCTGGCTCTCAGAACACAACCCCAAGGTTTTACAACAAGCCTTTGCAAACATCCCTCATGCCCGCTACTTCAGTCAGCGGGATATGTTAAACAACATGCTGAAAGACTATACCAACAATGCCTGGAAACTGTTACTGAGCGGCATTGGCTTGATTTTGCTGTTACTGACGGCCCGCTATAAAAGCCTGCTCAAAGCCACTGTCACCTTACTACCGGCAATATCAGCCGCCCTTATCATCCTGGCTGTCTGGGCCATCAGCGGCACGGCTGTCAGCTTTTTGCATCTGGTGGGGTTTTTACTGGCTGTCGCCATCTGCGTGGATTACGGCATTTTTTATCAGGAAAACAGAAGCGGCAACATCATGCTGACCTATCAGGCCATGGCCGCCTCCATGCTGACCAGCGCCCTGGTCTTCGGCAGCATGATTGCCGCCGAAAGCACCTCGCTTAAAATACTGGCCACCGTCGTCAGCCTCGGAGTGTTTCTCGGCTTTTGCCTTTGTCCGGTTATTATTAAAAATAATCAATCATACCAATCTCTCTGTACTAAAAAAGACAAAAAACACCGGGCAAATTTGCGATAATAACCAGCCTTTTTAACTGTTGTCTGGATATTATGTGGTTTAAGAATCTTGCTATTTATCGTTTTACCGAGCCTTTTACTTTAGCGGTTGAAGAGCTTGAGCAGAAATTATCTGAAAAACAGTTTCGTCCCTGTGGACAACACGATGAAAGCAGTTTTGGCTGGACATCGCCTTTAGGTGGCAGCGAGCAGACGCTTGCCTACAGCAGCAATGGTTTTATTATGCTGTGTGCCAAAAAAGAGGAGAAGGTTATTCCTGCGGCTGTTATTAATGAAATGCTGCAGGAAAAAATTGCCGAGGTCGAGGAGCATGAGGGTCGTAAGCTGCCAAAAAAAGAGCGCTCCCGACTGAAAGATGAGTTGATTTTTGAATTGCTGCCCAGAGCTTTTGCCTTTTCCCGCAAAACCTATGCTTATATTGACCCGAAAGGCGGCTGGATTATTGTTGATGCCGCTTCCGCCAAAAAAGCCGAAGATTTGCTCAGTTTTTTGCGGAAAACTCTGGGCACCCTGCCTGTAGTTCCGGTTAATACTGTCGACCAGCCAGTTACATTGATGACGGACTGGCTTAAAAATCAGACTCAGCCTGCTGATATAACTATTGAGGACGAATGTGAGTTACGTTCCCAGTCTGATGAGGGTGCGACTGTGCGTTGTAAGCGTCATGATCTGACGCTGCCTGAAATCAAAAATCATCTGGATAATGATAAGCTTGTCATCAAGCTGGCTGTCAGCTGGGCGGATAGACTGTCTTTTATTGTTGATGAAAATCTGGCCATCAAGCGTTTAAAATTTCTGGATTTGATTCAGGATCAGGTCGCCGATATTGAAACCAGTAATGATATCGAACGCTTTGATGCTGATTTTTCCATCATGTCGATAGAGCTGTCTCATTTTCTGCCCAGGCTGATGGAAATTTTTGGGGGAATCAATCAGAACTAATCGTGACTATTTAGCGTACCGATACGTTTAATATCAGTCCCTTACTCCAGAAGACGCCATAAATACATCCGTGTAGGCTTGAATGTGACATCCCTGTCACATACACTTCTTTCGTAAGCAACTGATATTAAATAATTTTCATCAAGCTAATTATACTAAGCAGTTTC
>CAYLNS010000099.1:0-9936 GCA_964385115.1 uncultured Methylomarinum sp.
CACAACAGGACCTTTTATGTTTGAACTTTATCTGGATAGCGCTGATGTTGCTCAAATCAAATGTTTGAGCCGGTGCCTGCCGTTGACCGGCATTACCACTAACCCCAGCATTCTTGCCCGGTCGGGACGAGGGGTAAAGGAATTGCTGGAGGAATTGTCTGAGATTCTGGGCGACAGCGCCCGCTTTCATGTGCAGGTGGTCAGCGAGACGGCTACAGAAATGCTGGAAGAAGCCAGAAAGTTACAACAGTTGCCCTGGGATATTGTCGTCAAGGTTCCGGCAACTGAAACGGGTTTGAGCGTTATCAAACAACTGGCCGCTGAAAATATTCCTGTATTGGCGACCGCTATTTACAGCGCCCGGCAGGGCTTTATGGCGGCTTTATGCGGGGCGGATTATCTGGCCCCGTATGTTAACAGGATAGCGACTACCGGTATTGATGCGGTGAAGGAAGTGGATGAGCTACAGCAACTGATTCAGCAACATGACTTAAATTGCAAAATTCTGGCGGCAAGTTTTAAAAGTTCACAACAGGCCATGGCGGTTATCAAAACCGGAGTTGCGGCAGTCACCTTGCCGCTTGATGTGGCCGAGCAGATGTTCAGGCATCCGGCAGTCGATGAATCGGTTTTAAAATTTAATCAGGATTGGGCGGGCGCTTTTGGCGATAAGCGGTCATTTGAAAGTTGAAATTTAAAGCGATAATTCTGTGAGATAGACTATATTTGCTATGTTAACTCTGTGATGATTGTCTGAAACAAAAAATGAGTCGAAATACATTCTCAACCCCCGTTACCGTTGCTTTCGTGACAGCTAATATTGCTGTTACTGCAGGGTATTTTCTGTTGGGGATGGTGGGAATTTATCTGACGGGTCCTTTTGGACAGAGCAGTCCTTTCTGGCCGGCGTCGGGTCTGGCGTTGGCGCTTGCCATGGTGTATGGCGCATCCATGCTTCCCGGGCTTTTGGCTGGCATATTATTAGTTAAGTTTTATGCCTTCTGGGGGTTTAGTGAGCTTGGGAGTCTGTCTCCCACGATTATTTCCAGTATTATCAGTGGGCTGGCTTCCTGTGCACAGGCCTATTTTGGTGCCTGGCTTATCAGCCGCTTTATTGGGCCAGATGACCCGCTGCTTGAAGATGCAAAAATCATACGTTTTATTTTTCTGGGTAGCTTTGTTGCCTGCCTGCTGGCGTCATCTGCGGGCGTATTTTCGCTGTATTTTCTTCAAGTAATCAGGCTTGATGATATTCTGTCTTCCTGGTTGAAATGGTGGTTGGGTGATGTCATTGGGGTAATTTTGTTTGCCCCCATTATGCTGTGCTTTATTGGTCGTCCACGGCTGTTATGGCAAAAGCGAATCAAATTGGTTGCCATTCCCTTGTTTTTTATTTTTGTATTAACGGCAACACTTTATAAAATTTCCCTTTTGCTTGAAAAACAACGTCTTGAAGCTGTTTTTCAACAAGAAGTCCATAATGTCGAATTTACTTTGCAGAATAGTTTAAAGGATCATGAAGAGATTAATCAGTTTATCAAAGCTTTTTTTGATAGTTCTCTGCTTGTCAGTGAGGAAGAGTTTCATACACTGACTCTGCCGATATTACACCATCACCGTAGTATTCAGGCGTTGGAATGGATTCCTGCTATCCCGGCAACAGCCAGAAAGCAATATGAATTACAATGGAGTCGGGGGCATAAAATACTGGAAAGAAATGAACAGGGACAGTTGGTTAAGGCTGGAAACAGGGATTTTTACTATCCCATCACCTATATACAACCGCCTGAAGGTAATAATCGGGCATTTGGCTATGATGTCGGCAGTAACAGTCAGGCACGAGCTGCCTTGATAAAAGCCCGGGATACCGGCAAATGTGTGGTTGCCTTACCTGTTCATCTGGTTCAGGATACCGTCCAAAAAACGGGCGTGATTTTTTATTCACCCGTTTATAAAAAAAATGCTCCGGTTGCTACGCTTGAGCAAAGAAGGCAGGCTTTTTCCGGAGTGGTGGCAACGGTTGCCCGAATTGATGATATTTTGTCCGGACTTTCAGCGGGATTAAATAAACCCAGGTTTTATATTACCGTGAGTCATCAGGGCAAAATTATTTTCGCCAATGATGTGGGGTTTGATTATTTTAATCACTTAGGGCTGGTTTCTCATAATGAAATACAGCTGGCGGATAAAAAATTGAAAATCAGCTATCTGCCAACACCAGAGTTTTATCGGGTGCAGTTGACCTGGAGTTTTTGGTGGTTGCTGGTCGTCATTATTTTTCTAACCGGGCTAAGTACCTTTATTTTGATGCTACTGGCAGGCAGGACGCTACGAACTGAACAGTTGGTTGAGGAACGAACCCGTGAACTTTCTAAAAGCGAACGCCGATTCAGAATGATGATACAGGATCTCTCTGTCATTTTCTGGCGTCTCGATCCTGATACTCTCAAGTTTACCTTTGTCAGTAATGAAGCTGAAAAAATTCTGGGCTATCCTGTGCAGGAATGGCTGAATGAAGATGATTTCTGGATTAAGCATATGCATCCGGAAGACAGAAAATGGGTGCCTGAGTTTTGTAAAGAAAAAGTCAAAAAGCATCTCAAGCACGAGATGGAATACCGAATGATTAACAGGAATGGGGAGGTCGTCTGGTTGAAAGATTTTGTCAGTATCAATGTTGAGCAGGGCGAAAGGGAAGAAATTGTCGGTATGATGATTAACGTGACCGAAAGCAGGCAAACGGAACAGGCGTTACGGGTTAATGAGCAAAAATACAAAATTTTATTTGAAAATGCACTGGAAGCGCTGGTGATTTTTGATATTGAAAATTTTTGTGTCGTTGAGGCTAATGAAAATGCATTGGCACTGTTTGGAATTCAGACAGACCAGCTCGGAAAAATCAATCCGTTGGATGTTTCGCCACCTGTTCAAAGTAATGGGGTTGCTTCCGAGACAATGGCGCAACAATATATCAACAAGGTATTGGCAGATGGGCAGGTTGCATTTGAATGGATGCATTTGAACGGTAACGGTGAAGAAATACTATGCGAAATCAAAATGGCGCTGTTGCCTTCATTAGGTCATAAACTGGCGGTCATCAGTATCCGGGATATTACCGAGAAGAAAAAATCGGAACAGGAAATTTACCAGTTGGCTTTTTATGATGCTCTGACCGGACTCGCCAATCGCCGACTTTTATTGAATCAGCTGGAAACAGAGCTGGCAGTGGCTAAAAGAAATTATCAGTACGGGGCGGTGCTTTTTCTGGATCTTGATCGCTTTAAAATTTTAAATGATTCCTTAGGCCATCATATAGGGGATGAATTACTGTTTCAGGTTGCCCAGCGTATCAAGTCGGTGTTAAGAGAGGAGGACCTGGCCGCAAGAATGGGTGGCGATGAATTTGTCATTATGATTAGGCCACATGCTAATAGTCTTGAGCAATGCAGAGACAGTGTCATGGTCATTGCGGAAAAAATTCGTAATATTCTTGAGCAGCCTTATATTATCAGCGACTATGAGCATCATTGTTCTTCCAGTATTGGCATTTCCCTGTTTCCCGAGCCAAATATCAGTGCATCGGAATTACTGCAACAGGCTGACAAGGCCATGTATCGGGCAAAGGAGCAGGGCCGTAATACCATCTGCTTTTTTCATCCGAGTATGCAGCAGGTTGCCGATGACAAGCTTTTCCTGGAAAAAGAGTTGCGCAGAGCCTTGAAGCATCAGCATTTCAAGCTCTATTATCAGCCACAAACCGATGCGAAAGGAAAAATTATCAGCGCTGAAGCGTTGATAAGATGGCATCATCCTGAACGCGGTGTGATTTCACCTGCACAGTTTATTCCTATTGCTGAGGATTCCGGCTTGATTATTGCGCTGGGTGGTTGGGTGTTGAATCAGGCCTGCTGGCAAATGAGGCAATGGCTTGACCAGGGAATGGATCATGTTTCCATTAATGTCAGCTCCAGACAATTCAGGCAAGCTGATTTTGTAAATACTGTCGATCAGGCCTTGAAACATAACAAACTTGACGCATCGCGATTGTGTATTGAGCTGACAGAAGGCATTGTCATCAATAATATTGATGATACCGTGGCTAAAATGCGGGCGTTGAAACGAATGGGTATTAAAATATCCATTGATGATTTTGGAACCGGCTATTCATCGCTGGCGTATTTAAAGCAGTTGCCGTTAAACCAGTTGAAAATTGACCAGAGTTTTGTCAGAGACCTTACCATAGACCTGAACGATGCCATTATTGTCTCGACCATCATTAATATGGCTCATAATTTACAATTGGAAGTGATAGCCGAAGGGGTGGAAACCGAACAGCAGAAAGATTATCTGTTACAGAAAGGCTGTCAGGTGTTTCAGGGGTATTATTTCAGCAAGCCATTGCCGGTGGATGATTTTAGACTTTACTGGGAAAGAATGACTGAGGTTTCCTGAGGGAGTATCAGCTATGCGGAAAGAGGCTTGCTGAGCTTGACTCGGACTGTGAGATAGCTCAGCTTTGCATGGAAAACGGGATTACTCACTTATCTGAACCCGGTTGCGACCTTGTTGTTTGGCCTGGTACATGGCATTGTCTGCCCGGTTAATCAGGTTTTGAACGGTATCATTTCCCAGCAATGTGCTGACGCCCAGGCTGGCAGTCAGTTGCAGGGTCTGCATGGCATAGGCCAGGGTGTTTTTTTCAATGGTCTGGCGGATTCTCTCGGCAATTAACGCCGCTTTATCCAGAGGGGTATCACTTAAAAGGACAACAAATTCCTCGCCCCCGTAACGAAAAATCATGTCGCAATCACGAATAGAGGCTTTAATCCATTTTGCCACTGAGGATAAGGCAAAATCGCCGCATTCATGGCCATACTGATCATTAATGCTTTTAAAATAATCAATATCAATAAAAATTAGCGACAGGTGTTGTCTGTTCCTTTTGGCCAGGTTGTATTCCCGAAGTATGCTGTCATTAAACGCGGTTCTGTTCTGGATTTTGGTTAACGGGTCGGTATGGGCCATGTTGATGGCCTGTTGATACAGCGTTGCGTTTTTTAATGGATAAACCAGACAGCACAACAAGGTTTCCAGCAGTTGCAATTCATTTTCGTTAAAGCGTTGCTGGCGAGTCAGTTTTAATTCGCCCAGAGCCTGGTCTTCTATTGTTAAGCTATAAAGACAGGCATGTCTGGCTTCAATCCCTTTTTTATATTCCAGATCAAATAACGGGTTGGTGTAAATAAAACCACTGTGAGTAATCATGGGTTGGATTTTTTCGCAGAAAATTGCGATTATTTCTTTAAAATCCAGAGAGGTTTGCAGGGCGCTACTGATATCGTAGTGCTGAAGATTAGCTGCTTTAGCCGCTTCCAGTGATTTATTGCTGACAATAGATAAATTAGCTACTTTTGATTCCATGACCCTTTTCCCGTGTCTTGAATGAGTTGGTAATATTCAAGCCAGGAATGTGCCAAAAAATATTATTATATATTTATCAGTGTGTTATGGTGTTTGTAGGTGGTTTTTAACGCTAAGTGTCAAAAAACCGGCAAAGGATTTCCGCTTGTTTTAAAAGACTGACAGAACGGGAGAGAGCTTGTATGACAGGTTTTTGGCAGAATGGTTAACAGCTTGAACAGAGCATTAGTTATATCACTATTCCGTAGGGGCACAGATGAACTGCCCCTACATGATACAAGTTACCTTTGTTTTTATGAGGGCGGCCAGGCTCAGAACAGTCCCAATTGAACCTGAGCAACTTCCGACATCATTTCTCTGGACCAGGGCGGGTCCAGAACAATTTCCACATTAACCGAATTGACACCGGGCAGGGCGCGAATCGCTTTTTCCACATCACCTTGGATAACCGGTCCCATGCCACAACCCGGTGCAGTCAATGTCATGGTTACATGAACATCATTTCCACCTTCTTCGGCCGGTGTCACCTTGCAGTCATAAACCAGGCCAAGGTCTACGATATTGACGGGTATTTCCGGGTCATAAATAGTTTTCATCACTTCCCAGCAATTTTTTTCAACAGCTTCCGGTGATGTTTCTGTAACCAGTGTTTTCAATTCATGAGGCTCTTTGCCCAGGGCATCAGCATCGCTTCCGGCAATGCGGACCATATGACCATGTTCGGTCACGACGGTATAACTGGAGCCAAGCGATTGATGAAGAGTCACTTCGTGGCCTTTGCTTAAGGTACCGTGATTGCCATCAGGAATGGTAATCACATTGACATCCCGGGTTAGGGTAATTGTTTCTCTATCTGACATAATATTAAGGGTGTTTGAAAGTTTGAGCTTCTATGACCTGACCCGTCAGGTTCAGGCTTTGGTCGCTGAATAAAAACTGATAAATTTTTTCCAGTGATGTCATGGAAGGTAGTTTACTTTTATCTTCGGCTGGGTAGGCTTTTTTGCGAAAAGGCGAATCTACCGGGCCGGGTACCAGAGTATTGACACGAATCTGGTGTTTTGATTCCAGCTCTTCAGCCAGTATTTTTGCGAATCCTTCCAGCGCTATTTTGGATACGCCATAAGCGCCACTATAGGCTTTTGCTTGCCGAGCGGAGGAGTCGGAAGTAAATACAATGGATGCTTTATCGCTTTTTTGTAAAACCGGCAACAGTTTCTGACTGAGCATAAAAGCGGCATTTAAATTCACTGTCAAGGTCTGAGCCCATTCCTGGGGACGAATATTAATCACCGGGCTGAAAGCGGCCATATCATTGGCTGAATACAACAGGCCTTGTAAAGAGCCATATTGTTTAGCAATCACATCAGCCATTTCCTGATACTGGCTTTCGTCGGCGCCAGCCAGATCAAAGGGATACATAGTGGGTTCTGGGCCACCATTGGCTACGATGCTATCGTAAACCTGCTCCATTTTAGGGATGATTTTATCCAGCAGGATAATATGAGCGCCTTGTTTTGCCAGCGCAACTGCGGCAGTACCGCCCAGGCCTCCACCGGCGCCGGTGATTAAAATAACGCGGTCTTTTAATTGCATAGTGTTTCGTGTATCCAGTGGGTCAGTTGTTGCGGAGAGTCAATTAATGCATCGGCTCCCCAGTGTTTTGGCTGGTCATCCGGTTTAAGATAGCCATAAACAGCCGCCAGGGTTTTCATTTTGCAGTTTCTGCCTGCCAGAATGTCATGTTCGGCATCGCCAATATATACACATTCATGGGGATGGACTTCGGCCTGTTGGCAGGCTGTCAACATGGGTTCCGGGTGTGGTTTACTGTTGTTGGTAGTATCGCCGCTGATGACGCAGGAAATCCTGTTCTCAAGGTTAAGGGCGTCAATCAGTGGCAAGGTAAACCGCTCACGTTTATTGGTCACGATGCCCCACTTTAAACCTTGCTGTTCAATATAGTTTAATGATTCGGCTATGCCGTCAAAAAAATGGCTGTGCGTAGCGATATTTTGTTGATAGTCTTCCAGCATTTCTTCCAGCATTATTTTTTGCAGAGCTGCATCACAATCATGAGTTGCCCGGGCAATCATGGCGGCTCCGCCATATGAGATAAATGGCCGGATGGTTTGCGGATTAATTTCCTCAAACCCATGGCGGCTGATTGTCCGGTTTAAACAGCGGATTAAATCGGGTGCGGTATCAACCAGAGTGCCGTCTAAATCAAACAGTACGCAGGAAAGTTTAAATCCATCGGACATGCTTTATTTTAACCGTCTGAATGCGGCAATATAGTTCACGCTGATATCCTTGCCCAGACTGAAGCGTTTGCTGAATGGGCTGTATTCAATTCCGGTCATGGCCACCAGTTCCAGACCGGCATCGCGTGCAGACTGGCTTAGTTCAGACGGTTTGATAAAGGTTTTGTAATCATGTGTTCCTTTGGGCACCATTTTCAGTAAATGTTCGGCGGCAACGATTGCCAGCAGATAGGCCTTGGGCACCCGGTTCAGCGTGGAGAAAAATACCATGCCTTCCGGTTTGACCAGTTGGCTGCAGGCTTTGATAATTGCGCCGGGATCAGGAACATGTTCCAGCATTTCCATGCAGGTGACATGGTCAAACCCCTCTGGATGTTGCTGCGCCAGTTCTTCGGCACTGATTTTTTGGTAGTGAGCCTGAACACCGGATTCCAGTCCATGCAGTTCAGCAATATCAATCAGCTCTTCACTCAAATCAATCCCCAGCACATCCGCGCCCAGCTTTGCCAGTCCTTCGGTGAGAATGCCGCCACCACAACCGACATCAACTATTTTTTTACCGACAATATCCGCATGTTGCTGGATAAATTGCAGGCGTAATGGATTAACCTGGTGCAGGGTTTTAAATTCGCCTTCCGTGTCCCACCAGCGTTCAGCCTGTGAGCCAAATTTTTCTATTTCGTGCGCGTGTACGTTATTGGTTGCCATGATTCAATTGCTTGATATTGAGGGTTGTTCTGTGAACAAATAAGCTATATTAATATAGTGTACTATATTACTCAGGTATTCGTCATTTCTTGTCTTGCAGTCGGGTTTGCCAGTGTTGAACCCGGGTATTTAACTCATCGGTATTGATTGTTGTTAATTGCCGCTGTTTTAACAATGGTTTTCCGGCTACCCAGACATCGGTTATCTGTTGGCGGCAGGCAGAATAGACAATTTGTGCAACCGGGTCGTACAGCGGCTGTGTTTCCAGTGTATCCAGATTGATGGCGATAACATCAGCGTATTTTCCGGTTTGCAATGAGCCGGTTTTATCATCAATCCCCAGTGCTTTAGCGCCATTTAATGTAGCCATTTTTAAGGCGGTCATTGCAGGAACGGCGGCAGCGTTCTGACTGACAGCCTTGGCCAGTAATGCCGCTGTACGCATTTCCCCCAGCATATCCAAATCATTGTTACTGGCGGCGCTGTCTGTGCCTAAAGCAACATTAATGCCCGCATCAAGACATTGAGCCACCGGACAAAAGCCGCTGGCCAGTTTCAAGTTCGATTCAGGGCAATGTATCAGATGGGCGCCGGTTTGGGCATAGTGCTGAATCTCGTTTTCGCTAAGCTGCGTCATATGAACGCCCATAAAGGCAGGATTTAACAGCCCCAGTTGAGAGAGACGTTGCAAGGGGGTCTGAGCCGTTTTTTGTTGCTGCTCCATGACTTCCTGACGGGTTTCATGAAGATGCATATGAACAGGAATATTCAGTTCATCGGCAAACAGACTGATTTTTTTCAGTGGCTCATCCGAAACGGTATAGGGTGCATGCGGGGCAAATGCAGTGGAAATTAATGTTTCATTACGTAGCGTATCGTAGAGCGTCAGCCCCTTTTCTATGTAAGCCTCACTGTTTTCGGCCCAAACCGTTGCAAAATCAATAACAATCAGACCTATACTGGCGCGTATTCCTGTTTGAATCGCCTGTTGAGCGACAATGTCAGGGAAAAAATACATATCATTAAAACAGGTGGTGCCACTGCGTATCATTTCCGCTATAGCCAGCATACTGCCATCCCGAACAAAGTTTTCACCGACCCATTTTTGTTCAAGTGGCCAGATGTGCCGGGTCAGCCATTCCATCAGCGGTTTATCATCGGCAATACCTCGCATCAGGCTCATGGCGGTATGAGTATGGGCGTTGATAAAACCGGGCAGCAGGGCATGCTGATGCAGTGTTTTCAAGGTGGCAGGCTGATATTTAAGCCGTGCGGCCTGCTGAGGCAATATCTCCAGAATCTTGCCATAATGAATCACCAGACTATGGTCTTCAAAGATTGCAGTTTCAGGCTCTACCGGTATAATCCACCGGGCTTCAATAATCAGGTCGACTTGCATAGCGTTCAGGCTCGACAATTCTCTGGCTGCCGAGTGTATCCTTTTTGTTAAAATGGGCGCACTATTATAACGGTGATGGATGGTTTTCAATAAGTAATGAATCAATTAAAACAACTTGGTGTCCAGCCGCTGGAATGGACAGGG
>CAYLNS010000100.1:0-3073 GCA_964385115.1 uncultured Methylomarinum sp.
CTACTTAATCCCGCCTTAAACCTCGCAGCTTCTTCTCGATGAAGCAAAAGCGAAGTTAGTCGCGATGCACAAAAAAGGGATAGACTTAATAGTCTATCCCTTTTTTTTATTTTTATTGTGCCTACTCAGCGCACTTTAAAAGAGAAAGCAATTTAATATCAGTTGGTTACGGAAGAAGTGTATGTGACAAGGATGTCACATACAAGCCTACATGGATTTATTTACAGCGTCTTCTGGAGTAAGTGACTGTTATTAAATACTTAAATACGCTGAGTAATTACTTTTTATTTTTCCCTCTTCCTCCCAGTCGTACTCAGAGACAAACAGACTCTTTGCACGACAGAGGAAAAGAAAACAACTTACTCTTCGGATAAATCTATCCAACGCAGCCTGTTAGCATTGCTAACCACGGTAACTGAGGACAAGGCCATCGCAGCTCCTGCCACCATTGGACTGAGTAAAATACCAAAGAACGGATACAATATTCCGGCAGCCACCGGAATACCAATAGTATTGTAGATAAAAGCGCCAAACAGATTTTGCTTGATATTTCTAACCGTTGCCTTCGATAACGCAATGGCATCCAGCACTTTCATCAAGGAACCTTGCATAATCACAATATCGGCACTCTCAATCGCCACATCCGTGCCTGTTCCGATAGCAAATCCTACATTGGCCCGAGCCAGAGCCGGTGCATCATTAATACCGTCCCCCACCATGCCGACGAATTCACCCTTATCCTGTAATTCTTTAACCACCTTGGCCTTGTCTTCAGGTAAAACCTGGGCTCTGACTTCAGAAATACCCGCCTGTTTAGCTATCGCCTTGGCGGTTATTTCATTATCGCCTGTTACCATCAAGACACGTACGCCCCGCTGTTGTAAGCGTTTGATTGCCTCAGCAGAATCTTTTTTGATGGGATCAGAAACCGCCACAATCCCAGCCACTTTTCCATCCACCGCCAGCAGCATCGGGGTTTGCCCCTGTTCAGACAGGCTTTGCATCGTATCCAGATAGTCCTTATAACTGACTTTTTCTTTTTCCATCAAAGCTGTGTTGCCAAACAAAACAGCCTTGCCGTCAACTTCAGCCTCAATCCCATGCCCGGCAATTGCCTGAAATTTTTTCACTTTTTCTGTTTTAATCTGCCTGTCTTCTGCCGCCGATAAAATTGCCGCCGCAAGCGGATGCTCGGAACCGGCCTCAATACTGGCCGCCAGTTTTAATACCTGCTCTTCGCTATAACCCGAATAAGCCTCTATGGTCGATACACTTGGTTTTCCTTCCGTAACTGTTCCGGTCTTATCCAGAACCAGACAGGTCAACTTACCGGCTGTTTGCAGCGCTTCACCGTTACGAATCAAAATTCCCATTTGCGCCGCCCGGCCAACAGCCACCATCACTGAAATCGGCGTTGCCAACCCCAAAGCACATGGACAGGCAATCACCAGCACCGTCATGGATGTGACGAAAGCGTAACCCAGAGAAGGTTCAGGACCAAAAATCAGCCAGATAAAAAACGTTAAAACTGAAATTCCCACTACAACCGGGACGAAAATACCGGCAATCTTATCGGCCAGTTTAGCCAGGGCCGGTTTACTGCTTTGGGCCTTTTTAACACTCTCAATAATCTGCGCCAAGGCCGTATCACGACCAATCCGGGTCGCCTTGAATAAAAAACTTCCCTTTTGGTTAATGGTGCCGGCAATCACTTCTGAACCAACCGTTTTTTCAACCGGGATGGGTTCCCCCGTCAACATCGATTCATCAATCGTTGAATGCCCTTCTATAATTTCCCCGTCAACCGGAATTTTTTCGCCGGGTCTGACCCGGATAATTTCACCCAGACCAACATCCTCAATAGGCACATCCATTTCCTTACCTTCCCGGACAACCCTGGCAGTCTTGGGTTGCAAACCAATTAATTCACGAATAGCCGCTGAAGTCTTACCCCGCGCCTTGGTTTCCAGGGCGCTGCCAAAATTGATAAAAGCCAGAATAATCACCGACGCTTCAAAATAAGCATGTGGCGACAGCGTGGCCAGTTTATCGGCATAATCAATCAGGACAGTTGAATAAAACCAGGCAGCACCGGTACCCAAAGCAATCAGGGTATCCATATTAGCCTGTTTGACTTTCAGAGATTTAATCGCTCCCTGAAAAAAATGTCCCCCTGAATAATAAAGTAACGCCAGGGTAATCAGAGAAACATAGGGCCAGAAAACCTGCCCTGCTTCAGAGCCTAACTCCGGCAACCAGCCTAAATGTCCGGCTATCATTAATGGAAAGCCGAACAGGGCGGCCGCCTGAGCTTTTTTAATCAGTTTTTGATAACGCTCCTGCTCTTGCTGTTCTTCCTCAGCCGGGTCTTCCAGACCTTCCATTACCGCAGCATCGTAGCCGGCTTCAGCAACCGCCTGTTTTAAAACTTCCGCCTCCACATTACCTTTAATGATCGCAGAATGGTCGGCAAAATTAACACTGACCTCGGTAACTCCCGGAACCGCCTTAATAGCCTCCTCAACCGCACTGACACAACCGGCACAACGCATACCTAAAATCGATAACCTTATTTCATTACTGGATTCTTCAATCTGTTTGCTGTTCATAGGCATGACTCACTGTTTTTTCATTTATATTCAGCATCAATCTCCCTCTTTTTACCGTAGTAAAAAGAGGGACTATTTACTCGTTAATTTGATACGCTACTCAACTTCAAATCCTGCACCGGTTATTGCCTGCTTGATAGCGTCCAAATCTGTTGTTGAAGCATCATAAGTCACTTCAACGGTATTTTCCTTATGGCTGGCAGACACCGATTCAACACCCTCAATCGAAGAAAGTGTTTCTTTAATATTACTTTCACAACCACCACATTTCATACCATTTACATTTAACACGACTGTTTCTGACATTTTTTATTCCTCTTTAAACTTCAACTAAAAATCTTCAACTACAATAAATAAGACTATTTTATTATCTACCCTATCAGGGAAGCGCTGATTGATTCAGCCATTCCTGTAGTACACGGGATGTACCACCAAAATCAATGACTGCACGCCGTTGATTTTGT
>CAYLNS010000100.1:3173-9828 GCA_964385115.1 uncultured Methylomarinum sp.
ACAGACTTTAGTAAATAAAAATATCCCCATGAAAAATTTTCTGATTGGCAGACAACAAATTCTGGATGAAAATCTTGATACCGTTGCCTACGAAATCCTGTTACGCGACAATAATTTTGATTTAAATCATCAAGACCAGGCATCCTCGGCAACAGACCAGGTTATCAGCGATATTATTGTCAATATTGGCCTGAACAATATTGTGCAGCAACACAGGGCATTTATTAATTTTACCGCGGGGAATCTGCTGGAAAAAACCCCGCTAAATTTGCCTAAAGACCGCATCGTAATTGAAGTTCTTGAAGATGTAGAAATAAATCTCAAAATCATCGCCTTACTACGGGATTTTTCTCAACAAGGCTATACCATTGCCCTGGATGATTTTGTCCTGAATCCGCAATGGCGCCCATTACTGGAGTTTGTCGATATTATCAAGCTTGATATCATGCAAATGTCTATGGATGATACGCTTAAACTTATCGAACAGCTCAAACCCTATGAACTGACCCTGCTGGCTGAGAAAGTCGAAACCAAGGAAGAATTTCAGGTACTCAAAAATGCAGGCTGCCAATTATTTCAGGGATTTTTCTTCAACAAGCCGGAAATCATCAGTGGCAAACGAAGTGAAATCAATCAAACCGCCATTATTGATTTATTAGCTGTCGTCAACAACGCGGATGCTGAATTTGATGAAATTGCTGGTGTTATTTCAAAAGATGCCGGTTTAACCTATAACCTGTTGAATTATATCAACTCGGCTTTTTTCGCGCTGCCATCCCGGGTAGAGACCATTCCTCATGCGATTAGCCTGCTCGGCCTATCGGAAATCAAGCGCTGGACCAATATTCTGTCGTTATCCGCTTTAAACAGCAAACCTCAAGCAGTCTTACAAAATATTCTGATTCGTGCCAAAATGTGTGAGCAAATGGCGGAACATTTTGAGCAAGATAAAGCTCATATGTTTCTGATTGGTTTATTGTCCGGACTGGATATTATTTTGGATATGCCGCTGGACGAGGCGCTTGAACAATTGCCTCTGGCCGATAATATTATTGACGCCATATTGAACCATGAAAATACTGCCGGACAAATTCTGGCGTATGTTTTGTGTTATGAAAAATGGGATTTTTGCCATTGTCCAAAACAATTGCAACTATCCGCTGATATTGCCTCAAAACTCTATCTGCAAAGCATAGAGTGGAGTCAATTAACCCTTGAACAAACGACAAAAAAATGAAACAGACTATTTTAAAAACATTCACTCTGGTTTTTCTGGTTCTTGTTACCGGCCTGGTAAACGCCGAAGAGCTAAAAAACCTGTCCGTAGAACAAGTTGAAGCCCTGCAGAAAAAAGGTGACGCATTAATTATTGATGTGCGCACCGAACAGGAATGGAAACAATCGGGAATTATCCCTGACAGCAAACCACTGCAATTTTTTGACAAGCAAGGTCATGCCAATGCCAAGCAATGGCTGGCAAAACTGCAACAGCTCAAATCATCGCCTGACCAGCCTGTTGTTCTGGTGTGTCGTTCCGGCAATCGTAGCGGCATGGTCGGGCGTTTTCTTACTGAAAACGTAGGAATGAAAAATATTTCTCATTTGTCCACCGGCATTCAGTCGTGGATAAAAGCCGGCAAACCCGTTGCCCCTGTATGTAATAATCAGCCGAATTGCTGAGTAACTGATGTCCACTAAAAACTTTACCAATCAGACGATTGCATTAGCCGGCATCGCCCAGTCCTGCGCCCTGGTCAAACAACTGGCAACCACCGGCAACGCTGATCAGGCTGCCATGGAAGCCAGTATCGGTAGTATTTTAAAAATAGATGCCGATTCCGTATTGGATATTTTCGGCGGCCTGGAAGCTTTGGAAACAGGCTTAAAACAGCTGGACAAACAATTAACCAGCCGGACCATCGCAGACCCGGAACAGGCCCGCTATGCGGCCTCACTGGTGTATCTGGAAAGACAACTGGCCAACCGGCCGGAAATGTTAAAAACCATCCAGAATGGTATTATCAAAGCACAATCCCAGGCTGAACATTTCGGTTTACTGCATGAAAATGTTCTGGCAAATCTGGGGGATTTATATCATACGACCATCAGCACCATTCAACCCCGTATCATGGTCAATGGCGAACCTGAATACCTGTCCAACCAGAAAACGGTCAATAAAATAAGAGCCTTGCTATTGGCCGGTATCCGCTCCGCCCTGCTCTGGCGACAATGCGGTGGCGCCCGCTGGAAGTTTTTGTTCTACCGGAAAAAATATCAGGATGAGATTCAATTCCTGCTATCCCAGCTTGAACATCCAGCAAAGTAATGACTGTTCTGATTGAAGCGCAAAATCTTTACCGTTATTACGGCGACCACTGTGCTGTGGAAGATGTCAGTTTTTCAGTCGCCAAAGGTGAAGTGCTGGGCTTTTTAGGCCCCAATGGAGCGGGCAAAACCACCACCATGCAAATGTTATGCGGTAACCTGGCGCCCAGCGCCGGCCAAATCACCATTAACAACCATGATTTACTGGACCAGCCCCTGCAAGCCAAACAGTCTCTCGGTTATTTACCAGACACTCCGCCGCTTTACCGGGAACTCACTGTTTACGAATTTCTGGAATACTGCGCCCGCCTGCACCGGGTGCCTTTCCGGCAAATCTCAAAACACATTCACAAGGCGCTTGCCCGCTGCGGGCTGGAAACCGTCAGCCAACGTCTGATTGCCAATTTATCCAAAGGATTCCAGCAACGCACTGGCATTGCCCAGGCCATTCTGCACAATCCGGAAGTTATTGTGCTGGATGAACCGACCGTAGGGCTGGACCCGCTTCAAATCCAGGAAATCAGAGAACTGATTAAGGAACTGGGTGCTGATCATGGCATTATCCTGTCAACGCATATTCTTCCGGAAGTTCAGCAATCCTGCACGCATGTGCAAATTATCAACCAGGGCAAACTGATTCTGGCTGAAACAGTGCCCGGATTAAACCGGCTGATGACGACCGAAAGAATCAAACTGGTCACCCGCCAGCCCATTGAGGCAGAAAAACTACAATCCATAGAGGGTATCGATTCCATTCATTCAGAACAGGACAATCACTATGTCATTCACTATCATCTCGACCATCAGATAGCCGAAAAAATTGCCGCCTGTGTGCTTGATAATGGCTGGGGGCTTGAACAAATCACCCCGATTAAAAAGTCCATGGAAGATATTTTCATCACTCTGACGCAAACCCCTGCAACATGATTTTAGCCATCGCTCGCAGAGAATTAACAAGCCTGTTCCTGTCCCCTTTGGCCTGGTCCATTCTGGCAGTTCTGCAATTTATCCTGGCCTATCTGTTTCTGACCCAAATAGAAACATTTATCGCATTTCAATCCCGTCTGGCTCAGATAGAGAACGCCCCGGGCATCAGCGATATTATCGTCAGCCCGTTATTCGGCAACGCCGCTATTATTTTATTGCTGGTCACCCCCTTGCTGACCATGCGCGTTATTTGTGAAGAACGACGCAATAAAACCCTGGCATTATTGTTGTCAGCCCCGGTTTCCAGCTATGAAATCGTCCTGGGAAAATATCTGGCAATTATAGGTTTGATTGGCTGTATCCTGCTGTTGGTCTGTTTGATGCCGTTATCTTTACTGCTGGGTGGCGAGCTGGATTATGGTAAATATTTCTGCAACGCACTGGCTCTGGCATTGTTGGTCTCCGCTTTCACCTCGGTAGGCATTTATTTGTCCAGTATTGCCAGTCACCCGACTATTGCCGCCATCGGCAGTTTTGGCCTGTTACTGCTGTTATGGATTATGGACTGGACAGCCAATACCCAGGCCGGAGAAAGCGAGCTGCTGGAATACCTGTCGCTACTACAACACTTTCAAAACCTGCAAAGCGGTTTACTGGACTCGGCCGACGTCGTGTATTTTATTCTGTTCAGCCTTGGTTTTATTGTTCTTAGCATCCTCAGACTGGAATCCGACCGCCTGAATCAATGAAAATAAACCGACACCTGCATCAAACCCTGTATTATAAAAACCTGCTGTTCACCGTCTTGATTCTGACTGTTCTGGTGGCTTGCGCCTGGCTGAGCAAACACTATCATTTGCAGATTGATTTAACCGCCAATGCGTCTAATACCCTGTCGCCCAAGTCCATCAAGGTGCTTGAGCAACTGCCTGAGCCAGTCAACATCAAAGTTATCATCCATGAACCGCATTTAAGACAACAAATAAAAAAACTGCTCAGCCGCTATCAACAGCATAAAAACAATATCCATATCGAATTTCATGATCCACAGACCGCTTTGGCATTAACCAAACAATATGGCATCGGTCAAAATGGAGCGGTCATCGTCGAATATCAAAACCGCCACGAAAAAATAAGCTATCTTGATGAATCCAACCTGACTTCCGCCCTGCTGCGTCTGGCCGGGACGGGAGAATACTGGCTCAGCTTCCTGACCGGACATGGAGAACGCTCACTGGCTGGCCGGGCTAATTTTGACCTGGGTCTTTTCGGCACCGAACTGGAAAAACGAAATATTCACGCACAAAGCCTGAATCTGGCAAAAATTGCCGCCATCCCGGACAATTCATCTCTGCTGGTGCTGACTGAACCAGGTGTCGATTTACTACCTCAGGAAATTTCGCTCATTAAAAATTATATTGCTGCCGGTGGCAATCTGCTGCTGCTGACAGACCCCGACAAATCCCATTTACAGACTCTGGAAACATTATTAGGCATTAACAAGCTGCCCGGTATGCTCATGAACAGCACCGCTAATTTATACGGCATTGATGATCCAGGCTTTATTCTTTGCAGTGATTACCCCCCCACCCTCATCACCGAAGGTTTTCAGAATATCACTGTATTTCCAGGGGTAGCGGCGCTCACGATGACCGAAGACAGCCCTTTCACCCCTGAACCTTTATTGATGAGCAGCAAACAATCCTGGACGGAGCTGGGCAATGCTGACAACCGGGCAGAATTTGATGCCGACAGCGGTGAACGGGAAGGCCCTCTGGCATTTGCTTACAGCCTGAGTCGCAAACAAAACCACAACGACCAGCGTATCGTTATCATCGGCGATGGCGATTTTTTATCTAACGCCTATCTGAATAATGTCGGCAACCTGGAGCTGGGATTACGCATCATCAACTGGTTAATTCATCAGGATAAATTTATTAATATCCCCCCTAAAAACACCATTGGTAAAACCCTGCAATTAAGCGACTTCAGCTTAGGTCTTATGGGAGTATTTTTTCTGCTGCTATTACCGGCGCTGTTTTTACTCACCGGCTTTATCATCTGGCGACGTCGAAAAAATGCCTGAATTACCCGAGGTTGAAACCACTTGCCGTGGCATTTCTCCGCATATACTCAACAAAAAAGTTCATCAGGTCATCATCAGACAACCACAATTGCGTTGGCCGGTTCCTGACACGTTAAACACACAACTCAGCGGTCAACCCATCACAAAGATTTATCGGCGGGCCAAATATCTGTTATTGGAAACCCCCACCGGCACATTAATCATCCACCTGGGTATGTCCGGCAGTTTACGCATTATCAATGACCGCCAGGCTGCCGGTAAACATGACCATATTGATTTTGTGTTTAGCGACTCGCTCACCCTTCGTTTTAACGACCCACGAAGATTTGGCGCCGTATTGTGGACCAAAGCACCCGTGCAGACGCATCCATTACTCAAACAGCTGGGGCCTGAGCCGCTATCAGACCTCTTTAACGGAGAGCATCTTTACCAAAAATCCCGGCAACGCAAAAAGGCAGTTAAGACATTCATCATGGATAATCATATCGTGGTGGGTGTTGGTAATATTTATGCGAACGAAGCTCTTTTCAAAGCAGGAATACACCCTGCCAGACAGGCGGGACGAATCTCTCAGGACAGATATCAGCAATTGGCAACAGAAATCAAAAACGTATTAACCCGTGCCATAGAACAAGGCGGGACCACCTTAAAAGACTTTGTCAATGAACAGGGAAAGCCCGGCTATTTTCAGCAATCCTTATCGGTTTATGGCCGGGAAAACCAGCCCTGTCTGCAATGTGGAAACGCCCTTCAAATGCTTAAAATCGGGCAACGCAGCAGTTATTTTTGCAAACACTGTCAGCGTTAGATAGTGTCGTCGTAAAAGAATTATCAGGCGATAAATAAAAAATAACAGCCAAACACAACCCAGCTTAAAATCAACAAAACCCACGGCAGCAGACTGTGTTTAACCTCAACCTGCACTTCTGTATTTGTATCTTCATGTTCTTCTGTCAGCCGCTTTCTGGATTTTTTCAGATTTTTATCCAACTCGCGTGCTTTTGCCTTCTGCTGTTTTTTGTATTGCTCAATCCCTTTCTGAATGCCCTGGGCAATCAGCTTGGTCTGTTCCTTAGTCTGTCCCGGGCGTTGGGTTGCCTTTGCAATTTTCATGGCCTGCTCCTGAGTTTGTGGAGAGACCGGTGGGTGTGTGTTTTTTCTTGCCATCAACTGAAACGTCAAAAATCATCAATTTTGTAAGGTTCGGTCATAATACTCTCTATTTTTCTACCGAGTAAAACTATTTTGC
This sequence comes from uncultured Methylomarinum sp., assembly GCA_964385115.1. Taxonomy (GTDB): domain Bacteria; phylum Pseudomonadota; class Gammaproteobacteria; order Methylococcales; family Methylomonadaceae; genus Methylomarinum. The sequence continues at coordinate 9,761 of CAYLNS010000100.1, forward strand.
CATGATAGCGCTCAAACCCGGTTGCTGAAAACTCAAAACCATATGACCGCCAAAACCTGAGTTTTCCG
>CAYLNS010000101.1:0-9691 GCA_964385115.1 uncultured Methylomarinum sp.
ATAAGTAATGAATCAATTAAAACAACTTGGTGTCCAGCCGCTGGAATGGACAGGGCAGACATTAAGACTATTGGATCAGCGATTATTGCCCGAGCAGCAGGTCTATCATGAATATGATAATGCCGGTGATATTCGTGATGCGATTTTTCAGATGCAGGTCCGAGGCGCGCCGGCCATTGGCATAGCCGCGGCCTACGGGGTAGCATTATCGGTCAGGCAGCATTTTCGGGTGGATAAACGGGACTGGAAAACCCGGGTAAAACAGGATATTCAGTTGTTATCCACATCAAGACCCACTGCCGTTAATTTGTTTTGGGCGTTGCATAAAATGGAACAACTGTTTGAACAGCATCATGATAATCCGGTGGCTGCCGCGGCTCGCTTGGCGCAACAGATTCATGCTGACGATATTGAGGCTAATTTACGCATGGGGGAGGCCGGGGCCGATTTGCTGGGTGAAGCCCAGGCCGTGATGACTCATTGTAATGCCGGTGCTTTGGCGACAGGCGGCTACGGGACGGCGCTGGGAGTGATTCGCAGCGCCAGTAAAAGAGGATTGAAAAATATTTATGCCGGAGAGACCCGGCCCTGGTTACAGGGCGCACGGTTAACCGCCTGGGAATTGCAGCAGGACGGCATCGATGTCACATTGATTGCTGATTCCGCAGCAGCCTGGCTGATGAAGTCTGGAAAACTGGACTGGATTATTGTCGGTGCCGACCGTATAGCCGCCAATGGCGATGTGGCTAATAAAATAGGGACTTATTCGCTGGCTGTGCTGGCCCGTCAGCATGATGTCAAACTGATGGTGGTGGCGCCCACATCGACAATAGATTTTTCGATGGAGAGTGGTGAAAACATAACGATTGAAATGCGCAGCGCTGATGAATTGTTACCAGCCTGCTATCAAAATACCAATGTCTCTGCCTGGAATCCGGTCTTCGATGTGACTCCCGCCAGACTGGTGAGCGCTATTGTCACCGAGCGGGGCGTGGTAATGAATCCAGCAGAGCAAAATGGCGTCAGGAGCTTGCAATGAATGAAATGACAATTAAAAAACAAAATCCCGTTTTGGCCGTTCAATGTTTGGTCAAAGGTTTTAAATGGCTATTGCGAAAAGAACTCAGAAAATATTTTTTATTGCCTTTGCTGATAAATATCATCCTGTATGCACTGGCTTTTTTTCTGGGTTACTATTATTTGACGGATGTGATTAACCAAATGATACCGGGTTGGTTATCCTGGCTGGAATGGATTTTATGGCCTTTGTTCTTCATCAGTTTTCTGGTCACCGGTTTTTTTACCTTTACCATGCTGGCCAATCTGATTGCATCACCTTTTTACAGCCGCTTGTCGGTTAGAACCGAGGAGTTGTTAAGCGGACGGAAAACAGAGGTTAAAGAGCAGCCGGTCATCAAAATCATGCTGGCGGAACTGAACAGAATTGTTTATCTGTTGACGCGCATGCTGCCATTGCTGATATTGTCGGTGATTCCGGTGGTCAACCTAGTGGCGCCTTTTTTATGGGCATTGTTCAGTGCCTGGGGCAGCGCGTTGGAATATATGGCTTATCCATTGGAAAACAAAGGTTTGCTGTTTGCCGAGCAACGGGATTATTTAAAAAAGAGTCGTTTGGCGGCCTTGAGTTTTGGTGGTATCACCCTGTTGGGGCTGACAACGCCGATTTTGAATCTGTTGACCGCACCAGCGGCGGTTATTGGTGCGACGATTTATATTTATCAGCAAAAGGCTCAGGCAGATGAGTGAGTCAGTAAAAAACGCGCTGGTGACCGGCAACAGTTCTGGATTAGGCAAAGGGCTGACCGAGGTATTGCTGCAGCAGAATTATCAGGTATTCGGCTGCAGCAGACGAGGCTGCGATATTTCCGGGAAGATTCGTGACATTCACTGTGATTTAAGTAACCTGGATAGCATTCCTGAAGCCTTGGACAAATTGCTGGAGGGGGTTAAGGAACTGGAGCTGGTGTTTTTAAATGCCGGAGTGTTGGGTGAAATCAAGGATATTTCAGAAACCTCTATCGATGAAATTAAATCCGTCATGGATATTAATGTCTGGAGCAATAAAGTATTGCTGGATTATTTGCTGGCAGCCTCGATTCCGATAAAGCAGATTGTGTTGATTTCATCCGGTGCAGCAGTTCTGGGAAACCGGGGGTGGGGCGCCTATGCGCTTTCCAAGTCCAGCCTGAATATGCTGACACGGCTTTATGCTCACGAATTTCCCGACACACATTTGACGGCTTTAGCGCCCGGACTTGTCGAAACGCCGATGATGGATTATCTGTGTACGCAAACCGATAGCGAAAAGTTTACCGCGCTTAAGCGCATTCAGCAGCGGCGCAGTCATCAATCCATTTTGTCAGCCCGGCAGGTTGCCCGGCAGATTATGGAGATTCTACCCGAATTACGGCAGTATGAAAGCGGCAGTTTCGTTGATATCAGGCAGATTCTGGCACCTGAAGAATATCAGGAGCTGTTGAAGGCTCGGAATCAATGTACTGTGGCAGCCAAAACCTGAAGCGTTGTTTTGCCAGTCGATTTGCTGTTTTTTATGTAACTATTTGGCGTGTTTAGTGTTTAAATATCAGTTAGTTATTCCAGAAGACACTGTAAATACATCTGTTTAGGCCTGAATATAACATCCCTGGGGCATGCGTAAGAAACTGATATTAAATGGAATTTATTTTTTAAAGTCCGCTGAGTAGTGACCTTTTTTATAACATTTAAAGAGATATTGATTTTATGAATCTTGATGTTTTTCTGTCTTTATTCAGCATGATGCTGATTTCACTTGCCGTCTATGTGACCGCAGAAAAAATAAAAATTCCCTATACCGTATTGCTGGTGATTGTCGGTTCATTACTGGTCCCCTTATCACAACTGGAGTTTTTTTCCTTTATCACCAGTTTCGACTTAACCCCCGAACTGCTGTTTTTTGTTTTTTTGCCGATACTGATTTTTGAGTCGGCCTACAACATCAAAATTGATGACATGCTGGCCAATATCCGCGCTATCAGTTTGCTGGCCATTATCGGGTTATTACTATCGACATTGTTTATCGGATTGGCTGGTTTTTATCTGTTTAATTATCTGGGATTTCATGTTCCGTTAATGGTCATGCTGTTATTTGGGGCGATTATTTCTGCCACAGACCCGGTGGCAGTGCTGGCATTATTCAAACAATACGGCGCACCGCGTCGGTTGACGCTGATTTTTGAAGGTGAAAGTCTGTTTAATGATGGAACCGCATTTGCCGCATTTCTGGTTATTTTAGGGCTTATGGCCACTGGGACACCCAGTTGGGCATCGGTAACAGAAGGATTTGTGGACTTTGGCATCATGCTGTTCGGCGGTATTTTGTTTGGTCTGTTTATGGGTTTTTTGTTTTCCAAACTGATTGAATGGGTTAAAGGCTACGAACATCTTGAAATTACCTTGACCCTGCTGGTTGCCCATTTTACCTTTATTCTGACCGAGGTTATTTCCGAGCATATTGTCGTTGCGGGTCATCATCTTCACTTTTCCCCGATTATCGCCACGATGATTGCCTCCATGGTCATTGGTAATTTTGGGCGCTTTAAAATGTCAGCGGATGTTGAAGAATACATGGAAACATTCTGGGGCTATTTCGGCTTTGTTGCTAACTCACTGGTTTTTCTGCTGATGGGATTGTTGTTTGTTGAGCAGTCTATTGAGCTTCATGTGGCGTTCATGCCGATAATTATTTCCATTGTACTGGTAATGATTGGCCGAGCAGTTGCCATCTATCCTGTCCTGGGTTTTTTGAACCTGGTTAAGAAAGAAGAGAAAATACCCCGTTCCTGGATGCATCTATTAGCCTGGGGCAGCTTGAGAGGTTCTTTAGCCGTTATCATGGTACTGTTGATTCCAGATGATTTAACGGTTCCAGGATGGCAGTATGCTTTCAGTATCAAGCAGTTTTTGACAGCTATTGTTATAGGCTGTATTTACTTTACCTTGTTAGTCAAGGCGATGAGTATTGAAAAAGTGATTAAACGCTTGGGGATTGATGAATTGACCGAACTTGAAGAAGTGGGTTATTACAAGAGCAAAGCGCTGGTTTTTGATGAGGTGATACAAACCCTGGACAGGCTTTTATCTGAGAATAAAATCAGTCGGCGACAATATGACAAGTGGGTCAAATTATATCGGCATAAGCATGATCAGGTGATGAATGAATATCGTCAGAAAATAGGTGATGATAAACAGCAGACCCGGAATTTATTGCGTGTATTTGTATTGGGCTCAGAAAAAGCAAAACTTAAGGAGATTTATCAACGCGGGGATATCAGCGAAAAGGTCTATAAAAAGATTTTGCATTTGCTGGATATCCAGATGAAGCGGGTTGAAAAAGGTCATTCCCAGTTACAAAGTATTAATGAAAAATTTCCGGTGGATATCACCGAGCGGTTTATAAATTTTATCAGGCGGATTTTGTTTCTACCCTCACCGGCATTGGATCCACAGGATTTATATGTTTACTATCAGATTCAATATAAGTTAGTCAAGGATGCCATCAAACGTTTAAAATCAATTGAAAAGACCAGTTTAAGCGAGATTTTTGATGATAAAGAAGCGTTGAATGACACCATAGAACTTTATGAAAAAATTGCAGAAAACACCAAAAAGAACCTGGATTTGATGATTGAGGAAAATTATGAATTGGTCAATGAATATAATAAAAAACAGAGCGATGTGATTTTGCTTAGAAAAGAAATAGAGACCTTGCGCTATTTGAGTAAGAACGAAATTATTACCCCTAAGTTAACGATTATGTTAAAAAATGAACTGGAAGAAAAAGAAATATCATCATAAGATGGGATGTGCAAAGCTTGTGAGATAAAGACGGGTGATGATATTCCAGGAAAGGTGTTTTTTGGAAATCAACATGCAAAAAGGTGCCTTATCTCGTATTGAACAATAATAACAACACAACCATGGGAGAACACCTGTGAATATCGAGATTTATAAAGTCATCGCGCCATTTGCGGGATTAACCGGATTGCTGCTGGCATTCATTATTTATCGGTTAATTCTTAAAAAGGATACCGGAACGGAAAAAATGCGCCAGATTGGTGACATGATTCATGAGGGGGCGATGGTATTTCTGGCGGCGGAATACAAAATACTGGTCGGTTTTGTACTGTTTGTCGCCACACTGATTTTCTTTTTTATCAGTCATCATACGGCCTATGCCTTTCTGGGAGGGGCTACCTGTTCCATGCTGGCCGGCTTTTTTGGCATGAAGGCAGCTACCCGGACAAATCTTCGAACTTCAGCTGCAGCAAATCAAAAAGGCATAGGGGAAGCCTTGCTGGTTGCATTCGCGGGCGGTTCCGTCATGGGGCTTTCCGTTGCATCACTGGGGCTGACCGGTATTGCCGTCGTGTTTTTGCTGATTGACTCATCCAATGTAGCCAATTACAGCATCATTAGCGGTTTTGCCATGGGCGCCTCATCCATCGCCCTGTTTGCCAGAATTGGTGGTGGCATTTATACCAAGGCTGCTGATGTTGGCGCCGATCTGGTAGGAAAAGTGGAAGCCGGAATTCCGGAGGACGATCCGCGTAATCCTGCGACTATCGCCGATAACGTAGGGGATAATGTCGGGGACACTGCCGGTATGGGTGCCGATATTTTTGAATCGTATGTAGGTTCGGTTATCGCCACGATTGTAATCGCCGCATCGTCAACAAATTTTGTGGATATGTCCGTCATGCAGCCTAAAGCGCTGGTTTTGCCCATTGCTCTGATTGTATTGGGCTTGTTGGCATCGGTTGTTGGTGTGCTGGCCATGCAGGTGCTTAAAAACAGGCATCCTGCTCATGCGCTGGAGGGTGTTACCTGGATCGCGGCATTATTATTTCTGGGGTTTGCCTACCTGCTGATTCATATGGCGGGGATACAGTTTTATCACGACGGCAGGACCACTTCCGTTGACGGGCCGTTTTTTGCACTGTTAGGTGGCACAATCGTGGGTATCTTCATCGGTAGGGTAACTGATTATTACACCTCAAAAAAACCCATTGAAAAAATAGCCGAAGCATCAAAGTTTGGACCGGCAACCAATATCATTGCCGGTTTGGGAATTGGTATGCGTTCAACTGTCTTTCCTATTCTGGGAATCTGTGCGGCAATATTCCTTTCATACTACTGCGCCGGGCTCTATGGTATCGGCATTGCGGCTGTTGGCATGCTGGCAACCACTGGTGTCACCATGTCGGTAGATGCCTATGGTCCGATTGCCGATAATGCCGGGGGTATCAGTGAAATGGCCGAACTCGGTCCGGAAACCCGTAAGATTACCGACTCACTCGATGCAATTGGCAATACCACCGCTGCAGTCGGTAAAGGCTTTGCCATTGGCTCGGCTGCACTAACGGCGCTGGCCTTGTTTTCAGCCTATGCCACCGCTGCCCATCTGGATAAAATTGATTTACTTGATCCATTGGTCGTTATCGGTTTGTTTATTGGCGGCTGTGTACCGTTTCTGGTTGCTTCAATGACCATGGATTCAGTCGGCAAGGCGGCACAGGATATGGTTGAAGAAGTCAGACGCCAGTTCCGGGATATCGCCGGATTGATGGAAGGCAATGTGAAGCCGGACTCCGCCCGCTGCATCGAAATATCCACAAAAGCCTCGCTCAGAGAAATGATTTTACCGGGAATCGTGACCATTTCTGCGCCGGTACTGGTCGGCTTTGTCTTGAACAAGGAAGCATTAGGCGGCTTGCTGGCCGGTTCATTGGTTTCTGGCGTATTAATGGCCTTGTTTATGGCAAATGCAGGGGGTGCCTGGGACAATGCCAAAAAAATGATTGAAGGCGGCGCCTTTGGTGGCAAAGGCAGCGATGTTCATAAAGCGGCCGTATGCGGCGATACCGTCGGCGACCCGTTTAAAGATACCTCGGGCCCATCATTAAATATCGTCGTCAAACTGATGTCGATTGTTTCTTTGGTTATTGCGCCGTTGTTATAAATTCAACTGAGGGTTGATATCACTCATCCCATCTATTAATTTAAATCGATGGTTTGCCTTGTAAAGAGGCAAGCCATCGTAGTCAAAAGTACTATCTTTCTCCACTTTTTATTCAAATTAACAAAGCAATCAGGTGTTTTGTTAGCTGTCTATTCTTTTGTTTTATCGTAACTACTCAGCGTATTTAGATATTTAATATCAGTCACTTACCCCAGAAGACGCCGTACACATCCATGTAGTCTTGAATGTAACATCCCTGTCACATACATTTCTCTTTTAAAGTACGCTGAGTAGATACGTTTTATCTTAAGCAGTATGGTCGTTCCTCCATTCGGTTACAGATGTGTCATATCACCCATTTTGTGGGATATGACACAGTTCTATTCTTGTTTTTCTATTTTTAATCTTCTATGTGCCTTTGTGTACAAGGTTCTTTCTGTTTGGCATAGCCTTTGCTTTAGCAATGTGAGGGTGGTTTGTTGTGAGCCTGGAAAAGGGGGCTACGAATCAATTAAAACAATATGTCTGTTTATAGAAATCTGAACAGAGAAAACAAATTAATGCGATAGAAACAATCATGCTGGTGGAGCATGAAATTTTGTGAATGGAAATAACAGAATTTTAGGGTTATTCAACCAGGTGATTGGTTATGAGGGGCTATTCAAGCATTTATGGAACAAGAAGAAAATGTAAAAACCATCGCTGAATATATTGATGCGATAGTCAGGCGAAAGTGGCTGATCATTGCCTCAGTGATTGTGATTGGCTTTTTAGGGTTTGTGCTGGCAATGAAATTGCCGCCTGTTTATCGATCCTACGCGACCATTCTAATTGAAGACCAGAAAATTCCCAGAAGTATGGTGCAAACCACTATCACTGACTTTGCGGACAAGCGTATCGAGCTGATTAAGCAAAGAGTGATGACCCGGGACAGAATTCTTTCATTAATTGAAAAACATAAGTTATATCTTGATGAAAGAGAGCAGTTATTGCCCAGTGAGCTGGTGGATTTGTTTAAGGAAAATGCCGAAGTCAATCTGATTTCCGCTGATGTTCGTGACCCGCAGCGTGGTGGTATCAGCAAAGCAACGATTGCCTTTACTATAGCTTTCAGTGATAAAAATCCGGTATTGGCACAGTCAGTGACCAATGATCTGGTCAGTTTTTTTCTGAATGAAAATACCCGTACCCGGGCGCAGAGAGCCTCAAAAACAACCGAGTTTCTTAAGGATGAGTCAGAAAAGCTGAAAAAAGAAGTCCAGAAGGTGGAAGGCCGAATCATGGATTTTAAGGCCAGGCATGGAAACAGTCTGCCGGAAATGATGAAAGTCAATCTTGATGCGATAGAAAGAGCTCGGAATGACTTGCGTCAGGCAGAAGGGGATATCCGTATCGCTCAGGATCGTATTGCCTATCTGACCGAATCATTGCAGGTGGCTAAAGATGAACTACCGGCCGGTCAGCAAGGGGCGCCGCTTAGTAAGGCGGAACAATTAAGAGTGCTGAAATCTGAATATATTCAATTATCTTCGCTTTATAAACCGGAGCATCCCGATGTCTTGCGCGTGAAGCACCAAATTCAGAAGCTGGAACCTGAATTCACCGGCAAAGCATCGCAACTATCCATACAGAAAGAGCTGGAAAATGCACAGAAATCCCTGGAGTTACTTAGAAATAAATATGCTGACAGTCATCCGGATATTGTAAAACTTGAGCAGAAAATCAAGAATCTGCAACAAGACTTTAATAATGCGGAAGATGATACAGATGAAGATGTTCAAGGCAGCGCACACTATATCAGTCTGCTGGGACAGTTAAGAACCACTGAACATGAGCTGGAATACCTGTTGAAGTTAAGAAAGGAAACCCGACAGAAGATTAATGAGTTACAGGAATATCTGGATAAAACACCCTTGGTGGAAAAAGAATATCAGGATCTTCTTCGTCATCGTCAAACCAGTATCAATAAGTTTGCCGAGCTTGAATCTAAATACCGGGAAGCCAGACTGGCACAAACCATGGAAGAAGAGCAAAAAGGTGAAACATTCTTGATTGTAGAGCCACCTATTGCCCCGGATAAGCCGGACAAGCCGAATCGAAAGAAAATTGTTGCATTGGGACTGGGTGCTGGTGTCGGTTTTGGCTTGTTTCTGGTGATATTGATGGAGTCACTGTACGAGGTAATCCGGGGGCCCAAAACTTTGGAACGTGTTACCGGTCACAAGCCTGTTGTCTGTATTCCCTATGTGGAAACTCCGCAGGATATATTACGCAAGAAACGTCAAAAGCGATTGATAGGGTTGGGGATGTTGCTGATTGTTATCGCTATCGTGGTGATTACTCATTTTTGGCTTATGCCGCTGGAGATGATTTGGGCGAAGGTTTTATCCAAATTATCAAGACTTTAAAAATCATGACCAGCTTTGATTTCCGCGGTATCCGTGGGAGTGATAGTGGACACACCAAAGCATGAGTCAAGGATATTTCTAACAAAACTTATATATGAGATTAACGGATAACAACTGGAATAATGTTGAATACTAACCAAGAGCAAAAACCGATTTTTCCAGCGATTCAATACAAACAAACCCGCAAGGTAACCGTGTCCCCTTCAATGATGGCGGAAAGGCGGTTGGTGATGGGAATCAGAAATAATCCATGTGTTCCTGT
>CAYLNS010000102.1:0-9684 GCA_964385115.1 uncultured Methylomarinum sp.
GATTGGCAGGAAATCGATACGGTGTTGCTGGATATGGACGGGACCCTGCTGGATTTGAATTTTGATAATCATTTCTGGAAGGAATTTGTGCCGGCCGAGTATGCCAGAAGGCACCAGTTGACATTGGAACAAGCCAGACAAATACTGGTGCCCCGGTTTGCCGAAATGGAGGGCCGGCTGGAGTGGTATTGTCTGGACTACTGGAGTGATGCCTTAGGTCTGGATATTGCCGGGCTTAAAAAAGAAATTTCAGGACTCATCGCAGTATTGCCCCATGTTACTGATTTTTTACAAGCGGTTAAAGAATCATCCCGGAAAGTTATTTTAGTGACTAATGCACACCGAGACAGTTTAGACATTAAAATGGACAAGACCCGGCTGAATGTATTTTTTGATCAGATTGTCTGCTCGCATGATTATGGCCTGGCCAAAGAACAGCCGGGATTCTGGGAAAAACTGCAACAGCAGCATATTTTTGACAGTCAGCGAACCTTATTGGTTGATGACAGTCTGGCAGTTCTGAATTCGGCTAGAGAATTTGGTATCAAATATCTGATATCAATCAGCCGGCCGGATTCTCAGGCCGCTAAAAGACAGATTACGGATTTTCAGTCGATTGAAGATTTTCGGGAGTTGCTTCCTGTTCCCGCGGTTTAGCTTCCGCTTTAGGGCGTTGATAAGTCTTGCCGGATGGTTTTTTATGTCGATTCGGTTTTTCTGGTTTTACAATATCGTGAGCAATGATTTCATCACTAATCATGTCCACAGGAATTTTTTCACCAATATATTCTTCAATTTCCGGCATGGAATAGGCATATTCTTCACAGATAAAGCTGATGGCCTCACCCTCTGCTCCGAAACGCGCCGTACGGCCAATTCTGTGGACATAATCTTCAACATCCTGGGGCAGGTCATAGTTAAAAACATGAGAAACATCAGGAATATGCAAACCGCGGGCGGCAACATCGGTGGCAATCATCAAGGTGACTTTGTTTTGCTGGAAGCTTTCCAGCAGGCGTTGTCTTTTATCCTGAGGGACATCTCCGCTGAGCAGGGCCGTTTTATGACCATTAGCCTGTAAATAGCGATTTAACAATTCGCCGCCACGTTTGGTATTAACAAATACAATGCTCCGTTTAGGCTGGTGCTTGTCAAGCAGCCCCAGTAATAACGGAATTTTTTGCTCATTTGAAGGGCAGTAGGCTATTTGTTTGATGGATTTCGACGTTACTTCTTCGGTTTCAATTTTTACAATTACCGGATTATTCATATGCTCATAGGCCAGCTCTGTCACTTTGTAAGACAAAGTCGCCGAAAACAGTAAATTAAGGCGTTTGTCTGCAGGCGGCATACGCCGGAGCAAAAATCGAATATCCTTGATGAAACCAAGATCAAACATGCGATCCGCTTCATCCATGACCATGACCTGAATATTATCCAGCGACAGGGCTTTTTGTTTGTAAAAATCAATAATTCTGCCCGGGGTTCCGATAACAATATCAACATTACCTTTCAGGCTGTTTAATTGTTTTTTATAATCGGTTCCACCATAAATCAGAGCAAATTTCAGATTAAGAAATTTGCTGAGTTGACGGGCATCTTTATGGATTTGTATGGCCAGTTCACGGGTAGGTGCCAGAATCAATGCTCTGGGGTTTTTTATGGTTTCACTTTCATCATTAATCAATTGCTGAAAAGTGGCCAGTAGAAATGATGCGGTTTTGCCTGTGCCTGTCTGCGCCTGTCCTGCTATATCTTTGCCACGTAAGGAAATAGGCAGGCAGCGGTCCTGAATAGGGGTACAGTGAATAAAGCCGGCTTCCTTCAGGCTTTTGACAATTGAGGATGATAATTCCAGATTGCTGAAGCGTGTTTCGGTCAAATGTGATTCTTTCATAGGCAATAGGATAACTTAAAAATCAAATTCTCTGAAATTGATTGACAAAATATCCTCATTACCCCTATAGTTTCAAATTTTAAAGATTTGGAGAATAGCGTGAGTGACTTAGTCCTTCATGTATCGGATGCTGATTTTAATGATAAAGTTTTAAAAGCAAGTGGCCCGGTTTTGGTCGATTATTGGGCTGAATGGTGCGGACCTTGTAAAATGATAGCCCCTGTTCTGGATGAAATTGCTGCCGAGTATGAAGGCAAGCTGACTGTGGCTAAGCTGAACATTGATGATAATCCGGAAACACCTCAGCATTATGGAGTTAGAGGTATCCCTACATTAATGATTTATAAAAACGGTGATGTTGAGGCGACAAAAGTAGGCGCTTTATCTAAATCACAATTAAAAGAATTTATTGACGCTAATATCTGATTTGTTACCGGTTCAACGAAATTTGTTGGTTGGGCCGGTTTTTTAAGCTATAATTCCCTTAGTGCTTTGTTCTGCACATCTTTTTCTAACAATCTTCCAAAAACAGACCTTTCTGCAATAAACAGCTCTCTGCTGCATTGCGTTCTATATATCTTCAAATAATATGAATCTTACCGAGTTAAAACTAAAACCAATCAGTGAAATCATTACGCTTGCCGAATCCTTAGGCATCGAAAATATCGCCAGAGCCCGGAAACAGGAACTTATCTTTTCCATTCTTAAGAAACAAGCTAAAAGTGGTGAAAACATCTATGGTGATGGTGTTTTGGAAATACTACAGGATGGCTTTGGTTTTTTAAGAACGCCGGGATGCTCTTATCTGGCAGGCCCCGATGATATTTATGTCTCTCCCAGTCAAATCAGACGATTTGGGCTGCGGACCGGAGATACCGTCAGTGGTAAAATCCGACCGCCAAAAGACAGTGAACGTTATTTCGCCATGCTTAAAGTTGAAAGCATCAACTTTGAAGCGCCAGAGCATGCCAAACATAAAATTCTTTTTTCCAACCTGACCCCGCTATTTCCCAATCAACGTTTTCGACTTGAACAGGGTAATGGCACCAGTGAGGATTTGACCGGACGGGTTATTGATCTGATTGCACCGATTGGTAAGGGACAGCGTGGCTTGATTGTATCGCCGCCAAAAGCCGGTAAAACAATGATTTTGCAAAGTATTGCACATGCTATTGCGGAAAATAATCCGGAATGTTATTTGATAGTATTACTGATTGATGAACGCCCGGAAGAAGTGACGGAGATGGAGCGCTGTGTCCGTGGTGAGGTAGTTTCCAGTACCTTTGATGAGCCGGCCAGCCGACATGTTCAGGTTGCCGATATGGTTATTGAAAAAGCCCGTCGTTTGGTTGAACATAAACACGATGTGGTTATCCTGTTAGATTCCATCACTCGTTTGGCCAGAGCCTATAATATGGTTGCGCCTTCCTCAGGCAAATTATTATCAGGTGGTGTGGATGCGAATGCGCTGGAAAAACCTAAGCGCTTTTTCGGGGCCGCAAGAAATATTGAAGAAGGTGGTAGTTTAACCATTATTGCGACGGCACTGGTTGAAACAGGCTCACGAATGGATGAAGTGATATTTGAAGAATTTAAGGGAACCGGTAATATGGAATTGCATCTGGAACGTAAAATTGCAGAAAGGCGTATTTATCCGGCAATTAATATCAACCGTTCCGGCACCCGACGTGAAGAATATCTGGTTGATCCCGATGAGCTGCAAAAAACCTGGATTTTGCGGAAGATTCTACAGCCTATGGATGAAATGGCAGCATCTGAATTCCTGCTGGGCAAATTGAAGCAATTTAAGACCAATGCTGAGTTTTTTGAATCAATGAAACGTTGATTGTCATTACCCTGCTCAGCAAATATCAGTTACCTGGCTTCTGAAGATGCCCTGAATATCTTCTTGTTATATACGTCTCTTTCGCAGCTAACTGATATTTAACCCAGCCTTGTCATCAATAACCTGTAATTGGATGGTATTATAATGACAAGGCCGGGTTGAGTTATTCAGGCTGAAAAATTTCTTGAGTTTTTATTGATCCTGTTTTTGTGGCACATAGCCTTCCGGCATTTCAAAGCCACCAGAAAATAGAAACTTTTCTCTTTCCTGCTCTAATATCTTCTTAGCCTTTGGGTCAAAACTGGCCAGACGTTGTTCATTGATAATCATGGTCTGCATTTTCAGCCATTCTTCCCATGCCTGTTTTGAAATGTGCTCAAAAATCTGCTGGCCTTTGGGACCGGGAAATGGTGGTTGTTCCAGCCCTTCTGCTTCAATGCCAAGTTTTACACATTTAACCATTCTAGCCATGTTATTCCTCTGTATGTTCCTGTAATAATCGTTTAACAGGAGCCGGCAAAGCCAATGCTCCAATCTGCCTGTTTTTATACCAGACTGAATGATTTCCTTCCATCACAAAATTTTCAGGGTTATTGGCTGAAACAATAACCGGCGTATAATCCAGATGAAAATGCGAGAAGGTATGTCTTCTGGGTTCCAGCTTTTTTTCAATAGTAAAATCTGGATAGTTGTTCTCGCACCAGTAATGTAAGGAATTAACATCTTCAAATTCAGGCAGACTCCATAATCCGCCCCAGATACCGGCCGGTGGTCTTTGTTGCAGTAATATTTTTTGCTGTTTATCCCTCAGCAACAGAAAAAAACTTTGTTTAACAGGAGGTGTTTTTTTAGGTTTGGGTGTGGGTAGTTCAGCCGTTTTGTTTTCAATACGGGCAAAACAATGTTCAGTCAGCGGGCAACAGGAGCAGTTTGGTTTGCTGCGGGTACAGAGTGTTGCTCCAAGATCCATAATGGCTTGAGTATAATCAGCGGTACGAATGCTGGGAGTATAACGCTCACTGATTTTCCAGAGTTCTCGGCTGATTCGGCTGTCTCCGGTCCAGCCGCTGATTCCGTGATAGCGACTGAAGACCCGTTTGACGTTGCCATCCAGAATTGGATGAGCCTGCTGGCAGGCAATACTTAATATTGCGCCGGCAGTTGAGCGCCCTATTCCGGGCAGTTCAATCACTTGTTCGATTGATTCGGGAAACTGACCTGAATACTGTTGTTGAATGATATTGGCGGTTTTGTGCAGATTTCTTGCCCGGGCGTAATAACCCAGTCCGGCCCAGTATTGTAATACCTCATCCAAAGAGGCGGCAGCCAATGACTCAATATCAGGAAAATGAGTAATGAATTTTTTATAGTAAGGAATAACCGTTGCAACCTGGGTTTGTTGCAGCATGATTTCAGAGACCCAGACCCGATAAGGATTGATTTCCTGTTGCCAGGGCAGATCTTTGCGGCCGTATTCATCAAACCAGCTCAGAATTTTTTGTGTTAAGTGTTTTGTTTGCATGGGAATGGGTGCGACATAGAGACAGATATTTCTGCCTCTATGTAAAAGATGTGAATCAGAAAAAGCTTTTTAATAGTTCGCTGGCGCCGGGGCCCAGTTTTTTATCCAGCTTTTGAAAAAGTTTTTCAGTGGTTTTTTCTATCTTAGCCTTGTTTTTTTCCAGCAACATGGCTGGTATATCAAGCGTATAGGAAGGTTTTTTAAAAGTGCCGGTAATTTTAATGATTAACGGAACCCCTTTGATTTTTTCAGGTCCTTCCGCCGTTTTACGCTTAATGACCCGGGCATTGATTTTATAATTTAACTGTTCTGTTGCAAGGTTTGCTGTACCTTGGCCATTAACAAGAACCCTGGATGAAACAGCCTTAAGATCATTATTATGGACTACCCCATTGATAACCTTTGCTGTTCCGCTGATGTCGGAAAACAAGGTTTGATCATTTTTGTTTTCAGTCGGGAGTGGTGCGCCTTTGATTAATGATTTCACATTATCAATCATTTTCTGAATATTAAAACCTTTGACGACGCTGTTTTTAAACTGAAACTGCAATGAGCCGTTTAATGTGGACTTGATTCTGTCAGCAGTATTTCCCCTGCCATTCAGGTTGGCACTGGCCGTTAACAGTCCGGTCATTCTGTCAGTATCGTTAAAATCCTTCATTAACGGACCAATCTGAATATTGCTGAGTTTCTCGCTTAACGCAATTGCAGGGGTTTTGTGTTTGACATTAATCGTCGTCGCACCACTATAACTGCCCTGGTATAAATGACTGATTGTCTGGCGGGTTTTAATGACACCGTGTTTGGCCGTCAGATTAAAATGTACCCCCTGCATCTTCAGTTTTTTGATTTTAAGCTGGCCGATATTCAGTTTGCCCTGAATATTCTGTTTGCGTAAGGTTTTTACAGGAAACAGGCTGGCGCCGGCTGCTGCAACAGCGGCGGGAGTGGCTTTAGGAGATGATGACCTGGATTTCTTTGTTTCGGCAGGTAAATAGCGGTCAGCATCCAAGGCATCAATATTTAAGACAAATTGCAGGGCTTTACTGGAAAAATCATTGATATTTACCGAGCCTTTAATATTTGAATCATCCAGTTTGATGACTAAATTATTCAAAGCTGCCGATTTATCGGTGGCTGACAAGTCAAAGTTTGCAGCAACATGGCTTAAAGCGGAGGCATCACTCATATCCGGTAGCTTAATTGCCATTTGATTCAGTAATTTCGCGAGGTTAAACTCGGCGATATTTACGTGCCCCTTAAAAGAGGGTTTATCTTTTATGTGGACACCTTTGATATCGGCCGTAACGGTCAAATTACCGGACTTCAGCTTAAGATTTGCGATATCAAGCGTCTGTTGAGGTAAGTCGATTGCCACATCAGCGGTCAATACTGCTTTCAGGCTGTTGTTGGGAATATCCTTTCCACTTGTCAGGCTGGTTAAGGCAAGGTCTGACAGTTTAATCAGTTCCAGTTTGTCATTGATTACCAGCCGGGTGGAAAAATCTACAGATTGAGTGACTTGTGTTTTTTTATCGACAATCGCAAATGAGAGATTTATATCAACAGGCTGGTCGAAAACCAGTTTATCGGTATGTAAATTAAAGTCTTTAATCTCGGTATATTTCCCACTTTTTTGATCATCCCAGACAAGGTGGGCATTTTCGATGGAAATACCGCCGATTGCCAGGGCTGCCAGGATGTTTTCAGGCTTATCCGGAGTGGTCGCAGGTTTATCCTGTACCGGTTGCTTGTCTTTCTGGGCTTTGGCAGCGATTAAATCATCCCAGTTAGTGATGCCCTTGTTGTTTTTAGCCAGATACAGATCAAGTCCTTTCAGAACAATTCGGCTGATTTCTATTTTTTTGGATAACAGCGGCAGCAGTTTGACCTTAATATTGCTTTCTTCTATACGAGCAAAATATGGCTTGTCAAAGCCCGGTGCATCAGAGAGCGTCATTTCACCGGTAGCAACACCAATCCATGGGAAAACGGATAATTCAAGATCGCCTGAAATGGTTAATTCCCGGCCGGTCTGTTTTTTGACGATTGACTGAATTTGAGGCTTAAAGTCATTAGGGTCAACAAACATCGGGATAACAACCGCGGCGACTATAATCAGTAACGCTAACGCGGCTGTAAGAGTCAGTAAAATTTTAAGCAACTTTCCCATTTAGTAAGCTCCGGAGGTAAAAAAGATGTCATGAAGGAAAATATGACATATCATAATATTTTGAGAGGGTTTCATGTCTGATTCTAACTGGAATCCGGATAAAAACAAACAATGGACGGTCGGCTCTTCCAGTGGCTTTTCCAAAGTCTTTAAGGATATACTGTCAGACTTAAGGGATGATTCTGACAAAAGTTTTTAAACAAAGCCTGAATAGAGGTGCATTGCGGAGCTATTGATGCAAAAAGTTGTGCTGATTCAGGCTCAATAATAAAAGAGGGTAGGTAAAATGCTATTGTTAGCTAAATTCGCCGGAATCCTGGTTCTGGTATGGTTTTATTTAACCGCAAAAAAGATTAAAGAGCCTGCTGTTAAATGGGCAATAATTGGCTTGGTGGGATATTGGATAAGCTGGTGGCTGGCTAATAAATTAATTCTGGCCTCATTGTCTGGTATGTTTGCTAAAAGTTCTGTGATGGTTTTTGCAATTACTCAGATTCCAGTAGTTTTTGCCGTTGTAGCAGTGTTTTTTATACGTAAAAAACTGTTAAATGATGCAAACGCTGCTAATTGAAAAGTATGCCATTATTCAGCGTATTTAAATACCTGAATAAGCGGAGTAAATTGACTTAATTGCACTGATTTTTTACGAAAAACATAAAAAAGGCACAACACCGAAATGTTGTGCCTTTTTGAATGTAGCGCTTTTAGCGAGACAAATTATAATTTGTCTGCATTCTGATCCAGATATTTGGCAACACCTTCCGGGCTTGCATCCATACCTGCTTCACCTTTATGCCAACCGGCAGGACAAACCTCGCCATGCTCTTCGTGGAACTGTAAGGCGTCAATCATACGTAATAACTCATCCATATTACGGCCTAATGGCAGATCATTGACAACCTGATGACGTACAACGCCTTCTTTGTCAATCAGGAAGCTGCCGCGGTAAGCGACTGCTGGCGCTTCTGCTTCAACATCATATGCTTTACAGATAGTGTGAGCAATGTCCGCTGCCATAGTGTAACGAACAGGACCAATCCCCCCTTCATTGATAGGGGTGTTACGCCATGCGTTGTGAGTAAAATGCGAGTCGATTGAAACCGCAATTACTTCTACACCGCGGCTTTTAAATTCTTCAATACGATGATCCAGAGCAATCAGTTCACTAGGACAAACAAAGGTAAAATCCAGTGGGTAGAAGAAAACAACAGCGTATTTTCCGCGGGTTGCTTCTGCAAAGTTGAATGAATCAACAATCTGACCGTCGCCTAATACGGCAGGGACAGTAAAATCAGGGGCTTGTTTACCAACTAAAACGCTCATATTTCATCTCCAAAAAATATTTGTAAAACAATGTGTTATAACAATCCGTATCACAACATGATACGATTAAGGATATTCTACACCAAAATAGTAGGAAATAGTCCACAAAAAAACAATTTTTACTTGATTTATTTCATCTATAAGCGATAATTTGTAGTCAAATAATTACAATATTAGCAACAAAGCTGCGCCTTCTTTGTTGTAACAAATTAGTAACATCAGGAACTGTTCAAATAGTTGCTGTTTTGTATCAGAACAAGACATTCGAGCACAGCCTATCGTTAAAATGAACAGTTAAACTATTTTATCAAAACAACTCAACAAGGTTGTTAATGTTTGGAAGGACTAACATATGGCAAAAGTAAAGCATATTACAGAACCCGATGCTTTTGGATATCAGGTTCGTATTGTAAGACGAGGTAAGGAAAGCAGCCGTTATTTCTCACATAAATTATGGGGGAATAAAAATAAATCACTGCAGGCGGCTATTGCCTGGCGCGACCAGATGCTGGTGGTGCTTAAAGGCAGTCGGACGAGGTTTTTAAAACCGCCTAAAAACAAGACAACCACCGGTATGACCGGGGTATCCAGAACGATTAAGTATGACCACCGAAAAGATAAAAGTTATCTGTGTTATACCGTTTTCTGGGTAAAAGACGGCAAATCAAAAAACAAGACATTCCAGGTTGGCAATGTTGAAACGGTCACGGCTGATGATGAATTGCATGCTTTCAGAACGGCTCGCCTGTTTCGTAATTGTTACGAGCATTCAATAGATCATGACTTGTACTTTGATGACAGTAAATTTGCTGGGTGGAAAAAGAAACGCTTATATGAAGATCCGAATCTGAATGTGGTTATATAAAAGTCAGCCTGGGGTTTAGGGGCGTTGCTTGTCGGAATTAATATAACTCAGCCATTGT
>CAYLNS010000103.1:0-1842 GCA_964385115.1 uncultured Methylomarinum sp.
TATTTATCTTTTTAATTACGCTGAGTAGTTGCGAATTAAGATTATTTAACCGGGCCGGGCAATTGTTTTTGTTCAACCAGAACAGCAACAAACTGACTGGCCTCGTTAATTGTTTTTTCCATAATCGCAATTAATTTAACGATATCAATACTGATTTCAGCAAACTCCTGTTGTAATGCAGCGATGGCCTGGGCGTTTAAATTATGCTTTAAAAACAATACCTGATCATGAAAAGCATTCAAAACCGGATATATCCGACTCTCAGCCTTTTTCATCGCTTTAATTAACTTGTTATATTGACGTCTGGATTTATCCATCTGCTGCCGGCTGCGACTTCTAAGTGAGCGGTTACTGTATAATTCCAGCTCCTGCTCCCATTCCGCAAACAAAGCCTCGCTGACTTCTTCAATAGCGCGTATCCGGTAATGGACTTCATCCGTTTTCAGCTTACAAAAATCATATTGTCTTTTCAGCTGCTGATAACGATATTCCAACGATAATTCGGGCAGGGTGAGTATCGTTTTGAATTTATCCAGCGCATCTTCAAACTGGTCGCGACTGTCTTCCAGCGCCTCACACGCCTCATCCACATGCACCACAACAATATCCCGCTTATGATGTCCCAACAATGATTCCCGCCCTTTATAATAGGCATCATTCATCACTTTTCTGATAATTCGTTTAATTTTTGAGTACATGTAAGTATTTATTCAAGCAATTCAGTTAACAGCCCATCCGCCTGATGATTAAAAAAAGTCTGATGATGAGTTACGGTCGTTTTAAACAAGGCATTTTGGATAAAGTGATGAAACTCCAGATCGACAATCCCGGCTCGTTGCATCGCGGCAATATTCTGCTCCGCACCTATTTCAATTGATTTCAGTACAATCAGCTCCTTCGCATTGATTTTCCCCGCCAGCCAGGCTGCCAGACTGTCTGAGGTCATCCCCCAGGTAGCCGGAATATCCTCCTTATTTAATTCTGCAATATCAGGCGACCAGATTCTGATGGATTCGGAATGAGCATATAAATCCGCCCACGATGAAACAATCTGCCAATCAGATTGCAATGATTTATATAATAATGCCATTTGTTGCATGGCAAGAATAGCCATTTGATGAGCGGCTTCATCATCAAACTGCCATTGTTTTTGCGCCTGGCGAACCTGCTCGGCAAACATGCCTCCACCGGGCACCACCAAGGTATCAGGCATTGACTGGTCGGCAATTTTTTCAAGACATTGCCCTAAAGCGCCATTGCTTGCCAGGCTACCCCCTATTTTTATCACTCTTTTCATCGGTCTTTAAACTCTGACAAAACAGTCAGCAGGGCCCTGGCCTTATCAAAGCTTTCCTGATATTCCTCTTCAAGAACAGAATCATTAACAATCCCGCCCCCGGCCCATAAACGAATCGTATTATCTGAATGCACCATAGTGCGAATGGCAATATTGGTATCCATATTGCCATCAAAACCAATATAACCGATAGAGCCACAATAAACGCCGCGTCGATGCGGCTCCAATTCTTCAATAATTTCCATGGCTCTGATTTTTGGGGCACCGGTTATTGAGCCTCCGGGAAAACAGCTTTTCAACAAATCCACGGCGTGCAAATTGTCCTTTAGCTCGCCTTTAACCGTACTGACCAGGTGATGTACCGTGGCATAGGTTTCTATATCAAATAATCTTGGCACTTTAACAGAACCCGGTTTACAGCATTTACTGATGTCATTACGCAATAAATCAACAATCATGACATTTTCTGCCCGGTCTTTACGGCTTTCAAACAGGGTCCCCATTTGCAGCACATCCAGTTGCTGGGAATTTTTTCTGGGTCGCGT
>CAYLNS010000103.1:1942-9666 GCA_964385115.1 uncultured Methylomarinum sp.
TCAACAATCACAGCCCATGAATAAATACCAACAGCCATTTCCGGGATATGTTCGCCATCCGTGGCAATAACCGGTAATTTTTCGATTCTTCTGGCCAAATCATAGGAAAAATAACCGATAGCCCCACCGTTAAAAGGCAAATCCTCTTCAATAGCAATAGTGTGCTGTAGATGTTTTTGTAATAACTTAAACGGATCTTCCCGGGAAACAGTTTTTTCATTTCCCTGGGTAATTTCCGTAAGCTCCCCTTTTGTGACTAAAGTCGTGACAGGGTCGGCGGCAATAATATCAAAGCGTCCCTGATGAATATAGGGATAGCCACTATCCAGAAAAACAGCCCAGGGTTTGCCAGCAACAGGTGCAAAAAGTTTTGAGCTATCCGGAAAATAAGGCAGTGATCGTGTTTGTGATTTTGCAAGATTCATTTCAAAATTCTATACCAGCTGCTGCTGAAGCGCCAGCCCGACAACGGCAACCGCTGGGGCACAGTCTGCACTATCCACTCCGCTTAGCTTGCCTGCTTGAGGCACCAACTCATTAAAATCCAGATATTCCAGTTTAAGCTGCCCCGCTATGTTCTCAAGCAGAAAACGGCCTATACCGGCGCCGACCAAGGTCCCAGCATCACTTCCCAGGCGCTGTAATTGTAGCTGACAGGCATTGCTAATCTTCTCAAGCTGTTGACGCCTTATTTCGTTTGCAAATGACAGCCATAACGCCATGTCCTGTTTATTAAAATCATAACCTGTCATACGGGATAGCCTTCTGGCGCTTGCAAGAACAGTTTTTGCCTCGCCGTCGGCAGTTTCCGTCAAATCATGAGCCTCATTCAGCTCGCCAGTCAGCCGGTAAACATCGGCCATGGTGGCAAAATATTCGGCCATCAAACCCATTTTCTGGCCGTTAAACACCGCTTCATCCGCAACCGCCATCACTGCTGTTCTGACAATTCCGGTATAAACCAGTTCGCGCGTTTGCAGGCGCTGGTAATCGGTAAAACCCTGGGCCAGAACCTGGCGCTGATTCAGGCATAAAATATCGGTTGTAGTACTGCCAATATCAACAAACAGCCCCGTCTCTACTTTGCTGGCAGCAAAGCTTGCACTGGCCAGCCAGTTTGCCGAGGCAATCGACAAACAGTTCTTCTGATTCACCTCAGTGGAGGAAATAAAACCGTATTGACCCGCATAGATAATTATCTGGAAACTGTTCAAATAAACCCGCATGGCTTTTACAATATCATTAACCCCTTGCTCCCGGCTATCAAACAAATCCACCAATTCACCGGTCATGGTAATCACATGACTGCAACCCTGAGTGGAAAACTCGGACATAATGGTTAACACTGCCTTTTCAAGATGATTGAGTCCCTTCCATAATGGACAGGCTTTGATGCTGACTTTCACAACCTGTCCCTGCTCATTCAGCAAAGCAGCTTTAACATGCGCCCCACCTATATCCCAACCGATAATACTGTTCGCCATTCTTTTTAAACCAGGTTCACTGTAATTGTTTTATTCAAAGCCTTATTATACTCGGGTTCCTGGTCAATAAGCTGAACAAGCTGTTCAGCCATGTTAACGCCGAGAGCCTGGCTGATGCCTACAAAGGAAGTCGTTAACCGGGGATTGATTTCAAGCATAAACAGCTTACCATCATCCTGCTCGATAAAATCAATTCCTACATAGCCCCACAATCCCGGCGCTGCTACGGCAATCTTATCAATCAACTGCTGATAGCGATGTTTATTATTATGGGCTATATTAACCTCGCAACCTGTCAATTGAAATTTACCGTTTCTGATTTCAAGCATTTGCCGATTACAACATAACAGCCAGGCCTTTCCTGATTTGAACAGACAGGAAAGACTCAAAGCTCTGCCCGGAATAAAGGGCTGGATAACAAAAGTGTTTGTATGACTACGCTTAAATGCCACTAATTCCGAATTATCCGCAACAAGATAGCATTGCTCACACCCTACTCCATCAATGGGCTTAACCACCCAGGGGGGCGGGAACTGGTATTTAAAATCACCCAATAAACAACTTTTCACCACACAATCGGTGATTGATTCTAAAAAATCCAGTGTCTTTTGTTTATCACTAAACAATCGTATGGCCGCCGGCGAAGACAATAAAGCGGACTTTCCCAATAATTCAGATAATTCAGCCAGCTTGACCAGGGCTTCATCCTGTTCCGGCGCAATGGGCAAAAAACAATCGCATTGTTTTATGGCTGTTTGCAGAATCTGATAGAATTGATTCGGTTTTTCAACCAACACCCTATGACAGCCTTCGGGTAATTTAATTTTGCGGTTTTGTTTACTCAACAACACAGAAATTTCAAGCGACGAAACCTGGCTTAATCCGGCCAGTAAAGCTTGAAGCATCATCCTGCCTTCATGGTACAACGACTCAGGTACGGGCTCTGTTAAATAACCGCCTGCTGTCACAAATTCAACAACTAATAGTTTCACTAATGCAAATTATCCCGGTTCTGGATTTAAAAGATAATGTGGTGGTGCATGCCAAAGCAGGGATTCGCTCGGCTTATCAACCCATCAATACCCCATTATGCCATTCTGCAGATGTTTTTGATGTGCTCGAGGCTTTTTTATCCCTTTATGCTTTTCACATTTTTTATATCGCCGACCTGGATAGCATCGGCCATTGTGGTCATCATCGAAAGTTAATCAATCAAATCACCCATCAGTACCCGGAAATTCTTTTCTGGATAGACAGTGGTTTGCAATATGAACAATTAGCAGGCGTTCCTGAAAATCATATCCCTGTCATCGGCTCGGAATCACAACAGAAAATCCCGCGGTCAATCGAATCAAATCATATTTTATCATTGGACTTTAAAAACAATTTACCTTCAGGCCCTGCCGAATTATTTCAACAGCACCCGCTATGGCCAGAAAATATCATCTTAATGACATTATCCAGAGTGGGGAAAAATCAGGGGCCAGAGTTTAATATCATCAAAGAATATAGCTCTCAATACCCTGAAAATAACTTTATTGCTGCGGGCGGCATTCGCAATATTAAGGATATTGAACAACTGGCATCACTGGGAGTCACACAGGCTCTGGTCGCCAGCGCTTTACATTCAGGCAATCTAACGTATGAGCAAATTGATAAACTGTTTACTCAATAGCTGATTTACATTTTGAACAGGCAAAAAAATACCCCGGATTAACGGGGTATTTTTCTCACTAACAGAAACTAATAAAATTAGTTTGCAGCGAAAGGATGCTCTGCAGTAGCTTTTTGAGCAACAACTTCAGCAGCAGTTGGAGTACCTGCAACAGCACGCTCTAACGCTTCTTTAGTTGCTTTATAGTTGTATTCCTGGATTTTAGCATCGTCATCAGCCAACCAGTGAATAAACACACCTACAGAAACAAACAAATCATCCGCTTCATCAGCAGGGATTGTGCCATTTTCAACGCAATCGGCAACAGCCATTGCAACGCCACGCTGAGCTGGTCCAAACATTTGAACAGCTTGCTTAGAGCCTTTGATGGTAACTTTGTTGAACATAACGGTGGCAGGTTTAACCATCAAGTTTGGAGCAACAACAGCTAACAGGCTGGAAAAACCATCTTTGTTGTTAGTCAGACAGTTTGCAAACGCTGACTCAGCAGCTGAACCACGAGGTCCAATCATTAAATCAATGTGAGCAACTTCGTTACCTTCACCAACCAGAGACTCGCCAACACGTAAATTGTTGATTTTAGCCATTTTACTTTTCTCTCCTAAAGAAAATATAAACAATAATAAGAATGAATCAAAATAACGACATCATAACGATGCCACGGCAAATCCTTTTATGCCCAATCAACAGAAACTTCTATTGACCAACTGCTCCAAAAACACCACCAGTACAGTTGCCACTGTTATATCAGCAGTTGTACCCGGATTAAGGCCCTTATTCTTGAACTCTTTATCCACTTCATGTAAAAGGGGAATCAAAGAATCAGGATTATTGGCTACAGACAAAGCATCGTGAAGAGACTTCATTTGTTCAGCCACCCATCCGGAATACCGACTGCCATATTTTCGCTCAATATGGCTATCTGGATACTTTGCCAACATACCTGTATAGACAGATAATGCAGCCCAGTTATGATTTCCAAATTTCGCTAGAGTGGAATTATACAGGAAAATTGTAAATTCAAAAATATCTTTATATATAGATGTGAACTGATAAGCAATTCTGTCTTTTTCCTGGGCAATTTCCATCGCCTCCAATAGCGTAATCCTGGCTTTTTCAGATACGTCACCTTCTTCTGCATCACCCAGCCCGCCTGGTGATGCCAGCATTATCGCCTGAAAAACCCAATCGGCATCCGCAACAGTTGCCGTATTGATAATTTGTTTTAAAGACTGCCGCAACGACTGCCCTTTTTGAATATTTTCGACCGCCTTGATCAATGGAGCACAAAGCAAAATAATCCCCAGATTAGTATTGCAGCCAACCGCTTCCCGGGTTTCTTTAACAGCAAAGTATATTTTTTCACCTAGAGAGTATTCAGGATCACACAACGGCCCAGAGCTAACGGACAGGCTTATTCTAAAATCATCTACGGTCATGTCATGCCCTTCACTATAGATACTGACATTCCCTGGTTTGAATGCCTGCAGCTCTATCTCACAAGCCTGCTCATAATAATCCTGAAGTGTTAGTTTCATACCAATACCCCAGAAGCAGACTGATTTATGGACTGCCCATCAACATAACGAGCAATCAAATCTTCAACCAGATATTCAGCCATATTCACCCCGGAAGCTTTCAACAAACCCTTCCAGGCCGGAATACTATTCACCTCGATTACATAATATTGCCCATCAGTCGCTCTGATAATATCCACACCCGCATAGTCCATTTTCAATGCCTGACAGGCACTGACCGCCAGTTTAATCAAATCAGCTTCCAAATCGACAAACTCACAGCTTGCACCTTTTGCGACATTGTTTAACCAGGACTGCCCGCAACGCCGCATGGCGCTAACAGCAACCCCGTTAATCACAAAAACGCGAATATCTGAATACCCTTCGCCCAGGCAATGCATAAACCGTTGTAAATAATAAATACCATGACTGCTGGTCAACCAGAATAAATCCGTCATTTTATCAAGACGCCGGATTCCTTCCCCCTGGGAACCAAACAAAGGTTTACTTATTAGATGAGAACCCGATTGTATCTCACGCTCAGCAATCGCCAGAGCCTGCTTTCTGTCGCGAACAACCCAGGTATCAGGCGTTAAAATTCCGGCCTGCTTCAGCAAAAAGCTGGTCATTGCTTTGTCAACGCTGCGCTCAATGGCATAAGCATCATTATAGACAGGCACACCGGCTATTTTCAGGGCATGCAAAATATCCAGATAAAAAACAACTTCTTCAAGCGAACCTCCCGGCACCCCTCTGACGAAAGCCGCATCCGGCAAGCTATTCTTAAATCCTGGAATCTGTATAGGCAGGGAAGCTGAATGCAGCATCAATCGACATTCAGTCAGCGACACATACTCAGCCACAAAACCGTGTCTGGCAAAGGCCAGGCACAACTGTTCACCATGCCAGCCAGGGTCATCGGTAAAAATTACAATTCGGCGCAACGACTAATTCCCAATAACAAGCAAGCTCAGGATTTCAAGCCCAATACATCCTGCATATCATATAAGCCCGATGTCTTATCCGAAAGCCATTGAACCGCTCTTGCTGCGCCATTGGCAAAAGTCATGCGACTGCTGGCCTTATGAGTGATTTCCACGCGCTCACCTTCATCGGCAAACATCACAGTATGATCACCGACAATATCACCGGCTCGAATCGTGGAAAAGCCAATAGTTTTGCGATCACGCTCACCCGTATGACCTTCACGGCCATAAATAGCACAGCTTTTTAAATCACGCCCCAATGTATCTGCGATTACTTCACCCATTCTTAAAGCCGTACCTGATGGCGCATCGACCTTATGCCGGTGATGGGCTTCTATGACTTCAATATCGGTATAGTCGCCCATGACCCTGGCTGTCATTTCCAGCAATTTTAAGGTCAGGTTAACGCCGACACTCATATTCGGGGCCAACACAATGGCTATGTCCCTTGCTGCCGCAGCAATAGCCTGTTTTTGCCCATCTGAATAGCCTGTTGTGCCAATCACAATCTGTTTACCCGCCTGTCGGCAGATTTCAATATATTTCATAGACGGCTCAGGCCGGGTAAAATCAATCATCACATCAAACCGGTCTACAACAGCAGCCAGATCATCTCCAATGACCACCCCGATATGGGAAAGCCCCGCCAGTTCGCCGGCATCCTTACCCACCGACAAACTACCCGGCCTGGAGATGGCAACTGTCAACTCCATCTGCTTAGACATTTCAACTGCTTTAATCAGGCTCAACCCCATTCTGCCTGAAGCGCCCACGATGGCAACTCGTATCATGATTTATCCAGTAATCTTTTCAAAAAAACTCTTAACACTATCGGTCCAGGAATGCTCTTGAGGACTATGATGCTTACCGCCCCCATCCAGCGATTTTTGCAACTGCTCCAGTAATTTTTTCTGTTCCTTATTCAAACGCACCGGTGTTTCAATCTGCACCCGGCACAATAAATCGCCCGTCGCTCCGCCTCGAACCGGTTTTACACCCTTACCGCGCAAACGGAACAGCTTCCCGGTTTGTGTCTCGGGTGGAATTTTAAGCTTGACCTTACCATTTAAAGTCGGCACTTCAAGCTCACCCCCCAAACAGGCTGTCGGAAAACTGATAGGCACTTCACAATATAAATCTGCACCATCACGGGTAAAAATAGCATGTTCCTTAACCTGAACCTGAACATATAAATCACCCGCCGGGCCGCCTTTAACACCGGCCTCACCTTCTCCAGCAAGACGAATTCTGTCACCAGTATCCACTCCTGCCGGGATTTTAACCGATAAGGTTTTGGTATCTTTAACCCTGCCTGAACCATGGCATTGCCGGCAAGGATCTTTGATTTGCTGTCCTGAACCATGACAGGTGGGACAGGTTTGCTGAACTGAAAAGAAGCCCTGCTGCATTCTGACCTGACCATGTCCGTGACAGGTCGAACAAGTCACAGGAGAGGTTCCTTTTTTAGCCCCGCTACCGTTACAGCTGTCACAAACCACCATTACCGGCACTTTCACTGTAGCTTCCGTGCCTGCAACGGCTTCTTCCAACGTCAATTCCAGGTTATAGCGCAGATCGGAACCGCGCTGGGCACCGCCACTCTGACGCGAACCACCACCAAAAATATCCCCGAATACATCACCAAATATATCACTGAAACTTTCTGCGCCGCCGAATCCTCCAGGGCCACCACCAACGGAATGATCAACACCGGCATGACCAAACTGATCATACGCAGAGCGTTTTTTTGGATCCGACAATACTTCATAGGCTTCTTTGACTTCCTTGAATCGAATTTCGGCCTGTTCCGGATTATCCTTATTTCTATCCGGGTGATACTTCATTGCCAGACGCCGATAACTCTTTTTAATTTCGACTTCACTGGCTGTCCGGGCTATACCCAGCACTTTGTAATAATCTTCTTTTGCCATAATTTAAACCACTCCTTAAACATCAGGAGATTGTGTTATTGTCTGTTTAGAAACGCCGCAGCATTATCTATGAATCTGCACTATGATTAATAAGAATAGTACAAGGGCGGTGATTTTACTCTAAATCCGGT
>CAYLNS010000104.1:0-9648 GCA_964385115.1 uncultured Methylomarinum sp.
GTGACTGATATTAAAAACCTCAATGCGCTGAGTAGTTACTATTTTTTTTGATTAACGTTCGTCAATCGATACAAAATCACGTTTTTCAGGCCCTAAGTATAACTGCCTTGGCCGGCCTATCGGCGTACTCGGGTCTGCTGTCATTTCCAGCCAATGGGCTAACCAGCCTGTGGTTCGAGCAATGGCAAACATCACAGTAAACATTTCAACCGGAATATTCAATGCACGATAGATGATTCCGGAATAAAAATCCACATTAGGATAAAGCTTTTTCTCTATAAAGTATTCATCTTTCAATGCATATTCTTCCAGAGCCAGGGCCAGTTCAAATAAAGGTTCCTGTTTCTGGGTATCTTCCAGTATTTCATAACAGGTTTTCCTGATAATTGAGGCTCTGGGATCGAAATTTTTATAGACTCTATGACCAA
This sequence comes from uncultured Methylomarinum sp., assembly GCA_964385115.1. Taxonomy (GTDB): domain Bacteria; phylum Pseudomonadota; class Gammaproteobacteria; order Methylococcales; family Methylomonadaceae; genus Methylomarinum. The sequence continues at coordinate 429 of CAYLNS010000104.1, forward strand.
ATCCCATCAGCCGGAAAGGATCGTTTTTATCTTTTGCGCGGGCAATAAATTCAGGAATTCTGTCTTTTGTGCCAATCTCATCCAGCATCGCCAGCACCGCTTCATTGGCGCCGCCGTGAGCCGGCCCCCAAAGCGCAGCGATACCCGCCGATATACAGGCATAAGGATTGGCGCCGGTACTGCCTGCCAGCCGAACCGTAGAAGTACTGGCATTTTGTTCGTGATCGGCATGCAGGATAAATAACAGGTTCAGGGCTTTTGCCTGTTTGGGGTCAACCACATAATCAGGGTCTACATAATTCGGTGAGGAACGTGAGAACATCATGTTTAAGAAGTTCTCGCAATAATCCAGATCCAGGCGCGGATATACAAAAGGTTTACCGACCGAATGCCGGTAAGAGGCCGCTGCAATGGTTGGCATTTTGGCAATCATCCTGGCCGCACAGACTCTGCGATGCTCAGGATCATTCATATTCAATTCGCTGTGATAAAAAGCCGACAACGACCCCACCACACCCACCAGCATTGCCATCGGATGGGCATCATAACTGAAACCTTCAAAGAAATAACGCAAGGATTCATGAACAGTCGAACGATGGGCTATTTCCAGCGAAAATTCTTCCAGCTGAGCCTTATCAGGCAGCTCACCATTCATTAATAAATAGGAAACCTCCAGAAAACTGCACTGATCTGCCAGTTGTTCAATCGGATACCCCCGATACAACAACACCCCTTTTTCACCATCGATAAAGGTAATATGGCTTTTGCAACTGGCGGTGGCGGTAAAGCCCGGATCATAGGTAAAGCAGTCCAGGTCTTTATATAGGGACCTGATGTCAACGGTTTCTTTACCCAAAGTGCCCTGTAATAAAGGGTACTCCACCTGCTGACCAGTGCGGTTATGTTTTATCGTTAATGAATCTTTTGGCATTAAATCCTGCTCTCTTAAATACTGTACAAAACCCGTTGCTGACTGATGCGCATTTATTACACAAGCAGTCCCTGCAACCATAGCATTTTTAATCAATCCTGATTATGACAATTTTAGACAACACCCGTCAAAGGTCTTTATCATAAACTTTTCTGCTTGAGTCTTTGACTGACTCGCTGCAAGTCCTCCCGGGTATCAACCCCTGCTTCCGGTACTTTTTCAACCACCTGAACAATCAATGCTTCCCCATGCCAAAGCACCCGCAATTGCTCCAGAGACTCAATCTGCTCCAATTGGGTGGGTTGCCATTGACAATAGCGCTTCAGAAAATCAACCCGATAGGCATACATTCCGATATGTCTGAGCCAGTGCTGACTATTGCCTGGAAAAGTATCCATCTGTGGAAATTCCGCCCTGTCCCATGGAATTGGCGCACGACTGAAATAAAGCGCATACCCCTCTTTATCCAGCACCACTTTAACCGCATTCGGATTGAATATTTCTTCAGGCTCATTGATTCGGGCGGCAAGTGTCGCCATATCCGCCCGCTGCTGCCGGATAAGAACACTGGCTACATCATTAATATAATGGGGTGGAATCAGAGGTTCGTCCCCCTGAAGATTAACAATGACATCGTCCTGTTTCCAACCCATAACTTCGGCAACCTGGGCAATACGTTCGGTACCCGACTGATGGGATTCATCCGTCATGACGACATCCAGTCCCATTTGTTTTACCGCATCATAAATCCGGCTGTCATCGGTTGCCACGACAACCTGCTCGGCATCTGCTTCCAATGCCCTTTGGCAGACATGCCAGATCATCGGATGTCCGTCTATATCCAGCAACGGCTTGCCGGGTAAGCGGGTGGAACCGTATCGTGCCGGGATAACGACTTTAAATGCTGTCATTTTTTCCTTAATGCATCCACTTCTTCAACTGACAATTCCCGTGCTTCGTCTTCCAGCATGACGGGAATATCATCCCGTATTGGAAATGCCAGACGATCGGCTTTACAAATTAATTCCTGGGTTTCCTGTTGATAGACAAGTTCGCTTTTACAAATCGGGCAGGCCAGAATATCGAGTAATTTTTTATCCATGTTTCTGTGTAAGTAATGTGTTAAGTTGTTGAATAAATGAAGGTTCAGGTTCAGCTGTTACCGGGACACTCCAGAGTTTTTCCGTTGCAAAAGACTGACATTTTACCGCGTCTTTTTCTGTCATTAATACTGGATGCTCATCTTTAAAGTCCAAATCAGCGGCTGTAAAGTGGTAATGATCAGGAAAAGCATGAGCATCAAATGTTATCCCTTGCTGCTTCAGTAACTGAAAAAAACGCTCTGGATTACCAATGCCGGCCACCGCATGACATGGCTGCTGACTGAATTCCGATAAAGGCTTGACGGTTTGATTGGCCAGATTCACAGCATCAGAGCCCGAAAAACGCATTGAATATTCATCATCCTGCTCGGCCTCTCCATTCACAATCACCAAATCGACTTCCTGTAACCGCTCTATGGGCTCTCTTAAAGGACCCGCCGGCAGACAATAGCCATTTCCAAACCGTCGCAGCCCGTCAATCACAGCAATTTCAATATCTCTTTGCAAGGCATAATGCTGTAAACCATCATCAGAAATGATGACATCACAATGAAAATCATCAATCAGATATTTTGCCGCAGCCACCCGCCGAGTGCATACCGCAACCGGTGCTGTGCTTTTACGGGCGATTAACAAGGGTTCATCACCCACATCAGCGACCGGACTGTTTGCGGTGACCCGCAGCGGTTGCTCCTGCCCGCTGCCGCCATAACCCCGACTGATAATACCGGGCTTGTAACCTTGCTGTTGTAAATAATCCGCCAGCCAGATGACCAGAGGGGTTTTACCCGTTCCACCCACGGTAATATTACCGACAATAATCACCGGCACCGGTAAGCGGGTAGTTTTTAAAAAACCTTTCCGGTATAAAAAACGCCTGAGTTTAATGATATCAACATAAATCATGGATAAAGGCATTATCCATGTTGATAGATACATTTCCTTGTACCAGGCATCCTGAATCCAGCGGGAAAAGTTTTTAATCATTGCTTACCCGCGGAATTCCGGGTTGCAAAAACAACATGTTTAAAGCCCAAACGCCCGGCTATATCCAGGGCGCTGATAACTGCCTGATGCGGTGTTTTGCCATCGGCGCTGATAATAATGGGCATCAGCCTTGAATCCCCGGCTGTTTGTTGTAAAGCCCGTTTCAAAGTCGATAATTTACGGTTTATCAACTGATGAAACTTGCCCTGCTTATCGGAAATAAAATAATTTCCATCGGCATCAATCATCAGGGTAATGCTTTTGGGCTTTTCTTTAGACTCCTGCCCCTGAGCCTCCGGCAAGTTAATCGTCAACTCACTCTGTCGATTGAAAGTCGTGGTCACCATAAAAAAAATCAGCAACAAAAACACCACATCAATCATCGGTGTCATGGAAATTTCCAGAGGCGGTCTCTTTCGGCGATGAAAATCCATTACGCTTCCTCGCGGTCACCGTGCATAATATCAATCAGGCGCAGGGACTCTTCTTCCATTTTAACCACATAATCATCAACCAGACGCTCGAAATAACGATGAAAAATCAGGCTGGGAATCGCCACCGTCAAACCGGCCGCTGTGGTAATCAAGGCCTCAGAAATACCGCCTGCCAAAACCCCGGGATCACCGACCCCGTGTAGCATAATCGCTGAAAAAACCTTAATCATACCGATGACTGTGCCCAATAACCCCAACAAAGGCGAAATAGAAGCAATAGTCCCCAGTGCATTCAGATAGGTTTCCAGCTCATGAACCACCTGTCTTCCAGCCTCTTCGATACTGGACTTCATCACTTCCCGACCATGATGACTGTTCACCAGCCCGGCCGCCAGTACCGCTCCCAAAGGTGAGCTGTTCCTGATTCTGCGGATAGTTGTTTCATCCAGTTTTTTACTGCGATACAGTTTCCATATTTGCGGCACCAGATCCGGCGGTAATATTTTTTTCTGCCGCAATGACCAAAATCGTTCCCCGATGATTCCCATGGCTCCAATGGAACACAGAATAATCGGAATCATCATCCAGCCGCCGTTTTTTATCAATTCAAACACGTTATTTCCAGTTGTTCGTTTCAGTCAAAAATTTACTTAATCAGTCTGTTTTGTAATTACCCAGCGTATTTAAAAAGACAAATATATTAAACACTTAAATAATTAAATACGCTGAATAAATCACCATTTTACCCGATTAAGACTTTCTTTTCCCGGCCAATCCAGAGAAAGGCCACCAGGAATGCAATACAGCAACACGCCGCGGCCATGGAATAGACAAATTCAGCCCCCAGACTGTCCCATAAATAGCCACTGTATAAGCTACCCAGCATACCGCCCAGACCAAAACTCATACTGCTGTATAAAGCCTGTCCCTTACCCTGATGCTGTGTGCCAAAATACTGATGAACCAGATGAATGGCAGCAATATGCGAGGAGCCGAATGTCGCAGCATGTAAAAGCTGGGCAATGACAATGATTTCAAAAACATGGGCATAATGGGCAATCAGCAGCCAGCGGACAATACTGAATACAATACTGATTAATAAAATTCGTCGCAGCGAAACAAACTTCAGTACCGGCTTCATGAACAGAAATAATACGATTTCAGCACAGACGCCCAGCGCCCAGAGCATCCCGATGACCGTAGATGAATAATCAAGTTGCTCCAGATAGATGGAAAAAAACACATAATACGGCCCATGCGCTATCTGCAACAGCATATAAACCGTTAAAAAAGCCAGCACTTCCGGGCGAAATATAATTTTCCAGATGTTTATCTTGTCCTGACTCTTACGGTTGATTTTCGCTTCTGGCGTCAACAGGGTTACAAACCAGATTAAACTTAGCAACACCAGAATAATCAAGGGTAACGACTTAATGGAATATTGTTCCAGCCACCCGCCTAAAGCCAATACCGTCACAATAAAACCCACCGAGCCCCATAATCTTATCTGGCTGTATTTATGCGGCTCATGCTGCAGATGGAACAGCGTGACGGCTTCAAACTGGGGTAATGCGGCATTCCAGAAAAAACTGAAACACACGGTAATCCAGGCAAACCACTGATAGCCTTTTAAAAACAAAAAACCGGCAAAAAAGACTGTGGCAAAAAACGATGCCATGCGGATAATCCGCAGACTCCTGCCGGTATAATCGGCAATTGCCCCCCAGATATTCGGGGCAACCACTTTGCTGGCAACCATCAGGGCGGATAATTCACCAATTTGAACCGCATTAAACTGCTGGCTTTCCAGATACAAACTCCAGTAAGGTAAAAATCCCCCTAGCGTTGCAAAATAAAAAAAATAAAAACCTGATAATCGCCAGTAAGGCAGTGTCATAAAATTACAATGTTTATCTGAGTACCGGAACGGCCGAATCCACACCCTGATTCTGCGCCCTGTGCCGTAATACATGATCCATTAACGTAATCGCCATCATCGCTTCTGCAATCGGCGTGGCCCTGATACCGACACACGGGTCATGTCGTCCTTTGGTGACCACTTCAACCGGCTCGCCCTGAAGATTAATACTGCGACCCGGCAGCCTCAGACTGGAAGTGGGTTTCAAGGCAATACGGGCGACAATATCCTGGCCGGTACTGATACCGCCGAGTATGCCGCCAGCATGATTGCTTAAAAAACCATCCGGTGTCATTTCATCGCGAAAATCAGTGCCCTTGCAATCGACACAATCAAAACCATCACCAATCTCAACCCCCTTCACCGCATTGATACTCATCAGCGAATGTGCCAGTTCCGCATCAATCCGGTCAAAAACAGGCTCCCCCAGGCCCGGTGGAACATTGGTCGCAACCACATCAACCTGTGCGCCTACGGAATTACCTTCTTTTCGCAAGGCATCCATATACGCTTCCAGTTCGGCAATTTTGTCACTGTCCGGACAGAAAAAAGGATTATCGCCAATAATATTCCAGTCGACTTTTTCGATTTTAATCGGGCCCAGCTGAGACAAATAACCACGCACCTGAATATCAAACTGTTCCAGTAAATATTTTTTGGCAATGGCTCCGGCAGCAACCCGCATGGCTGTTTCCCGAGCTGAAGAACGGCCGCCGCCACGATAATCCCGAAAACCGTATTTGTGCTGATAGCTGTAGTCGGCGTGCCCCGGCCGGAAAGTACTGGCAATATCAGAATAGTCTTTAGAGCGCTGATCGGTGTTCTCAATCAGCAGGCCGATGGGCGTACCCGTAGTTTTGCCTTCAAACACTCCGGATAAAATCTTTACCTGATCGGCCTCACGGCGCTGGGTGGTATGCCTGGAGGTTCCAGGTTTTCTGCGGTCCAGATCTATCTGGATATCCGCTTCTGACAATGCCAGTCCCGGCGGGCAGCCATCGACAATGCAACCCAGCGCCAGACCGTGGCTTTCCCCAAATGTGGTGACAGTAAATAATTTTCCTATTGAATTTCCAGACATAATTACAATGTATTTTTAAAATGTGAATGATATTTTTCAAGCTGCTCGGCCGTCAGCAGGAAGACGCCATCCCCGCCCCGCTCAAAATCCAGCCAGTAAAACGGTACTTCAGGAAACATCTGCTGCAGAGTTTCCGCACTGCTTCCCACTTCAACGACCAGAATACCTTTTTCCGCCAAATAATGCCGGGCCTGTCGCAAAATCTTAATCACCAGATCCAGGCCGGATTCACCGCCTTTAAAACCCATTTCGGGTTCAGAATGATACTCGGCCGGTAACGATTCCCATTCGGCCAGACTCACATAAGGGGGATTGCTGACAATAATATCGTAAGGTTTCTCGGGCACTGCCGAAAAAAGATCGGATTCGTACAAAAACACCCGATCTTCCAGTTCATGCCGGGTAATATTGATTCGGGCAACCTCAGCGGCCGCCTCACTCAATTCCACCGCATCCACTGTTGCCTCCTGAAATGCATAGGCACAGGCAATGGCGATACAGGCACTGCCGGTACACATATCCAGAATATTATAAACCTCAGACTCATCGACCCAGGGTTCAAAACGCTGCTCAATCAATTCAGCAATGGGTGAACGCGGCACTAAAACCCGCTCATCCACATAAAAAGACAAACCGGCAAAAACAGCCTCATGAGTGATATAAGCCGACGGTTTACGCTCGACGATTCTTTTATGAATCAACTCAAAAACATGCTGCTTTTCCTCAGCAGTCAAGCGACAATCCAGATAATTATCGGCAAGTTGATAAGGCTGATGCAAGGCATGCAATACGATTGCCGCCGCTTCATCCAACGGTGTTTCTGTACCGTGACCTAAAAAAACAGCCTGCTTTGAAAATTCGCTGGCGCCCCAGCGGATAAAATCCCGGATACTGATTAATGAATCGATAACATCCTGTTCAGAAGATTTAGTCATAATGGCCATTTAAAAAAATCCAAACCGCAATTTTAAACCAAACAATAAGGAATCGCTGATAAATTCGCGATTCCTGCGATACATAGGCTCAACCACCTGAGCCAACAACACCCCGGCAAGCAATGAGTAGATTTTGGATGATTAGTATATAATGCGCTTTTTGTTTGCATAAGATAATAATGGCGCAATATATCTATTCCATGAACCGGGTGAGCAAAATTGTTCCCCCGAAAAAACATATCCTGAAAGACATTTCCCTGTCTTTCTTTCCCGGCGCAAAAATTGGCGTACTGGGACTGAATGGCTCGGGTAAATCTACTTTACTGCGGATTATGGCGGGTATCGACACCGAAATTGAAGGTGAAGCCATACCGCTTAAAGGCATCAAAATAGGTTATCTGGCCCAGGAGCCGGAGCTGGACCCAGGCAAAACCGTCCGTGAAAATATTGAAGAAGCCGTCGCTGAAGTCAAAGAAGCGCTGGCCCAGCTGGATGCCGTCTATGCAGCCTATGCCGAAGCCGATGCTGATTTTGACAAGCTCGCGGCTGAACAGGCTCGTCTTGAAGACATCATCAATGCCCATGACGGCCATAATCTGGACCGTACCCTGGAAATTGCAGCCGATGCGCTGAGATTACCCCCTTGGGATGCGGATATCACTAAGCTGTCCGGTGGTGAAAAGCGCCGGGTCGCCCTGTGTCGCCTGCTATTATCAAAACCTGATATGTTGCTGCTTGATGAACCGACCAACCACCTCGATGCTGAATCAGTCGCCTGGCTGGAACGCTTTCTGCACGATTACACCGGAACCGTGGTTGCGGTCACTCACGACCGGTATTTTCTGGATAATGTGGCTGGCTGGATTCTGGAACTGGACCGCGGCATGGGGATTCCATGGGAAGGCAATTATTCATCTTGGCTGGAACAAAAAGAAAAACGCCTGGAACTGGAAGAAAAACAGGAAACATCCCGCATCAAAGCCATGAAAGCCGAGCTGGAATGGGTACGCTCCAACCCCAAGGGGCGACACGCCAAAAGCAAGGCTCGCCTGGCTCGCTTTGAAGAACTGTCATCCCAGGAATCGCAAAAACGTAACGAGACCCAGGAAATTTATATTCCGCCCGGTCCACGTCTGGGCGATGTGGTTATTGAGGTTGAACATCTTAAAAAAGGATTTGGCGATCGTTTACTCATCAACGACCTCAGCTTCAAACTCCCTCCCGGCGGTATCGTCGGTATTATCGGCCCGAATGGCGCCGGTAAAACCACCCTGTTTCGCATGATGGCAGGACAGGAAAAACCTGATGATGGCACCATTACCTTTGGTAAAACCGTACAACTGGCTTATGTAGACCAAAATCGTGATGACCTGGATCCCAACAAAACAGTCTGGGAAGAAATCTCCGATGGCTTGGATATGATAACCGTCGGCAATTACCAGACCCCATCCCGTGCTTATGTCGGACGCTTTAATTTTAAAGGTTCGGATCAGCAAAAACGGATTGGTCATCTTTCAGGCGGTGAGCGTAACCGGGTGCATCTGGCCAAGCTGCTGAAAAGCGGCGGTAATGTATTGTTGTTGGATGAACCGACCAATGACCTGGATGTGGAAACCTTGCGGGCGCTGGAAGAAGCCTTGTTAGCCTTTCCCGGCTGTGCCGTAGTCATTTCGCATGACCGCTGGTTTCTGGACAGAATCGCCACCCACATGCTGGCCTTTGAAGGCGACAGCGAGGTTGTCTGGTTTGAAGGCAACTATGCCGACTACGAAGCCGACAAACACCGCCGTCTGGGAACCGATGCCGACACCCCGCACCGGATAAAATACAA
>CAYLNS010000105.1:0-7433 GCA_964385115.1 uncultured Methylomarinum sp.
ATGGATGTCACATACAAGCCTACACGGATGTATTTACGGCGTCTTCTGGAGTAAGCGACTGATATTAAACACCTAAACACGCTGAGTAGTTACGTTTTCATTTATTGTCTGTCAAAAAAAAGGGCCTTTTCAGGCCCTTTACCTCGCTGATGTCAGTACAAAAAACTTAGTCTTTATCGACTTCTTTCATGCTTAATCTGACACGTCCCTGGCGATCAATTTCCAATACTTTTACTTTAACGATATCACCTTCCGATAATTTATCGCTGACCTTCTCCACTCGCTCATCCGAGATTTGTGAAATATGCACCAGCCCATCTTTACCCGGTAAAATCGTGACAAAAGCACCAAAGTCCATCAAGCGGGCGACTTTACCTTCATAAGTTTTGCCCACTTCAACTTCGGCAGTGATTTCCTCGATAATTTTCCGCGCTTCTTCACCCGCAGCCTTATCAACAGAAGCAATATTCACAACACCATCATCAGTTAAATCAATGCTGGCGCCGGTTTGTTCGGTAATACCCCGAATAGTGGCGCCACCTTTACCGATAACTTCACGAATCTTGCTTGGATCAATTTTCATCGAAATAATCCGTGGAGCAAAATCAGACATTTCATCACGGGTTTCGGAGAGCGCCTTGTTCATTTCATTCAGGATATGCAGACGGCCTTGTTTTGCCTGCTCCAGCGCTGTTTTCATGATTTCAGGTGTAATACCTTCAATCTTGATATCCATTTGCAGCGCGGTGATTCCCTCTTCAGAACCCGCTACTTTAAAGTCCATATCACCCAGATGATCTTCATCACCCATGATGTCAGACAACACTGCATATTTGTCGCCTTCTTTAATCAGCCCCATGGCAATACCTGCAACAGGCGCCTTGATAGGCACACCCGCATCCATCAACGCCAGACTGGTACCACAGACTGAAGCCATGGAACTTGAGCCATTCGATTCGGTGATTTCTGAAACAACCCGCAATACATAAGGAAATTCTTCCATATCCGGCAGCACAGCCAGTACTCCACGTTTTGCCAATCGACCATGTCCAATTTCACGTCGTTTGGGTGATCCGACAAAACCGGTTTCACCTACACAAAAAGGAGGGAAATTATAATGCAGCATGAATGGCTCTTTATATTCCCCATGCAAGGCATCAATAATCTGAGCATCACGCTCCGTTCCCAAAGTGGCCACAACCAATGCCTGAGTCTCGCCGCGGGTAAACAGAGCTGAACCATGCGTTCTGGGCAATACACCGGTTCTGACCGAAATAGGTCTGACCTTATCCAGTTCACGACCGTCGATACGCTTGCTTTCTTCAAGAATCGAAGACCTGACAATTTTCTTTTCCAGGTGTTCAATAATATTGCGAATATCGGCTTCTTCATATTGCTCATCGGCCGTCAGTTTTTCAACAACTGCAGCACGAATCTCACTGAGTTTTTCCTGTCTGACCAGTTTTTCAGCAATCTGATAAGCCGCACGGATATCCGCCTCGACCGCTTCAGTCACCAGTTTTTCCAGTTCATCATCGGTTTCCGGAGTAGCCCATTCCATCACAACCGGATCTGCCTCGGCAGCAAATTCCTTAATCGCTGAGATAGCAGTCTGCATTTGCTCATGCCCATATAATACGGCATTCAGCATTACATCTTCGCTTAATAATTTAGCTTGTGACTCAACCATTAATACCGCATCTTCGGTACCAGCAACCATCAATTCAAGCTCAGAGTCTTTCAAAGCATCTTTGGATGGGTTTAATAGATATTCCCCGTCTTTATAACCCACACAAGCTGCACCTACCGGCCCATTAAAAGGCAGTCCGGATACCGCTAACGCTGCCGAAGCACCTAACAGAGCCGGCACTTCGGTATCAACTTCAGGATTCAAAGAAACAACTGTGGCAATGATTTGTACTTCATTGGTATAGCCATCAGGAAAAAGCGGACGGATAGGCCGGTCTATCAAACGTGAAATAAGTGTTTCATTTTCACTGGGACGCCCTTCCCGTTTAAAAAAACCACCCGGAATCTTACCGGCTGAATAAGCCTTTTCCTGATAATTTACGGTTAAAGGAAAAAAATCACCCCCTTGTGATTCTTTTTTTCCAACGACTGTTACCAGTAAAGAAGTGCCTTCGATATCGATTAGAACAGCACCATTAGCCTGACGCGCAATTTCTCCGGTTTCAAGAGTTACCAGACGATCGCCATACTGAAATTGTTTCCTGATAGGATTCACTATAAGGTTCCTTTATGTCAAAAGGTTGTTTTTGAGGATTTAACGTTTGCTATCCATCCTTGGAAGATTGAGTTTTAAATAGATAATTGAATACCCTTTAAAACAGGAGTGCTTTTCATCCAATGAAACAGCATCCTGATACAAATAAAAACGGCACATGACGTGCCGTTTTTATGTCTTACTTACGCAGACCTAAACGCTCAATTAATGAACGATAGCGTGCCACGTCTTTCTTTTTAAGATAATCCAGCAGCTTGCGACGCTGATTAACCATCCGCAATAAGCCGCGGCGTGAATGATTATCTTTTTTATGTTCTGCAAAATGCGGTGTCAGGTGAAGAATATGTGCCGTCAATAATGCAACCTGTACTTCAGGCGATCCGGTATCCGTTTCAGATAAACGGTATTCTTCTATCACTGCTTTTTTCTGTTCTGCTGTAAATGGCATGTTTTTTTAATCCCTATCGATTAATAATAAAAAATAATAATACAGGCTCTTTTAAAGAACCTGAAACCAGAAGATTCCACAATAGGGTGCAGAACCTCCGTTAATAGACAAAACTTCCTGTTTTTCAAGAAAGCTCTGTTTGTTCATCGCTTAGATGAAAAAGTCTTTTAGGCGCTATTTTACCATCCAAAAGCATTTCCCCCAAACCTAAAAAATCCTGATTACAATACATTCTGACCATACCGGGTGGGAAGCTTCCAACTTGCAACGCCTGTCCCTGCCGAATAAAACCAGCCTGCTCTTCGGTCATATTAACAGCCGGTAATGATTCCAGGGGAACATCAACCGCCAGCAGTTGTTTTTGTATTACATCCCGGGGCATTGTACGCAACTGCTCAAGAGTCAAAGCATGTTCAATGTTAAATTTTCCGGCTGCAATCCTTCGCAATCTGTCCACCGTTGCACAGGTGCCCAAATACTCACCTATATCCTCGGCTAATGAACGGATATAAGTTCCTTTGGAACAATGGACTTCCAGTGTCAAAATATCATGCTGTTGTTGCAATAAAATCAGCTTAAAAATAGTAATTCTGCGCGCCTTACGCTCAACCGTTTTTCCCTCTCTAGCCAGTTCGTAAAGCTTTTTTCCTTGATGCTTCAAGGCCGAATACATAGGCGGCACCTGTTCAATCTCACCGGTAAAATGCTGCAGACACTGTGAGATCTGTTCTTGAGTCAATTCTGGAACCGCTTTTTCAGCAATCACCTGACCTTCCCGGTCTCCGGTATCGGTCATTATTCCCAAGCGTACATCCACCTGATAACATTTATCATCATCCAGCATCATGGCCGAAACTTTTGTCGCCTCACCAAAGCAAAGCGGTAATAAACCCGTAGCTAAAGGATCAAGACTTCCTGTATGTCCTGCTTTTTTAGCCTGAAGCAAAAACCTGACTTCCTGCAATGCCTTGTTTGATGATACGCCTTCCGCTTTGTCAAGCAACAAAATACCGTGAATATTGCGTCCTTTCCGGCGACGAGACATAGTCAACTAATCCTGTTTTTTATCTTCAGCCAGTAACTCGGCAACCCGCATTCCGGTATCAAACGAATGATCATAGAAAAAACGCAATTCAGACATATGCCGAAGTCGCATTTTTTTTGCTAAATCATGGCGAATCAGCGGCGCCAGTTCATTTAACACATCCACATTTTGCTGCTTGGCTTCATCATCAGCGTTCAGGACGGTGATATAAATCTTGGCGACAGCCAGATCCTTTGACAAAACAACCTCATTCACTGTCACAAACCCTAGCCTGGAATCATCTATCTCTCTTTGCAGAATCAAGGCAAGCTCTTTCTGCATCTCAGAGGCAACCCGCTCACTGCGGGAAAAATCTCTTGCCATATTGCTATACTTCCCGCTTGACTTCTATGCGTTCAAAGACTTCAATCTGGTCACCGACTTTAACATCATTATAGTTCTTGACGCCGATACCACATTCCATGCCCATTTTGACTTCATTGGCATCATCTTTAAAACGTCTTAATGATTCCAGCTGTCCTTCAAAAATCACCACATTATCGCGCAAGACACGGATAGGCAGATTACGTTTAACATAACCATCAATCACCATACAGCCGGCAATTGAGCCAAATTTAGGTGACCGGAATACATCTCTGACTTCGGCCAGACCGACAATTTTCTCCTGAATCTCAGGCGCCAACATGCCGCTGATTGCCCGCTTGACCTCGTCAATCGCATCATAAATAACGCTGTAATAATGCAAATCAACTTCTTTTTCTTCAATCAATTTTCTGGCAGTTGCATCAGCACGGACATTAAATCCAATAAGAATGGCACCAGAAGCTATTGCCAAATTCACATCCCCTTCATTGATACCACCAACACCGCCATAGACACATTTAACCTGTACCTCATCATTGGATAGTTTAACCAATGATTCCCGCAACGCTTCCAGACTGCCCTGCACATCGGTTTTGATAACGAGATTAACTGTTGCCGATTCCCCGGCAGCCATTTTAGAAAAGACTTCATCCAGTTTAGAGGCTGCCTGCTGTGCCTGCAGCTTACTTTTCTTACGTTCCTCACGGTGTTCAGCCAGCTCACGCGCATCACGCTCGTTGTTAAGCACCAGAAAATCATCACCGGCATCCGGTGGCCCGGACAAACCCTGGACTTCGACTGGGGTGCTGGGTCCCGCTTCTTTCACAGGCACGCCATTTTCATCGAACATGGCCCGAATTCTGCCAAACTCCTGACCACACAATACAATCTGACCTTTTTCCAGCAGGCCTTTCTGCACCAATACCGTGGCCACAGCCCCTCGACCTTTATCCAGTCTCGACTCGATACAAATTCCTGAGGCCACACCTGTTGCAGGCGCTTTCAATTCGAGAATTTCAGCCTGTAAAATCAGGGCATCAAGCAATTCATCAATGCCTTCGCCGGTTTTCGCAGAAACCTTAAGAAACTGAGTATCACCGCCCCATTCTTCCGGCACTACATCCATAGCCGCCAATTCCTGCATGACCTTGTCTGGATTGGCTTCCGGCTTGTCTATTTTATTGATTGCAATAATCATCGGTACTTCAGCGGCGCGGGCATGTTCAATTGCCTCTTTGGTTTGCGGCATCACACCATCATCAGCAGCAACCACCACAATAACCACATCAGTCACTTCAGCGCCACGCGCTCGCATGGCCGTAAACGCAGCGTGTCCCGGTGTATCTAAAAAGGTTACAGCGCCATGATCTGTTTTAACCTGATAAGCACCAATATGCTGGGTAATTCCACCCGCTTCTCCCGCAGCCACACGAGACTTACGAATATAATCCAGTAAGGATGTTTTCCCATGGTCAACATGCCCCATGATTGTAACGATGGGCGCTCGCGGTAATTGCTCTCGCTCATCATTATCACCCTGAACACCGGACAGCATTTCCCGTTCCAGGTCATCATCGCTTTGCATAATGGGGTTATGTCCCATTTCTTCTACCAGAATAACAGCAGTTTCCTGATCAATGCTTTGATTGATTGTCGCCATCATCCCCAGCTTCATCAAATGTTTAATGACTTCGGCCGCCTTGACGCTCATCTTCTGAGCCAATTCAGACACAATGATATTGTCCGGAATCAATACATCTTTCACCACCGGCGCCACCGGTTTTTCAAACTGATGCTTGGTCGATACCGACAGTTCTAATTCCTGCTTCTCACGACGACGACCTTTTTTGCCTCTTGCCTTACGACCACTTGTAGAATCAGCAGGCTTGGAAGGCGCGGCATTAGCTGTTGAACGAACGGTTTTGGCAGCATTCTTTTTCTTATGTAGAGTTTGTTGCTTTTTAGCTTCTGCCTGTTTTCTGACTTTCTCAGCCATTCTTTGCACAGAAGCTTCATGTCGCTGCTTTTTCTCTTCTTCAAGACGTTTTGCCAACAACTCTTCTTCCGATAGCGCAGGTTCTTTCGGCTTGACAACCTCAGGCTCCGGCTGTTCTTTCGGCTGGTCAATTTTTTCCTGCGTCTGTTTCTTTTCGGGTGCTTTACTTGCTTTTTTATCGTCGCTCTTTTCTGCAACGGTTTCTTGTTTTTCTTCTGCCTCAGCTTTCGGCTCAGGCTTAATCTCTTCGGCTTTTTTGGCCTCAGCCTCGGCTAATGCTTGCTGCCGTTTTTTCTCTTCTTCTGCTTCTTTCTTTAAGCGTTCTTCTTCCTTACGCCTTGCCGCTTCCTTCTCGGCTTCTATTTGCTTTTGCTGTTCTTCCAGTGCTTTTTTAGCTCGTAACGCTTCGGCTTCTTCTTCAGTCAATTGCTGAGCTTCGCTCCGCTTGATATAAACTTTCTTTTTCCGAACCTCGACACTAACCGTCTTATCACCAGTACCTGGCGCCGAAGACTGTTTCAGCTCGGAAACCTTTCTTCTTTTCAGGGTGATTTTTTTAGGCGCAACCTTTTCGACATTATCATCTTTTCCATGACGCTTCCGAAGAAAAGCCAATAACTTTACCTTTTCCTCTTCACTGATTAAGTCATCAGGCGACCGTGCCGACAATTCAGCTTCTTTCAGCTGTTCCAAAAAACGTTCCAGAGGAATCCCAATTGCACTCGCTAAATCCCGTACTGTTTTATCACTCATATCTTCCCCCTTCCTATTCGCCCTGACTGTCCGCAAACCATGGTTCACGCGCCTTCATAATCAATTGTGCAGCCTTTTCTTCGGTCATCCCTGAAATATCAAGAAGATCATCAACCGCCTGCTCAGCCAGATCCTCCATCGTTAATATTCCTTTTGCCGCCATTTTATGCGCCAACTCCTCATCCATGCCTTCCATTTCCAGTAAATCCTGCTCCGGTTCAGCAACTTCAATCTTCTCTTCAGAAGCCAATGCCTGAATTAACAAAGCATCTTTCGCTCGGCTTCTTAATTCTTCAACCAGCTCCTCATCAAAGCCTTCTATTTCCAGCATTTCATCAACCGGAATATAGGCAATCTCTTCAACATTGGTCAGTCCGACTTCAACCAGCACATCCGCGATTTCCTCATCAACATCCAGCTGTTCAATAAATGTCTGCCTGATTTTTGAGACAACCTCATCCTGCTGTTCCTCGGCAAGCTGGGCATCCAGCACATTCAACTCCCAACCTGTCAGTTCACTGGCCAGACGCACATTCTGTCCGCCCCGACCAATCGCCTGAGAAAGACTGTCAGTCGCCACAGC
>CAYLNS010000105.1:7533-9501 GCA_964385115.1 uncultured Methylomarinum sp.
GGAATCATTTCTTCCCGGGGAATAAATGCTTCCACATTACCACCCAAGTCAAGATAGACATTGCCTTTTTCCAGACGCTTGACCACACCGGTAATCAGCTCGCCCACCTTGTCTTTATAAGCATCAACGACTTTTTTACGCTCGGCTTCCCGTACTTTTTGAATGATAACCTGTTTGGCTGTTTGTGCTGCTATACGGCAAAAAGCAACGGAATCAATTTTTTCCTCGACAAAATCACCTACCTGAATATCAGGATTTTCCAGTTGCGCCACTTCCAACAATACCTGAGATTCCGGAAATTCCACATCGCCATCGACTTCATCATTTGGCTCTACCACTTCCCAGCGACGGAAAGTTTCATAATCGCCTGTCTTTCTGTCTATTGATACACGTGCCTTGATTTTATTTTCATGGCGTTTGATAGTTGCCGCTTCCAGTGCCGATTCCAGAGCCTGGAATATAATCTCTTTATCAATATCCTTTTCATTAGCAAAAACTTCCGCCACTAATAGAATTTCTTTATTTGCCACTGCAAACTCCTTATTTGATTGAGAATTCCGGCACTAGCCTGGCCTTACTCATTGCTTTAAATGGGATGGGGTATGTCTGCTCATCATCTTCGATAAAAATCGTATCACCCTCAACCTGCTTAATCTGTCCGGTAATTTTCCGCCGTTTGTTGATAGGGGAAAATAAGGTAATGGTCACGGTGCTATCTATAAATCTTTTAAACTGCTCCAGTTTAAAAAATGGCCTGTCAGCTCCGGGAGAAGATACTTCGAGGTTGTATTCACCCTGAATAGGATCTTCCACATCCAGCACACCGCTTATTTGATGACTGACTTTTGTGCAATCATCCAGGAAAATACCTTTTTCGCTATCAATGTATATTCTCAACAATCCATTTTTTGGATGAGGATTGTATTCAATCCCAACACACTCATAGCCCAGTCCTTCAACAATTGGCTCAAGTAAATTCAACAAATGTTCTGGAGCCTGTTTCATATTTCCTCGCCACCATTACCACAAAAAAAAAGAGCCTTGATAGGCTCTTCCATAACCACCGTCTTTTACATGACAAACCGCCATAAAGTAAAAAACCCCAAATAAGGGGCTCCTAATGCATGCAAAAGACTTAACCGACCATATAATGGCCTTATTATTTTTGCTATTATAATCAATTCAGCTTATTACCGTCAAGGAATAAAAAATCCACTGAAACACTGATTTGTACATAAATTCTGTAGCACCAGGATGCTTCATCAAGAACTATAATAACTGCTCAGCGTAATTAAAAAGATAAATATATTTTACTATCAGTTACTTATGGAAGAAGTGTATGTGACAGGGATGTCGCATTCAAGCCTACACGGATGTATATATGGCGTCTTCTGGAGTAAGTGACTGATAGTAAACATCTAAATACGCTGAGTAGTTACGAACTATAATTGTAAGTCATTGATTTTGTGATAACTTTCCTACGAATAATCATTGTATTCCACCACACCCTTATTCGCCAGCTCATCGGCCTTTTCATTGCCAATGTCACCGGTGTGACCTCTGACCCATTGCCAGTCAATATCATGACGCTGAATCGCCTGATCAAGGCGTTTCCATAAATCATCATTTTTAACGGGCTGTTTAGCGGATGTCTTCCAGCCTTTTCTTTTCCAGCCATCCATCCATTCAGTGATTCCCTGTAATACATATTTGGAATCGGTATATAACTGTATCTGACAGGGTCTTGTTAAGGTTTCCAATGCCACAATAGCGGCCATCAGCTCCATTCTGTTATTAGTGGTATCTTTTTCACCACCATATAGTTCCTTTTCACGACCTTTATATTGCAAATAAGCACCCCAGCCGCCCGGTCCTGGATTACCTTTACAAGCGCCATCAGTGTAGATAACTACCTTTTCATCTGCCATGTTTCTTTCCAAATGAATTCTTTTCCATCCCCTGTCGGGC
>CAYLNS010000106.1:0-9478 GCA_964385115.1 uncultured Methylomarinum sp.
CGGGTTAATGGTAAAATAGCGGTTTTGTCTTATCTGAATCATTAAAAGCCCAACATGAATGCTCCAGACGCACTGTATCAATCTAACCTGCCTGATTTAAAATTGCTGGCCCGCGGAAAAGTCCGTGATATTTACCAGATTGATGAACGGCATCTTCTTATCGTCACCACCGACCGAATGTCTGCTTTTGACGTGATTATGCCGAATCCTATTCCCGGAAAGGGACAGGTTTTAACCCGTGTATCCAATTTCTGGTTTGAAAAAACCCGTCATATCATTCCCAATCATCTGGCAACCGATTTAACATTAGAGCAGATTCTGCCTGATGAAGAACAGCGCCGACAGGTACAGGGCCGGGCGATTATTGTTAAGCGCCTGCAACCACTTCCGGTGGAAGCGATTGTCAGAGGCTATTTGATTGGCTCGGGCTGGAAAGATTACCAGAAAACCGGCGCAGTTTGCGGCATTAATCTGCCGCAAGGTCTGCGACAGGCTCAGCAACTGCCTGAAGCCATTTATACGCCTTCCACCAAAGCGGAAGTGGGCGACCATGATGAAAATATCCCTTTTGAAAAAACCATCCCCCTGCTGGGCCAGGAAATGGCGGAAAAAGTACGTGATATCAGCCTTAAAATCTACACCGAGGCGGCCGAATATGCCCGCCAAAGAGGCATTATTATTGCCGATACCAAATTTGAATTCGGTCTGGATGAACAAGGTGTTTTACATTTGATTGATGAGGTACTGACGCCCGACTCTTCCCGCTTCTGGCCGGCTGATCAATATCAACCGGGCATCAGCCCGCCCAGTTTTGACAAACAATACCTGCGTGATTATCTGGAATCTCTGGACTGGGATAAAACCGCCCCGGGGCCAACCATTCCGGATGATGTTGCCGAGCAGTGCGCCGCCAAATACAAGGAAGCCGAACAAAGATTGCTGCAATAAGGCATCAGAGCAGGCCATGTTCGGCAAAAGAATAGGGCCTGCCGTCGCCGATAATAAAATGATCCAGCACTCTGATATCAAACAGGCCTAAAGCCTTGTTAAGTCTTTCGGTGATTTGTTTGTCGGCTTCGCTGGGTTCATTAATCCCTGAAGGATGGTTATGCGCAAAAATAACTGCCGCCGAATTATGCATCAGCGCTTTTTTGGCGACCTCCCGGGGGTAAACCACAGCCGCATCGATGGTGCCATGAAACAGCTCCTCAAACCGTAATACCCGGTGCTGATTATCCAGAAACAAACAGGCAAAAACTTCATAACTGTAGCCCCGCAGCTGGCTGGACAAATAAGCCCGGGTCATATCTGGACTGGTCAGCGCATTCCCCCGCTGAATAACCTCTTCAAAATGACGTTTGGCCATTTGCATCACCGCCTGTAGCTGGGCATATTTTGCCGCCCCCAGGCCATTGGCCTGACAAAAGCGTTGCTGGTCCGATTCCAACAATGCTTTTAATGAGCCAAAATCATCCAGTAATTCCCTGGCCAAATCGACAGCCGATTTTCCTTTGGTACCGGTACGCAGGAAAATTGCCAACAGTTCTGCATCCGTCAGCGCATCTGCACCCTTTAGCAATAATTTTTCCCTCGGCCTTTCATCTGCCGGCCAGTCCTTTATCGCCATTCTCATCACCTGCTTGAAAATCAATGGATTTAAGCATAGAAGAATAGCCGGCCATTTGCCATAATAGAAAGCTTAACAGTGAATGAACTCTCAATTTTAGCGAACAACCATTGGATATCACCATTAATCAGAAAATTCTATTAGGAGTTTGCGGCGGCATAGCGGCCTACAAAGCCTGCGAACTGGTCAGATTACTGCGTAAACAAGGCGCTGAAGTTCGGGTAGTCATGAGCGAATCAGCCACACATTTTGTCCAGCCGCTGACTTTTCAGGCGCTTAGCGGACAGCCGGTCCATACACAAATACTGGATACGGATGAAGAAAATGCTATGGGCCATATTCAGCTGGCGCGCTGGGCCAATCACTTTATTATTGCGCCGGCCACGGCCAACATGATTGCAAAAATGGCTCATGGACTGGCTGATAACTTATTATCAACCCTGTATCTGGCAAGCAAAAGCCCGGTCAGCATTGCCCCGGCCATGAACCAGGCCATGTGGAACAAACCGGTCACCCAGGACAACATCCAACGCCTGAAACAGCAAGGCGTCAATATTATCGGTCCCGAATCCGGCGAACAGGCCTGTGGTGATAGTGGTTTTGGCCGGATGTCTGAAGCCGAAACAATCTGCAGCCAAATTCTGCAACAGGCCGATTTATTTCTGCAAGGCAAGAAAATTCTAATCAGTGCAGGCCCAACCAGAGAAGCTTTAGACCCGGTTCGTTACCTGACGAATCGCAGTTCTGGAAAAATGGGCTATGCTTTAGCACAGGCAGCACAAAAAGCGGGTGCCGAGGTCACCCTGGTTTCAGGGCCGGTCACTATTGAAAAACCCGAAAAAATCAATCTTATTGCGGTTGAAAGCGCCATGGAAATGCATGATGCCATTGTGCCCATAGCCGGTCATTTTGATATTTTTATTGGCGCTGCCGCAGTTGCCGATTATCGTCCGGCCCGACTGGAAACGGAGAAAATAAAAAAACAGGAGGATGAAGCCATCATTCGCCTGCAACGTAACCCTGACATCATTGCAGCGGTTGCCGCACTGACCAACAAACCGTTTGTTGTCGGTTTTGCCGCCGAGACGCAAAATCTTGATAATTATGCACAAAGCAAACGTATCGCTAAAAAAATGGATATGATTGCCGCTAACTGGGTAGGCCGGGAGACTGGAGGTTTTGACAGTGATCAGAATGCCTTAAAAGTATTCTGGGAAAATGGCTATCAAAGCTTAAGCATGACCGATAAAAAACAACTTGCCGAACAATTACTGAAATTAATTGCCAAAAATTTAAATGAAAAAAGTACAACTTAAAATTCTGGATTCCCGCCTCGGCCAGGAGATACCGCTGCCCGATTATGCAACGCCCGGTTCTGCCGGCCTGGATTTAAGAGCCTGCCTGGAAACTGAAACCATTATCAACCCCGGCGAAACCCTGCTAATTCCAACCGGTATAGCGATTCATATCAATGACCCGGATCTGGCCGCCATGTTATTACCCCGTTCCGGTCTTGGACACAAACATGGCATTGTGCTGGGCAACCTGGTCGGCCTGATTGATTCGGATTACCAGGGTCAGATTTTTGTTTCCTGCTGGAACCGGGGACAACAGCCTTTTACCATTGTTCCGGGTGAGCGGATTGCTCAGATGATTTTTGTACCCGTCATTCAGGCCGAATTTGAACTTGTACAGGAGTTTGACCAGTCCCACCGCGGCGAAGGTGGCTTTGGTCATACCGGTCGCCATTAAACCTGTTACGGAGACAACTCATGGCACGTATTTTCACCCTGCTCTCCATTATCGCACTGGTCATGGTTTTACTGGCCGGCGGTATCACCTACTGGCTATCCCTGTCTGACCTTAAACAGGCGGCTTTTGACAGCCTGAAAAGCCGGGCTCAGGGAATTGCGACGGCAGTTTCCAGTGATCTGAACTTTCTGCAACAAAGTGTTGACGGTGCAGCCCGCCTGCCTTCAGTCATCAGCGCACTGGAAAATTTAAACCCTGCCTGGATAGCAAATGCTGAGCATGAACTGGAAACAGTTATCCCTCACAGTCTTAAAATCAGATTACTCCCGCCTGATATTGAAGATATTGACCAATCCAGCATCCCGCATATGGGCTTTGCCGACCTGGAGATGGTACAGGCCACGCTGAAACAACGGCAAAAACCGACTATTCAGGGACAGGGAGAGCACCGGCATCTTGCCATGACCAGTCTGGTTAAGTCTGAAGATCAAGTTATCGGTGTGATTCTGGCCAGTCTGCAGTATGATTTTCTTAATGAAATCACTCAGCAACTTCCTGTTTCTAACGGCCAGATTGAAATAAAACAGGACAGAATCATACTTGCTTCAGCGGGTAAGCTTGACACACAAAGAGAAGCCGATGACGCCATAACGATACCCTATACTGACTGGAAGGTTTTCTTCTGGTTGCCGCCTGATTTTGTTATTGAAAATTTCACCATCATTGTAGCGGCCGTTCTTATATCAGGATTACTGGCCTGTCTGGCATTTTTTATTGGCTACAGAAAAATGGCTGAGTTTCTCAGACAAGACCAAAGTACCATCATTAAAGCCGCAAAAGATTTAATGGCTGGTAAACTGGGTGGCAATTACCCTGTTCTGCTTGAAGAGATGAACCCCATCATCACCACGTTGGCTCAATACAAACGCGCTGTAGATCATGAAGGGAGTCTGGAGCCAACAGAAATGGATGATTTTGAAGACAGTTTCTTCGAAGAAGGACTGGACACAGGTTTTCTGGAAGAAGGACTGGATACCGGCTTTCTGGATATGGCGCGGGGTATAGAAGTGGATGAAGTATCTGAGAAAGCAGCTGATTTTGGGGGCCATTCAGAACCGGTGGAATTAAGCTCGGAAAGCGTCATCACACCATTCAGTCAATACACCAGTATCGACAGTATCTTCAGGGCTTATGATATCCGCGGTATTGTTGACCAGGAACTGACCTCTGATATCGCCTATAAAATAGGTCAGGCTATCGGCAGTGAAGCCAAAAGCAAGCATGTAAAAACCATAGTAATAGGGCGCGATGGACGCAAATCAAGCCGAAGTTTATCCGCTTCTGTCGCCGAAGGCATCCTGTCCACCGGCCGGGATATTCTCGATATTGGTCTGGTGCCCACTCCTGTACTGTATTTTGTCGCCCATCATACCGAAGGACGCTCAGGCGTTATGATTACCGGCAGCCATAACCCACCGGAATATAATGGCATGAAGATTGTACTGGACGGAGAAACACTGGCTACTGATAAAATTCAGTTACTGAAACATCGTATTGAAGATGGCGATATGGAAACGGGTGAACGTGGCTCGCTTGAAGAAAATACCCTGTTCAGTAATGAATACATCGGCATTATTGCTGATGATGTCCATATCGCCAGACCGATGAAAATCGTACTCGATTGTGGTAATGGTTCCGCCGGTGAGCTGGCGCCTAAACTGTTAAGAACCATTGGCTGCGAAGTGATTGAGCTTTATTGTGATATAGACGGCACCTTCCCCAACCACCACCCGGACCCCAGCAAGCCGGAAAACCTTCAGGATTTAATCGCCAGCGTCAAACATCATGAAGCCGATGTTGGTATCGCCCTGGACGGGGATGGCGACCGACTGGGCATTGTTGATTCCGACGGTAATATTATCTGGCCTGACCGCCAAATGATGCTGTTTGCCAAAGATGTTTTATCCAGAAAACCGGGCGGTGAAATTATTTTTGATGTCAAATGCAGCCGCCACCTGCCTGATCAAATCAGTAAATTCGGCGGTCGCCCACTGATGTGGAAAACCGGCCATTCCCTGATGAAAGCCAAATTAAAACAAACCGGCGCCCCGCTTGCTGGCGAAATGAGCGGCCATATTTTCTTTAATGAGCGCTGGTTTGGTTTCGATGATGGCCTTTATGCTGCAGCCCGAATGATAGAAATCCTTTCATCTGACAGCCGCCCCAGCGCCGAAGTTTTTGCTGATTTTCCAAACAGCATCAATACACCGGAACTGACCATCGCCATTAAAGAAGATGAAAAACAGCGTTTTATCGAACAGCTGTTCAGCCAGGTTAATTTTCCTGATGGCAATATATTTAGTATTGATGGTCTTCGGGTCGATTTTGATGACGGCTGGGGACTGGTCAGAGCATCCAATACCACAGCCTCCTTGGTAGTGCGTTTTGAAGCCGATAACAAAGAAGCCCTGCAACGCATCGAGTCACAATTTAAAGAACTGATGCTAAAAATCAACCCTGAGCTCGACCTGCCATTTTAATATCTCTTTGGAGCCTTTGAAGGCAAAGGCTCCAGGAAGCTGTCGGGTTTAGGAAAATTCTACTGCGACAGCCTCCTCATCATTGCTCGCGATAATTCCAACACCGCAGACGCTATCATGACAGTATTGGTATAATAACCTCCATTTTTAAACCAATACCTTTAGTCAGTCCTTATGAAAATAAACGCCGCTCACCAGATTGCCCACGTTTTAACCGAGGCGCTGCCTTATATACAGAGATTCCAAGGCAAAACCATTCTGATTAAATATGGCGGCAATGCCATGGTGGATGAAAAATTAAAACATAGCTTTGCCCGGGATATTGTTTTAATGAAACTGGTCGGAATCAACCCCGTGGTGGTTCACGGAGGTGGTCCACAAATTGGTCATGTGCTGGACAAAATCGGCAAAACCACTGAGTTTATCGATGGCATGAGAGTTACAGACAGCGAAACCATGGATGTGGTGGAAATGGTATTAGGCGGGCTGGTCAACAAACAAATCGTCAATCTGATTAATCAACATGGTGGCAAGGCCATTGGGCTGACAGGTAAAGACGGGAATTTTATTCATGCCCGAAAAATCAGAACCCAGCCAACATCCCCCGAAATAAAAGCCTCAGAAATAATTGACTTAGGTCATGTTGGGGAAGTCAGCAGTATTGACCCGTCGGTGGTTGAAATGCTGGTTAAAAGTGATTTTATCCCGGTTATTGCTCCTATTGGGGTCGGCGAAGACGGTTTTTCCTACAATATCAATGCCGACCTGGTTGCCGGAAAAGTAGCCGAAACCCTGCAGGCGGAAAAACTTATGCTGCTCACCAATACCGCGGGTATTCTGGATAAACAGGGGGGATTGTTGACCGGGCTTTCAATCTCTGATATTGATAATCTGATTGAAAATGGCACGATTAACGGGGGCATGATTCCCAAAACCCGTTGTGCAACCGATGCGCTTAAAAGCGGTGTCAACAGTGTGCATATTATTGACGGGCGGGTTGAACACGCGGTTTTACTGGAACTGTTTACCAATGAAGGCGTCGGGACATTATTGAGACGCCGGTAAGCGCTGCTTGATAAAATCATTAAAGGAATAGCGAATCCCCTTCACTTCCGGACTGATACACAATTCCATTCCCAGGGTTGATTGCTTGCAGCGAATATCCAGAAAAATCTGCTCCCGGTTATTCAGCTTCAACCGGGATACCGACAGACTTAAATCCGAATGCCTTCTTGGCGGCGCACTCATAATCAATCGGTCTGTATCAATATTAGGGCCGGTTGTTGAGTAGGATTTCACAAACAAGCGGGCAATATTCCAGGCGCGGTCACACTGATTCTCATCCTCACAAATAAAAAGCCCCAGCTCTTTTGCTGACCTCTTCTCAGCCGCCTGACTGCTTAATTGTTCAATATCAGCCGATTTGGACTGGGTCAGGAATTTAAACCGGGCAATATCCATTTCAAAGTCATTTTCAACCACCTGTCTTTTATCCAGATGCCGTTGAATTTCACTGCGGGTTGCCACAATCTGCTGCTTTGAGTCCAGAATATCCTGAAGCAGTTTTTTAGGGACAGCCTGACCGTTTCTTTCAAAGCTGGCTGCTTTACGTTGTTGCTGACGTAATTGTTGCTCCAGGCGCAATAAATTACCTTCCGCGACTTTACGTTGTAAATCCAGAGCATGCAATTTTCCATCCATGGCCATTTGCATATCTTCAAGACTTCTAAAAGTGCTCAGCAGTACCCTGTCGTGCGACTTCTGCTTGGCGATTATCCTTTGTAATTCCCGGCGCAGTTTTGCCAGACGCTTTTCCAGCTCAATCTGTTCCTTGGTTTTAGCTGCCTCAACGACTTCCAGCACACGGGCATTTTCACTCAAAGCCTCTCTTTTGTGCTTGATTTGATCCGGCGGCACCTGGTCAGAAAAAAACACCCGTCCCTGGTCATCAACCCAGCGATACATTTTTTTGGCGAACGCCATTTGCCCACCCAGTAACAATAAAATACCGCCGACTACTAAGCCTTTCTTGAGCACCATATCACTCTAATAATTTGTCTATTCCCTAACTATAGAACAAAAACAGCAAATCAACCAATCAAAGCGGCTAACTGCTGCAAAGGGGGAATAATCATCATCTTGGCCAATTGCAATATGACTAATGCAATCAATGGCGACAAGTCTATACCACCCAAATCAGGCACCATTTTCCGGCACAGTCGCAACACGGGCTCACTCAGGCTATATAATACCGAAGATGCCGCATTATACTGCCCCATGGCAATCCAGCTTAAAATTGCCCGTGCAAAAATGGAGAAAATAAGAATATTAATAAACAACGACACCAGCTGCGTTAATGAAACAATCATTAAGCCGGCAAACCCAACGAGAATCCCTTTAAGCGCCAGAATTGAGAAATCAGCTATCATCTGCAATAACAACGCCAGCACCAATGACGATGTATCTATTTTACCCACCGAAGGAATAAAGCGGCGCAGCACCTTTAAAGGTGGGTGCGTTATTTTCACCAGAAACTGGGTCACCGGATTATAAAAATCGGCATTACTCCATTGCAATAAAAAACGTAAGGCAACCGCTAAAATGTACAGGGAAAAAACTGTATCGATTAAAAAAATGACCGGATCAGTCATATAACTTGAACCCATTATTCCTCTCCTAATTCTTTAGACAATTCAATTGACCGGTCTCTTGCCGCATGTAATGCCCTGGAAACAAGAGCTATAAAGTCCCCTTGTAAAAACACATCCACCGCCTTTTCAGTCGTCCCGCCCGGCGAAGTCACTCGCTGGCGTAATTCCTCCGGGGACTCTTCCGCCTCTAAAGCCAGTTTCGCCGCGCCCAAGGCCGTCTGTTGCACCAACAATCTTGCGGTCTGAGGTGGTAAACCGAGTTCAATGGCCGCCCTTTCCATCGCTTCCATCATCAAAAAATAATAGGCCGGGCCACTGCCGGAAACCGCGGTCACCGCATCCAGTTCGGCCTCATATTCCACCCATAGGGTCAAACCCACCGAGCGGAGAATATTCTCCGCCCATTGTTTTTGTGTCTCATCCACATAAGCGTTTGCATGTAACGCCGTTGCCGCGGTTAGCACAACAGCCGGTGTATTCGGCATGCATCTGACGATGGCAACATCCTGACCCAGCCACTGGGACAAACTGGCCTGGCTGATGCCCGCCGCAATGGATACCACCAGAACTGAATGCTTCCGCACGGAGTCAGAAACAGCCTGGCAAACCCCTTTAAGCACTTGCGGTTTAACCGCCAGCACCAGTACATCAACCTGCTCCACCAACTGCTGATTGTCAGTAGTTACATTCACGTTCAAAGTATCTTTCAGTGTCTGCAAAGCCTCTTCATTAATATCGGATACCCAGATCATATCCGCAGAATGCCCGCTTTGAACAAGGCCGGTCACCAGGCTCATCGCCATATTGCCCCCGCCGATAAAACCAATTATTTTTTTCATAGCCTAAGAATAAATACTGTAAGTTTTGATGGGACTTATTCTACCTGATAATGGTTCATCATACTGAAA
>CAYLNS010000107.1:0-9473 GCA_964385115.1 uncultured Methylomarinum sp.
AAATTGATTGAACTGTTTTTCCAGGGCTTGTGTCTGTCTTTTTATTGTCATAATGCTTCACTTGCAGTTCTGCTATTATTGTCAGAATGTGTGGTGATGTTTTTTATCAGGATTTTGTTTGAATGGATGTAAATACTTTGGATAATACGGCCGCTTATGCTGCTTTTCTTGAGGCTTTGATGGCCAAAGGTCAGTTGAGCCAAACTGATTTGCGGCGGGTTGAGCATCTTCAAAAAACCACTGGGGATGAGAGTATTCCTCAGTTGCTGGTTAAGTTGGGGGTGTGTTCCGAGCAGCATGTGGCTGACGCATTGGCTGAGGTGACCGGGTTTGAGCGGGTCCCGGCTGAGCAGTATCCGCTTGAGAATCCGTTTCCGGAAAAGTTACCGTTAAGATTTTTACAGCAGAATCATCTGGTCGGGCTGGAGGATAAGGACGCTGAAGTGGTTGTGGCAATGATGAATCCACTGGATGATTTTGTGTTGGATGCACTGCAGCTTGCTACGGGCAAAAAGGTGGTGGCCAAAATCGGGTTGCAGTCTGAAATTGACAAGGCAATTGATCTTCAGCATGGTGAGGAAAAATCACAGATGGACAAGTTGCTGCGGGATGCCGATTCAGATGCTGTGGATTTTGATGATCTTGAGCATTTAAAGGATTTGGCCAGTGAAGCGCCGGTTATCAAGATGGTGAATCTGATTATGCAGCGGGCGATTGAGTTGCGGGCGTCGGACATTCATATCGAGCCATTCGAGCAAACTTTGAAAGTGCGTTTGCGGGTGGACGGGGTGTTGCAGGAAATTGATTCGCCTCCGGTTTCATCAACGGCGGCGGTGTTGTCGCGGATTAAAATCATGGCCAAACTGGATATTGCCGAGCGACGCTTGCCGCAGGACGGACGCATCAAGCTGCAGATGTCGGGCAAGGAGCTGGATTTGCGGGTGTCGACTATTCCGACACTGTACGGGGAAAGTGTGGTGATTCGTCTGCTGGATAAAGAGAGCATTGTGCTGGATTTTTCGGCGCTGGGCTTTACCGGTCGTCATTCCGAACAGTTTTTTGAGGTGCTGGCCCAACCCCATGGGATTGTACTGATTACCGGCCCGACTGGCAGCGGTAAATCTACTACGCTGTACACCGCGTTGAAACAGTTGAACACGCCGGAGCGGAAAATTATTACCGTGGAAGATCCGGTGGAATATCAATTGGAAGGGATTAATCAGATTCAGGCCAAACCACAGATTGGGTTGACTTTTGCATCAGCGCTGCGGTCCATTGTCCGTCAGGACCCTGATGTGATTATGATTGGGGAAATGCGGGATCTGGAGACCGCCAAAATCGCTGTACAATCTGCACTGACAGGGCATCTGGTGCTGTCTACCCTGCATACCAATGATGCCGCCGGCGGGGTAACCCGGTTGCTGGATATGGGGCTGGAGGAGTATTTGCTGAGTTCAACGGTGAATGGCATTCTGGCGCAACGGCTGGTCAGAAAATTATGTCCTTCCTGCCGGCAGGCTTATCAGGCGCCAGAAGCCGTAGTTTCTGAACTGAGAGAAAAGCAATTGCTGGAAGATGATGCGAGCGAAGTGAAACTGTATCGGGCTGTTGGGTGTGATGAATGTGGGGATATCGGTTATAAGGGGCGGCAGGCGATTATCGAGTTTTTGCCTATGTCTAACGCCATTCGGCAGCAGATTATGAATCACGAAGAAGCAAGTGCCATTCAGCAGCAGGCGATTAAGGAAGGCATGCTGACCTTGTATGAAAACGGTCTGCAAAAAGCCGTGCAGGGAATCACAACACTTGAAGAAGTGTTGCGGGTCACATCGGAAGCCTGAGATGCCTCTTTATCAATATAAGGTAGTTAACCAACGGGGTGAAACCGAAGAAGGGGTTAAAAATGCCAGTGATGAACAGGCATTGTTGGCCGAGTTACACAGTCAGGGCTGGATTCCGCTGCAGATAACCCCGGCCGGTAAACGGACTTTTTTAGGTTTCAGGCTGGCGGATGCGGGAGTCAGTCTGACACAGAAGGAAATTTTATTGCTGACTGGGGAGTTAGCCACATTGCTTGATTCCGGCCTGCCGCTGGATCGTTCTTTGATGGTGTTGATGGATTTGACCGAAGAGAATGAAAAACTGAACAAGTTAATCGGCCAGGTGCTGGAAAAGGTTAAGGGCGGCGCTTCTTTGGCAGATGCGCTGGAAAGTCAGGTGGATGTTTTTTCAAAATTTTATCTGAATATGATTCGTGCCGGTGAAATGGGCGGTAATCTCGGAGAGGTATTGACCCGGCTGGCACAATATCTTGAGCGCTCTCAGGAATTAAAGGAAACTGTGACCACCGCATTGATTTATCCGGCTATTTTGCTGGTGATGTCGGTGGCTTCGTTATTGGTCATGCTGACTTTTGTGGTGCCGCAGTTCAAGGAGATGTTTGACAGCGCCGGGCAGCAGTTGCCCGTTTCCACTCAGATTGTCATGGGCATGGCTGATTTTTTAAAACACTGGTGGTGGCTGTTGTTGCTGATTGTTACGGTTGCGGTGGGCTGGTTCAAGTCGCAATTGGCGGATCCGGTCAAGCGCAGGGTCTGGGATGAGCGGTTTTTGAATATGCCATTGTTCGGTGAAATCATGCTGCATCTGGAGGTGGCCAATCTTAGCCGTACCCTGGGAACACTGCTGGGTAACGGTGTGGCAATTATAAAAGCTATTACCATTGTACGGGAAACAGTGGTTAACAAGGTGATTGCCGAGGCGTTGGAGTCGGCGGAATTTCAGCTTAAACAGGGCAGTACTCTGGCGGAGGCCTTGTCTGAGAGTAAATATTTCCCCAAACTGGCCATTCAGATGACGCGCATGGGTGAGGAGACCGGGCGTCTGGAAGAGATGTTGCTGAAAGTGGCTGATATTTACGACAAGCAACTGAGAACGTCTATTCAGCGAATGCTGGCGTTGCTGGAGCCGGCACTGATTATCACCCTGGGGTTGATGATTGCCGGTATTATTGTTTCGATTCTTTTGGCTATTTTAAGTGTTAATGATTTGGCATTTTAGGAGATTAAATTGTATGCAGACTGTTCGTTATCCTAAACAATCAGGATTTACCTTGCTGGAACTATTGGTGGTTCTGGCGATTATTGCTTTGTTGGCCGGGATTGTCGGGCCACAGGTAATGAAACATATGGGTACCTCAAAAACCAAGGCGGCAAGAGTCCAGATTGAAGATTTATCGGCCGCATTAGATATGTATAAACTGGATAATGGCCGTTATCCAACCACCGAACAGGGGCTGGCGGCACTGGTTGAAAAACCGGCCGGCAGCAAGCGCTGGAACGGGCCGTATTTGCGTAAGGCCAAAGTGCCACAGGATCCGTGGATGCAGGATTATCACTATGCTTCACCCGGTCAACACGGTCAGTTTGATTTGTATACGCTGGGCGCAGATGGCAAGGAAGGCGGCGAAGGTGAAAATCAGGATATAAACAGCTGGGAATGAATCAGGCTTGGCGACGTTCCGGCGGTTTTACCCTGATTGAGTTGAGTATTGTGGTGATGATTATGATACTGGGCCTGGGGGTTATCGCGGTTAATATTTCTGCCGGCAACCATGCTTCCCGGCTTAAGTCCGTGGCGCGGGATTTAAGCTCGGCACTACGCTATGCACGCGGACAGGCGCTGGTTTTACGCAAGCCGGTCAGTGTCGATATAAACCTGGATGAAAACAGCTATCACATCAGCAGTCGTGATAAAACCTATCACTTTTCCAGCAAAATTGATGTGACGCTGGAGATTGCCGAGAATGAGTTGAAAGATAAAACCGGCAGTCTGCGTTTTTATCCGGATGGTTCTTCCAGTGGCGGCAGAATCAAGCTGGAATGGGGAAATCTGCTGGAACAGCTGGATGTGAACTGGCTGACAGGCAAAGTGGATATCAGTCATGAAGCGCAATAAAGGATTTTCTCTGCTGGAGGTATTGGTGGCATTCAGCATTATGGCGATTGTGCTGGGTGTGGGACTGCGGATTTTTTCATCAGGCCTTCATAATGCGGTGGTTGCCGAAGAGTACACGCTGGCCACACAGATTGCCGAGTCGTTGATGGCTAAGGTAGGGGTTGAATCCGAACTTGAGGTCTCTGAAAACCGGGGAACCGAACTGGATAAATATCACTGGCAGGTGGTCATCACTGAGCCTGAAGAACATGATCAGGCTTTTCGGTTGTTGGAAGTCAGAGTGCGGGTGGAGTGGGATGATGGCAGTGGTGATAATAACCGTGAGGTTGAATTGCTGAATCTGAAACTGTTGGCCGCCGGGGTATAAGTTTATGAGGCGCCGACTGGTTGGTTTTACCTTGTTGGAAGTGTTGCTGGCCATGAGTCTGATGAGTCTGATGATGGTGTTGTTGTTTGCCAGCTTAAGAACCAGCGCTGAAAGCTGGAGTCGCGGGGAGCAGAAAATTGCTTTAAGCAATGAAAAGGCCGTGGTTTATCAGTTTTTTAAACGGCATTTATTGGCTACCCGGCCATTGTGGATAGAACGCCCTGATGAACCCCGGCGCTTTGCCATGCAGGGTGAACGGGAGTCTTTGCAGTTTGTGTCGGTTTTTCCGGCCAGCGCCGGGCGTAAAGGTTTGCAGCTGTTCAGGGTCGTTTTCAAAGCGGAAGGTAATGGTGCAGGCACAATCATGGTCATGCTTCGGCCTTTTTATCAGACAGAAGATGACGGGGAGATGCAAGAGCAAGAGGAAACCCTGATTGAAAATGTAAGCAGTTTCCGGGTGGGTTATTTTGATGGTGAGGAAAAAAACTGGCTGGAAAACTGGCAGGATAAAGACAGTCTGCCTGTACTGATTAAAATCACGATTGAATTGCAGGATAACAGCGACTGGCCGGCGATGATATTTCCGTTAAAGCTGGCGGGTGCTGATTCGGCTCAAGCTGTGGATTTGGGCTTATGACGGGTCTGCGGAAACAATCCGGGCTGGCCCTGGTGATTGTTATCTGGGTTATCAGTCTGTTGACGGTTATGGCGGGCAGTTTTGCCCTGAGTATGCGCCGTGAAACTGCTGTGGTCGCATCAATCAGGGATACCGCGGTGATTCAGGCGTATGCCGAGTCGGGCGTTTCATTGGCACAGAAAATGCTTTCTGTTCAGGATAAAAGCAAACGCTGGCAGGCTAATGGCAGTATTTATGCTGTCACAATTGATGGGTATCCTGTAAGAATTAAGCTGTTGTCTGAACGTGGCAAAGTGGATATCAACCGGGCGGATGAAGCGCTGTTGCAAAAGCTGTTCGGCAGCGTGGTGGATGAAATTGACCGGCAGCAGGCGCTGGTCAGTGCTATTCTTGACTGGCGCGACAGTGACGATTTAGTGCATGTCAATGGTGCTGAAAAAGAGGAATATCTTCAGGCCGGGCTGAATTACACGCCTGCCAACCGGGATTTTCAGCAGATTGAGGAATTGCAGAATGTGCTGGGCATGACGGCTGAGATTTATCAAAAAATATGGCCGTTGATTACCTTGTATTCCGGACAGAAAGGAGTGGATTTACAGCGGGCGGATAAAGCAGTGTTATTGGCGCTGACGGATTTAACGGAAGCACAGATAGATGATTATCTGCAGCAGCGCAAGCAAAATATGGTTCTGGGTCTGCCGACACCGCCGTTGCCGGGAATAATACAAAGTACGACGCAATCGGCTGATACCGATGAGGTTTATTCGGTGATTTCGCAAGTGCAGTTAGCGCCGGGAATAGAAGGGGGTGTTCGGGTGGTGATGAAAAGAAATACGGCAAATGACACAGAGCAGTTATTTCAAATGCTGGATTGGCAGCCAGTGTATGAGGAACAGTCACTGTTTAGTGATGAAATGGATAATATGTTGATTAATGAATCTGAATAAAGAAATAGATTTCAAGCCGGCTGATTTTTTACACTGGTGGGGCAGAGGGCTGTCTGCCTGGTTACCTGAAAAAATCAGACGGTGGCTGAAACAGAAAACACCTGAAGTGCTGATGGTGGCGAATGATAATCAGTTAGCGCTGTATCGCCGGCAGGATGGTCAGGAAACTTTGCTGGCCAGGCTGAACATGGATGAGTCATTGGCCGGACAATTTGAGCATTTTCTTGATGAGCATCCCGAGCTGGAACAGGCCCGTTTTCTGCTCAGGCTGGAAGGGCGGCAGGCGATTAAAAAAAATCTGCAATTACCGCTGGCGGTTAAAGACAATCTGGAACAGGTGATGCGCTATGAGCTGGATAAATACACGCCGTTTACCGCTGATCAGGTCTATTACGCCGTCAAAGCCCTGAATGATAACAACGGCCAGCAACTCAATGTGCTGCTGGTAATAACCCCCCGGGCAACATTAGATAGTTTATATGACAGTCTCAGTAATGCGGGTATTCCGCTCGACAGGGTATATTTCAAGGAAGCACCTGATGACAGCTATACACCTTATAATTTATTGCCAGAAGAAAAAAGACCCGCCCGCGGCCGTGTTTATCAGTGGTTGTTGTGGGGCTTGCTGGGAACATTGCTGATTTTGCTGGGGCTGGTGCTGGTTTATCCCGTCTATTATCAGAAGCAATCGGTCGAACAGTTACGCCAACAACTGGACCGGCTGAAAAATCAATCACAGCAGGTGTTGGCGCAGCAGCAGCAAATGGATCAGATTATTGAGGAAACCGAACATTTGATTCAATTAAAAAAGGAAGCGCCTTTTCTGAATGAGTTGCTGAATTCATTAAGTCAATTACTGCCCGAAAACACCTGGCTGACGCATTTTAAATTCAGTCAAAACAGAATCCAGATTCAGGGGCAGTCTGCTTCCGCATCCAGCTTAATCGGTATTCTGGAAAATGCTCCAGCATTAAGTAATGTCCGTTTTGTATCACCCTTGACGCAGGATAAACGAACCGGACTGGAGCGTTTTCAAATCAGTGCGGATGTAAACAGCCCGGAGAAAACGCATGAGCCGTGAGGAAAACCTGCATCGTTGGCTGGCTTTGGGGTTGCTGCTGGGGATCGTTTTATTGCTGGCGGCTGTGGTTGTGGCGCCGTTGATTTCGGCTGCTAATGATTATCGGGAGCAGGCAGAAGAATTGCGTTTCAGATTGCAACGCGCCCGGCAGATTGTGGCGCGTAAACAGAGTGTGGCGGAAAATCTTGAAAAACTGAAGCGGCAACAGCAGGCGCTCGGTTTTTTAAGTTCGCGGGACACGGTTGCGCTCGCTTCCGCCGATTTGCAGCAATTTGTCAAAAATGCTATCGCTGATGCAGGCGGTCAATTAAACAGTACCCAGGTATTGCCCGTTACTGAACTGGATGGTTTACAGAAAATTGCGGTTAAAGTCCGGATGAAAGGCAGCATCGAGGTGCTGAGGCATGTTCTGCATGAGATTGAAACGTCAGTGCCGTTGATGCGGGTGGAGCAGCTGGATATTCGCCCCGTCAGAGGACGACGAAACCGCAAAACCCGCAGGCTGGAGCCAACGAATGAATTGAATATCAATTTTCAGGTGGTGACTTTTATGAGGGCGCAAGCTCTATGAAAAAATTATTAATCCACTTTTTGCTGATTTTGAACGCTCTGCTGTTATTGCTGTTTGCCGTGGAATGGTTTTGGTTACACCGTGATGAGACTGTGGCTGAGCCGGTTAGCCGTATTACTGATGCAGAAAATGAAGATAGCTTGCCGGTTATGGATTTATCCGGGCAGTCATTAGACAAATATATTGCCATGGTGGAAAAACCACTTTTTATACAGGGCAGAAAGCCGATTGAATCAGTTGAAGAAGAATTACCGCCGGAAACATCATCCGATATTGAGCAATTGGCATTGATGGGAGTTTATTCGCTGGAAGGTGAGTATT
Organism: uncultured Methylomarinum sp.; assembly: GCA_964385115.1. GTDB lineage: Bacteria > Pseudomonadota > Gammaproteobacteria > Methylococcales > Methylomonadaceae > Methylomarinum. The sequence continues at coordinate 7,882 of CAYLNS010000107.1, forward strand.
TTGCCCTGATTGATGACAAATCCGCACAAGGCAAAAAATATTTTAAAAAGAAAAAAGGGGACAGTATTGCCGGCTGGGTGATTAATCAGATTGAGTCTGACCGCATTGTTTTACTTCGAGGGGGGCAGAAGAAAACCGTCATGCTGAGAAAGCCAAAACCCAAAAAAGGAATTCTGCCCCGGCCCGGGCGCTCACCGGTTAAACGCCGTTTACCACCAAGATCAAAAATTGCTAAACCATCATGAATCAATATAAAGTCGTTTGTTTAAGTATTGTTGCCTCTCTGTTAGTTTCAGGCTGTGAATTACTGGGGCCTGAATTGCATAAAAAAATTCCGTTGCAATCGGTGGATAAAAGCAATCTTCCTGATGATGCATCCACTGTGGAATTTCAGGAGTTGAGTAATCAAGCAATTGATGAAGGACAGAACGCACAGATAAAACCAAGACTTTATCCGGGTAATAACCGTTTTTTTGTGACGCCGAAGCCAACACTAAAAAGGGCGGGAAAAGCAAATGGAGAATTTAATCTTAATTTTGATGATGCCGACCTGGGGGAAGTGGCCAAGGTTATCTTAAGCGATATTCTGCATGAAAATTATGTATTAAGCCCCAAGGTAGCTGGCAAGGTGACTTTGCAAACCTCCAAGCCGTTAACGCGAGAGGAATTGTTACCAACCCTGGAAATGATTTTGCAAATCAATAATGCCGCATTAACTTATCAGGATGGTGTGTATCAAATTAGACCCAGGTCGGAAGCCTTGGGCAGTGGCGCATTGACCGCTTTTTCGCGATTCAAAGGAAAGTTGCCCAGCGGTTATCAGGTCCATATTATTCCGGTTAAATATGTTGCGGCACAGGAACTGGTGGATGTGATTAAACCACTGTTGCAGAGCAAAACCGTGCTGCATGTGGATAACAACAGAAACCTGATTCTGGCGGCGGGAACCGCCAGTGAGCTTCGGCGTATCACGGAAATGGTCAGCACCTTTGATGTGGATATGATGAAGGGGCGTTCATTTGGCTTGTTTCCATTAAAAAATGTGGAAGCTGAGAAAATTATTACTGAGCTGGAACAGGTTTTTAATCAGTCGGAAGGGGATGCAGGCAAAAAGCTTATCAAGTTTATTCCGATTGAGCGTTTAAATTCACTGTTGGCGATTACCCGTCAGGCCAGTCAGTTAAAACAGATAGAAGCCTGGATTTATCGGTTGGACAGGGCCAATACCACAGCCGGTGGTGGAGTGAATGTTTATCGGGTGCAGCATGTGGATGCGGTTAAACTGGCCGAAACCATGAATGAGATTTTCAGTCAGAGCAAAAAATCCAAAGCGGCGTCGATTGCGGCAGGCAGAAAAGCCGTGAAGGTGACCAATAAAAAAACCGGCCAAACCCGCACTATCCTGAGGAATACTGCAAAAAGAACCCTGGCGGATGTCGGGGATATTAAAATCATTGCCGATGAGCCTAATAACTCACTGGTTGTGGTGGCGACAGCCCAGGATTATGCCGTGGTTCAGCGGGTGATTAAAAAGCTGGATGTAATGCCGTTACAGGTGTTGATTGATGCTACGATTGTTGAGGTGACGTTGA
>CAYLNS010000108.1:0-9370 GCA_964385115.1 uncultured Methylomarinum sp.
CTTTGGCATTAATCTTTTCACGACTAATGTAATACAAGCCCAACACCACGTCCTGCGAAGGATTAATCACCGGCTCACCATTAGCGGGTGACAAAATATTGTTCGTAGCCATCATCAATGTACGCGCTTCCAATTGCGCTTCGATGGATAGTGGGATATGAACCGCCATCTGGTCGCCATCGAAATCAGCATTGAACGCACTACATACCAATGGGTGCAATTGAATTGCCTTGCCTTCAATTAAGGTCGGCTCGAACGCCTGAATCCCCAGTCTATGTAGTGTTGGCGCACGGTTTAACAAAATCGGATGTTCACGAACCACTTCTTCGAGAATATCCCAAACCTCAGCACCTTCGCGTTCAACCATCTTCTTTGCCGCTTTGATGGTTGTTGCCAATCCACGTAATTGGAGTTTGCTATAAATAAAAGGTTTAAACAGCTCTAAGGCCATTTTTTTAGGCAACCCGCATTGATGCAGCCTTAAAGTAGGCCCCACAACAATCACTGAACGTCCGGAATAATCTACACGCTTACCCAGCAAGTTCTGTCTGAAACGACCTTGCTTGCCTTTAATCATGTCCGCCAATGATTTTAATGGCCGACGATTGGTTCCTGTTATAGCACGCCCTCGGCGACCATTATCCAATAATGCATCAACAGACTCCTGAAGCATTCTTTTTTCGTTACGGACAATGATGTCTGGTGCATTTAAATCCAGCAATCTATTTAAACGATTATTACGGTTTATGACTCGTCTGTACAAATCGTTTAAATCTGATGTTGCGAAACGCCCACCATCAAGTGGAACCAATGGACGCAGTTCAGGCGGAAGAACCGGTAGCACCTTCATAATCATCCATTCCGGACGATTATTTGAATGCAATAATGATTCAATCACTTTCAAGCGTTTGGTAAATTTCTTGATTTTGGTTTCAGAGTTGGTTGCATTGATTTCTTCACGCAACGTCCTGACTTCCTCTTTCAAATCAATTGACTTCAGAAGATCATAAACTGCTTCCGCACCCATTTTGGCATCAAAGTCATCACCATGTTCTTCCAAGGCCTCAAGATACTCATCATCCGTTAATAACTGACCTCTTTCCAGAGGCGTCATACCCGGATCTAATACGACAAATGATTCGAAATATAAAACCCGCTCGATACTCCGCAGGGTCATATCAAGCAACAATGCAATTCTTGAAGGCAAGGATTTCAAAAACCAGATATGAGCCACCGGGCTGGCTAAATCAATATGCCCCATCCGCTCACGTCGTACTTTAGAAAGCGTAACTTCAACACCACACTTCTCACAAATCACGCCCCGGTATTTTAATCTTTTATATTTCCCGCACAGGCACTCATAGTCACTGACGGGACCAAAAATCTTGGCACAAAATAAACCATCACGTTCCGGTTTGAATGTACGATAATTAATTGTTTCAGGTTTTTTTACCTCACCGTATGACCATGACCGTATCATGTCAGGTGAAGCCAAACCAATTCGAATCATATCAAAGTCATCATTACGACCTTGACGTTTTAAGAAATTCATTAAATCTTTCAAGAGCTTATCCTCTCTAATTGCAAGCTGTTAATATCCGGAATCCTCAACTGAATCAACAACAGATCAATCCTGTTCCAATTCTATATTGACACCCAATGAACGTATTTCCTTAATCAATACGTTAAATGATTCCGGCATACCGGCTTCCATTGTCAGATTACCATCCACAATATTCTTGTACATTCTGGTTCTGCCTGTAACATCGTCAGACTTGACGGTTAACATTTCCTGCAATGTATAGGCCGCACCATAAGCTTCAAGCGCCCAGACTTCCATCTCTCCAAATCGCTGACCTCCAAACTGCGCCTTACCACCTAATGGCTGCTGTGTTACCAGACTATATGGCCCGGTTGACCTTGCATGCATCTTATCATCCACCAAATGGTTCAGTTTCAGCATATACATATAACCGACCGTCACTTTTCGTTCAAAAGCTTCTCCGGTTAATCCATCATACAGCGTGGTTTGTCCACTTTCCGGCAAATCTGCCAGCCTTAACATCGCTCTAATTTCTTCTTCCTTGGCTCCATCAAATACCGGAGTCGCCATAGGCACTCCACCAACAAGATTACGCGCCAACTCCAAAATCTCTTCATCCGTGAAGGTATCCAGTTCTTCCTTTTTACCACTGCTATTATAAATTTGATCTAGAAATTCACGGATTTTAGCTACCTGGGCTTTTGCTTCCAGCATTTTGCCGATTTTAATTCCCAGACCTTTAGCAGCCCATCCCAAATGCGTTTCCAGAACCTGCCCCACATTCATCCGCGATGGCACACCTAATGGATTTAATAAAATATCAACTGGCTCACCATCTTCCGTATAAGGCATATCCTCGATTGGGACAATCTGTGAAATAACCCCTTTGTTTCCATGACGGCCCGCCATCTTATCGCCTGGCTGAATACGTTTCTTCACAGCCAGATAAACTTTGACCATTTTCAAAACACCTGGAGCCAAGTCATCGCCCATTGTGATTTTGTTGCGCTTTTTCTCAAATTTTTCATCAAATTCTTTGCGCTGCTGCTCTATCTGTTCAGCTACTTTTTCCAGTTGTAAATTAACTTCCTCATCCTGAGTCTTGATTTTCAACCAATCAGAATGCTTCAACTGATTCAGATAATACTTGGAAATTTCATCGCCTTTTTTCAGCCCCTCAGGACCCTTTTCAGCTGTCTTCCCTATCAATAAATCCGCTACACGATTATAAATATCCTGCTCGACAATTTTTAACTGATCATCAATGTCTTTTCTGTAGCGTTTAATTTCTTCCTCTTCAATTTCAAGCGCACGCTTGTCTTTTTTCACTCCATCACGGGTAAAAACCTGAACATCAATAACCGTTCCACGCACTCCATTAGGAACACGCAAGGAAGTATCCTTAACGTCAGCCGCCTTTTCTCCAAAAATTGCACGCAGTAATTTTTCTTCTGGTGTCAGCTGAGTTTCACCTTTCGGCGTAACCTTTCCAACCAGAATATCACCGCCCTTAACTTCGGCGCCCACATATACAATTCCAGACTCATCCAGCTTGGACAAAGCCTCCTCGCTTACATTAGGAATATCAGCGGTGATTTCTTCCGGACTGTGTTTTGTTTCGCGGGCCACACAGGTTTTTTCTTCAATATGAATCGTTGTAAACCTGTCTTCCTTAACAACCCGCTCGGAAACCAATATGGAATCCTCAAAGTTGTATCCATTCCAAGGCATAAATGCGATACGCATATTTTGCCCCAAAGCCAGCTCTCCAATATCTGTGGATGGACCGTCAGCCAGAATATCACCTTTATTAACTGTATCTCCCGGTCTAACTAATGGTTTCTGATTAATACAGGTGTTCTGATTTGAGCGGGTGTATTTTGTTAAGTTGTAAATATCAACCCCAGGAACACCCTCGACAGTTTCATCGTCATTGACACGAACCACTATGCGCGCCGCATCTACTGTTTCAATGATTCCACCACGAGAGGCAACTACAGTTACACCTGAGTCCTTCGCAACCACCCGTTCCATACCCGTTCCTACAAGCGGCTTTTCAGCACGCAAAGTTGGTACGGCCTGGCGTTGCATGTTTGAACCCATCAGCGCGCGGTTTGCATCATCATGCTCCAGGAATGGAATAATTGATGCCGCAACCGAGACAATCTGTTTAGATGACACATCCATATACTGTACATCTTCAGAAGAAGCCAGCGTAAACTCATCTTTATAACGACAAGAAACCAATCCTTCTACCAGCTTGCCATTTTCATCAATCTCAACACTAGCCTGTGCAATGACATACTCACCATCCTCAATCGCTGATAAGTAATCAATTTGCCCCGTTACCTTGCCATTTTCAACTCTTCTGTAAGGTGTTTCCAGAAAACCATATTCATTCGTCCGCGCATAGACCGACAGCGAATTAATCAAGCCGATATTAGGTCCCTCAGGTGTTTCAATAGGACACACACGACCATAGTGAGTGGTATGAACATCACGCACCTCAAATCCTGCCCGCTCACGAGCCAAACCACCCGGCCCTAAGGCGGAAACACGACGTTTATGAGTAACCTGTGACAATGGATTATTCTGATCCATAAATTGCGATAACTGGCTCGAGCCAAAAAATTCTTTGACCGAGGCAGATACAGGTTTAGCATTGATAATTTCCTGCGGCATATAGCCTTCAGAATCAGCCAGGGTTAAGCGCTCACGAACCGCTCTTTCCACCCTGACAAGTCCTACTCTGAACTGATTTTCAATCATTTCCCCAACCGAACGAACCCGTCGGTTACCCAAATGATCAATATCATCGACCGTTCCGTTACCGTTACGAATATTTATCAACTCTTTCAGAACATCAATAATATCTTCTTTACTTAATGTTCCCGGTCCTTCAATTTCTTCCCGCCCCAAACGACGATTAAATTTCATTCTGCCTACCGCAGACAAATCATATCGATCTTCTGTAAAGAAAAGATTTTCAAATAAGTTTTCTGCCGATTCTTTGGTAGGAGGCTCGCCCGGACGCATCATACGGTAGATTTCCACCAAGGCTTCAAGCCGGTTTGTGGTGGAATCCAAAGTCATTGCATTGGAAATATATGGACCTCGGTCCAAATCATTCACATACAATGTTTCAATTTCGCTAATACCCGCCTCAATAAGTTTATCGACGAGTTCTTCTGTCAATTCATCATTGACATTGGCTATCAACTCGCCGGTTTCTTCATCAACAATATTATGCGCAAGGATTTTGCCATATAAATATTCTTTAGGTACTTCAATTTCTTTAACATTCGCCTTGTCAAGCTGACGAATATGTTTAGCGGTAATCCGTCGCCCTTCCTCAACAATAACCTTGCCATCATGTTTGATATCGAATTGGGCCATCTCTCCACGGAGACGCTCTGCAACCAATTCAAAAATGATTTTATCTTCTGAAAGTTTGAATTTGTTGGTTTCGAAGAAAATTTTGATCATTTCTTCGTTATCGTAACCCAAAGCACGCAGCAAAACCGTCGCAGGGATTTTTCTGCGTCTATCAATCCTTACATAAACAGCATCTTTATGATCAAATTCAAAATCCAGCCATGAACCACGAGAGGGAATTACACGTGCATTAAACAACAACTTCCCAGAGGAATGTGTCTTGCCTTTATCATGATCAAAAAATACACCCGGCGACCTATGCAACTGGGAAACGATTACCCTTTCAGTACCATTAATGACGAATGTTCCGTTATCTGTCATAAGGGGCAATTCGCCCATGTAAACTTCTTGTTCTCTTATATCTTTGACAACTTTGGCACTGGCAGGCGCATCTTTATCATAGATAACCAAGCGCACTAACACTCTAAGTGGCGCAGCATAGGTTGCACCTCGTTGTTGACATTCTTTTACATCAAAAGTAGGTTCTCCCAGCCTGTATTTAACATACTCCAAAACTGCATAACCCGAATGACTCACTATCGGGAAAACACCTAAAAATGCAGCATGCAATCCTTTGTTTTCTCTTTTATCAGGTGCTACACCTGCCTGCAAAAAATTTGCATATGAGTTGATTTGAGTGGCTAAAAGATAGGGAACCTCAAGTACTTCTGTACTTTTCCCAAAATTATTACGGATACGCTTTTTTTCGGTAAAAGAATAGGCCATATTGCTATCATACCTTTTCGTCAAAGATTATTTACTACTGTCTACCTCATGTAAACAGCAAAAGGCCGGCGGCAAAATATGCCACCAGCCCTCGTGAGATGGGCTTTTAAGCCCGAGTCGAATCAAATATTATTTAATTTCAACTTGTGCACCAGCTTCTTCCAGTGCTTTTTTCACTTCTTCTGCTTCGTCTTTACTTACACCTTCTTTTACAACAGTCGGTGCACTTTCTACAGCTTCTTTCGCTTCTTTCAAGCCTAATCCTGTAATTGCACGAACTGCTTTAATTGCCGCTACTTTGTTCGAACCGAAAGATGTCATAACAACATCGAATTCTGTTTTTTCAGCAGCGCCACCGGCATCACCGCCAGCTGCAGGAGCTGCAACAGCAACAGCTGCAGCAGCAGATACGCCAAATTTTTCTTCCATTGCAGAGATCAAATCAACGACCTCCATTACACTCATGTTTGAGATCGCTTCCAAGATTTCGTCTTGTGAAAGTGCCATTTGTTTTTCCTCTAATGATTTCTGGTTAATAACTGGTTCAAAGAAACTTATGCAGCTTCTTTCTGATCTTTAATCGCAGCCACTGTACGCACTAATTTTGCGTGAGGTTCTGCCAAAGTACGTACAAATTTCTCAACTGGAGCCTTCATTACAGACATCAGCATACTGATAGCCTGATCATAAGTTGGCAATGCAGCAAGACGTTTCAATTCAGATGCATCATACATCTGACCGCCAATAGCAACCAGTTTGGGAATCAATTTGTCATGATCTTTGGAAAACTCATCAACTAAGCGGGCAGCACAGCCAGGATCTTCAATTGAAAATGCAAGAATAAGTGGACCTACCAGTCCATCTTTCATACATTCAAATTCAGTACCTTCTACTGCACGTTTTGCTAATGTATTTTTCACCACACGCAGATAAACGCCAGTCTCTCTCGCTTTTTTACGTAACTCAGTTAACTCGGTTACGGTCAATCCGCGATATTCTGCCGCAACAGCAGAATGAGCTTTGGCGGCGATTGCAGCAACTTCTTCGACGACGCTTTTTTTGTCATCTAATTTTAATGCCACAGTTTACCTCCGGTCTTTTCCCAGGACTTTATTCCCGGAACTTTTTAAATTGTATCCTAGGATACCCCTATACGGACCTTTACCAGTTATAAACCGGTCAAAGCTTCCGTCTGCGTAGGATTATTAAGTCTTTCAACCCCTACGGTCTTTGACAGTTGCCACTAAACCAGCAACCTATCGTCAAACACCCTGGCAGCATTTATGCTGCCAGAATTACTAAGCCTCAATGCTTGATTGATCTATGCAAAGCCCAGGTCCCATTGTAGAAGACAGAGAGATTTTCTTTAAATAAACCCCTTTTGCTGCCGTCGGTTTGGCTTTTTTCAAATCAGCAATCAGAAATTCCAGATTTTCTTTTAATGCCTTCTCATCAAAAGATACTTTTCCAACCGAACAATGAATGATACCGGCTTTATCTGTTCTATATCTTACCTGTCCAGCTTTTGCATTTTTAACTGCCGTTGCCACATCGGGCGTTACCGTTCCAACCTTTGGATTTGGCATCAAGCCTCTTGGTCCCAAGATTTGGCCTAACTGACCCACAACACGCATTGCATCCGGTGATGCAATAACAACATCAAAATCCATTTCGCCTTTTTTAACCTGCTCAGCCAAATCTTCCATTCCGACAATATCAGCTCCAGCTTCTTTTGCCGCATCAGCATTTGGACCTTGAGTAAATACAGCTACTCTAACAGTCTTCCCAGTACCATTTGGTAAAACCGATGCACCTCTGACATTCTGATCAGATTTTCTTGGATCAACACCCAAATTAACACTAACATCTACCGATTCATCAAATTTATCCGTAGCAAATTCCTTTAATAATGAAACCGCCTCAGCGATCGGATACTGCTTGTTAGTGTCAACTTTTTCCTTGATTAACTTGGCTTTCTTAGATAACTTGGCCATTTACACGCCCTCCACATCAAGCCCCATGCTACGGGCACTACCTGCAATAATTCTAACCGCCGCATCCATATCCGCCGCATTTAAATCCTGCATCTTAACATTAGCAATTTCTTCCAATTGCGCACGGGTTACGGTTCCTATTTTAACCGTATTTGGCGTACTACTTCCTTTCGCCACCCCAACCGCTTTCAACAACAACACGGATGCAGGAGGTGTTTTAGTGATAAAAGTAAAACTCTTGTCACTATATACGGTAATTACCACAGGAATAGGTAAACCTTTTTCAACATCCTGAGTTTTCGCATTAAATGCTTTGCAAAACTCCATGATATTCAAACCATGCTGACCCAAAGCCGGACCAACGGGAGGACTAGGATTTGCCTCACCGGCTTTTACTTGCAACTTAATATATGCGTCTATTTTTTTAGCCATATTCACTCCAAATGGGTCAAGCGCCTTTCAGCTCCCCAAAACACAAAAATCTCCGCACTTAAAAAGAACGGAGATATACGAATACTATTTAATTATTAAAGCTTTTCAACCTGCTCAAAATCAAGTTCCACAGAAGTGGAGCGCCCAAAAATCAATACTGAGACCTTCAGCATATTTTTTTCGTAATTGACCTCTTCAATACTTCCGTTAAAATCTTTAAATGGCCCATCAATTATTCTGACAACCTCACCCACTTCAAATAGAACCTTAGGCCGAGGCTTATTAACCCCTTCCTCCACTCTATTCAAAATAGCACTTGCTTCTTTATCTGATATAGGAGCAGGTCTGTCAGATGTTCCACCTATAAACCCAAGAACTCTAGGTACATTTCTTACCAAATGCCAGGTTTCATCTGTCAATTCCATTTGGACCAACACATAGCCAGGAAAAAACTTTCTTTCGCTCTTTCTCTGCTGACCCATTTTAATTTCTACAACTTCTTCTGTAGGAACCAAAATTTTTCCAAAATACTGTTGCAGTCCTTCACGCTCTATTCTTTCCTCAAGAGCCTGCTTAACTTTGTTTTCGAAATTTGAATAGGCATGAACCACATACCATCGCAATGCCATTACCCTAACCTCCCTGGCCGGTCAACAACTTCACACCCCAAAACAAAAACATATCCAGCAACCATAAAATTAACCCCACAAGAAACACCATTCCAAAAACCAACAGAGTAGTCCTTATTGTTTCCTCACGGGTAGGCCACACAACTTTTCTGACCTCTTGCTTTGCTTCCAACACAAAAGCCCACAATCGCTTCCCTACAGCAGTTGTCAGAAACATGCCTGCTGCAACAAGCATCACCGCCACCAATGCAAGTACCCGGTAAAGCAAGGATAATTCAGAATAATAATAAAAAGCGACTATTCCACCAACAACCAAGATTGCTGCCAAAACCTGCTTAACAACATCAAGTGCTGACGACCCTGCCGCCTCTTCTGCCTGTGCGTTCATTTAGATTACTTGGAGTGAATTACAGAAATATCTGAATGGCAGGCCAGGAGGGACTCGAACCCCCAACCTGCGGTTTTGGAGACCGCTGCTCTACCAATTGAGCCACTGACCTATTCAGAAAACCGAATGAGCTGGTGATTATACACCAGCTCTTTTATTTATTCAATGATTGAAGCAACAACACCCGCACCCACTGTGCGTCCACCTTCACGTACTGCAAACC
>CAYLNS010000109.1:0-9106 GCA_964385115.1 uncultured Methylomarinum sp.
AAGAGCTGGCGGCATTAAATAATGTTCAGGTTCCTGATATTGTTGGCCTGTATGCGCAAATCCAAACGCTCAAAGACAGAATCAATAAGTTGGCCGTTTTATTACCCTATGCGGGGAAAGAATTAACAAAATCTGACACTATTCATACGCATTCCTCACCGACAGCAGAGGAGCATGGTGTTCTTTCAACAGTATTGGGAGAATTGGATGATTACATTGTTGTCAGACACAGTGACAAGCCAGTCAGTGAAATTCTGACGCCAGAGCAGGCTGAATTTATTCGTGAACAGCTGGCGGTAAAACTGGAGATGATAAAAATCGCCTTGGTTGAACATAATGATGCTTTGTTTAAAGCTGCGATAGCCGATGCAAAAAAATGGCTGGTGGATAATTTTACCCAGAACCAGGAAGCTAAAAAAATGATTACAGAGCTGGATTCTTTGGTGAATGTTTCAATCAGAGGCCATTATCCAGATATCAGCCAGTCACTTAAAATGTTAAGAGATATTACCCGTTTAAGACTGGAAGAAGACAAAGCCATGTCCTCTGAACCCAAACCTGCCACAAATAACACCCAAGCAGTGGAAGAAACTCCGACGCTGGCCGAATGAGCAGGAATATAAAATGAAAAATCTAATTAATTTTCTGTTATCACTTTTCGTTGCCATTGCCGCCGCTTTTCTGATTCATAGCTGGCTGAGTCAATATGATAATCCCGGCTATGTGTTAATTGGTTTTGGCCATTGGTCTATGGAAACCTCGCTGGTCTTTTTTGCCGTGGGTCTGGTTATTGCTTTTTTTGTGTTTTATGTTTTTTTTCGGTTGTTGGGCTGGCTGATGAGGCTGCCATCACGTCTGAAAGACAAACATAAAAAAATCCGCTTTGACCGCTCTCAGGAAGCGCTGGTGGCAGGCTTGGTAGATTCGGCGGAAGGCAATTGGGAACAAGCAGAAAAAAAACTGATTAAACATGCGGCAAACAGTGGTGCTCCCTTGTTACATTATTTAACCGCCGCCAAAGCGGCGCAATCGCGCGGCGCCATTGAGAAAAGAGACGAATATCTGAAACGGGCCAGTGAAAAAGCATCAGGAAGCGATATTGCTGTCGGGCTGACCCAGGCGGAATTATATTTATCCGATGAACAGTTTGATCAGGCCTTACAGACATTAACCAAGCTCCATTCCATTGACCCTAATCATGCCAGTGTATTAAAAATGATGCACCAGGCCTATAAACGGGTAGGGGACTGGGAAGGTCTGCGCAAACTGATTCCTTCTTTGAATAAAAATAAAGTGCTGATGGAGGCTGAGGTTAAATTACTGGAAACAGAAACCCATTGTAATTTATTGCGCAGAGCGGCTGAGCAAAAAGATGAACAGGCTATACAGCAATGCTGGGAAGATATGCCGGAGCATATCAAAATGTCTCCCGGTGTAAATGCTATTTATTTTGCGGCTATGGTTGAAGCCGGGGCCGGTGCAAAAATCGAACAGCAGTTAGTGGATGCCATTGCCAAAAACTGGGACGAAACTTTATTGGTTATTTATGGCAATATCGATTCCGAAAACCCGGAAAAACAATTACAAACCGCCGAAAAATGGCTGGCGGTTCATCCGACAGATGCGGTATTGCTTAGAATGCTGGGTAAGCTTTGTATGAAATGCGGACAACTGGAAAAAGCCGAGCAATATCTTAAAAAGAGTCTGGCAACCGATGAAACAGTCGCAGCCTATCAATTGCTGGGCGATTTGCTAACGGATAAAGGTGAGTACGAGCAGGCCAGTGAATATTACCGGAAAGGTCTGGAACTGGCTTCCAGCGAAGTGGTTCATCAAGCTGAATCTATTGTAGGGGTTTAACGATATTGTGGGTTCCCACGGAGCCCGTCATAAGCATTAAGTTAAGACAAAATGTAGGTTGGGTAGAGGAACGAAACCCAACATTTTCTATAATTGTCGGGTTACGCTGTCGCTAACCCGACCTACAAACAACAAAATGCTAGTGACTGTCTCCGTGGGAATCAGATTTTATGGCTATTGATTAGCCAGCTGCCAACCCTGCAATATTATAACCGCAGTCCACATAGGTGATTTCACCGGTGACACCGCTGGCCAGATCGGAACACATGAAAGCCGCCACATTGCCCACCTCTTCAATACTGACATTACGTCTTAACGGCGCTGTATCAGAAGCTTTACTGAGCATGGTTTTAAAATTATTGATGCCGGCGGAAGCCAGGGTCTTGATTGGGCCTGCTGATACAGCATTGACCCGGGTTCCTTCAGGCCCCAGTGCCGCTGCCATATAACGAACATTGGCTTCCAGGCTGGCTTTGGCAACCCCCATCACATTGTAATTAGGAATCGCTCGTTGTGCGCCCAGATAAGATAAGGTCAGCAGCGAACCATTACGGCCTTTCATCATGTCTCGGCCGGCTTTTGCCAAGGCAGTAAAGCTGTATGAGCTGATGTCATGGGCAATGGAAAAGTTTTCCCGGGTGGTGGCATTCACATAATCGCCGTCCAATGCATCACGAGGCGCAAAAGCGACGGAATGAACAATACAGTCCAGGCCATCCCAGTGTTTGCCCAGTTCGGAAAAAACATTGACGATTTGCTCATCGCTGGCCACATCCAGCTCAATAGTGATATTGGAATCACATTTTGCTGCCATGTCTTCGACCCGGCTTTTCAGTTTATCGTTCTGGTAAGTAAACGCCAGTTCAGCCCCTTCACGATGCATGGCCTGTGCGATTCCCCAGGCAATTGAACGGTTACTGGCCAAACCAACAATCAAGACGCGTTTGCCTTGCATAAAACCCATTAGACTCTCCCAATGTAATTGTTGTTAAAATAGGCGTTCAGTATCTATGACCCTCATAATGATGTCCAGTATTTTGTCAGTCAAATATTATCGAAATGCCATTTTTTTAGCTTTTCTGGTTTTTTTAACGGCTTGTGAGCTGTCCGAACTTAATAATCCTTATCAAAAACCACAGCCAGGGGTTTCGGTATTATATTCATCATTTTCAGAGCGTCCCAAACATCTGGATCCGGCTGTTGCCTACAGCTCAAATGAATATACGTTCATCGCACAGATTTATGAGCCACCTTTTCAATATCATTACCTGAAAAGACCGTACCAACTGATTCCATTAACCGCTACCCGGATACCGGAACTGCATTATTATGATGCCTCAGGTCATGAGCTTAAATCTTCATTTAACGATGACGATATTGCTTACAGTGACTATGTCATCAACATTCAGCCGGGCATTCAATTCCAGCCGCATCCGGCATTCAGTCAGGATGCCCAGGGACAATATTTATATCACTCGTTAACTGCAGCGCAATTGCAGGATATTGAAACCCTGGCCGATTTTCCAAAACAACAAACCCGTGAATTAACCGCAGAGGATTATGTATATCAGATAAAACGGCTGGCGCATCCCAAGATTCAATCGCCGATTGCCGAAATTATGAAGCATTATATTGCCGGATTTGCTGACTTTTCCGCTTCATTAAAAAACACGCCGATAACTGAACTGGTCAAGCATGAGCTGGATTCGGTCAAGGCTCTCAGTCGCTATCAGTACCGGATACGTATTAAAGGCAAATACCCCCAGTTCCGCTTCTGGCTGGCCATGCCCTTTTTTGCGCCGATGCCCTGGGAGGCAGATTATTTCTACAGCCAGGCAGGGCTACGGGAAAAAAACATCACACTGGACTGGTTTCCGGTTGGCACCGGCCCTTATCAGCTGACGGAAAACAATCCAAACCGGCGTATGGTTATGGATAAAAATCCCAATTTTCATGATGAATTTTATCCGGCTGAAGGTGAAGAAAAAGATAAGATACGTGGATTATTAAAGGATGCCGGTAAAAAACTGCCGTTTATTGACCGGGTTATCTATACATTGGAAAAAGAAACCATTCCTTACTGGAACAAGTTCCTGCAAGGCTATTATGATGCCTCGGGCATTGCCTCAGACAGTTTTGACCAGGCCGTACAATTTACCGGCAATGGCAATACCGAGCTGACGCCAATGATGAAAGAAAAAGGCATACAACTGCAAACCACGGTCACCACCTCCATTTATTATCTGGGCTTTAATATGCTGGATAAAAAAATAGGCGGATTGACTGAACAGGCCAGAAAATTGCGTCAGGCGATTTCCATAGCCATTGATTATGAAGAATATATCGCCATATTCATGAATGGCCGCGGGGTGCCGGCGCAAGGTATTATTCCGCCCGGCATTTATGGTTATTTAGAAGGCCCCGAAGGGATTAATTCGTATGTGTACGACTGGAAAAATGGCAAGCCGGTACGCAAATCCATTGATTATGCCAGAGATTTAATGAAACAGGCCGGTTACGCCAACGGCGTTGATCCAGAAACCGGGCAGTCGCTGGTTCTGTATTTTGATACCGCCTCAGCCAGCATTGATGAGCGCCCGCGCATGAACTGGTTTAGAAAACAATTCGCCAAACTGGGGATTAAACTGATTATCAGGGCTACAGATTACAACCGTTTTCAGCAAAAAATGCGCAACGGCAGCGGGCAGATGTTCCTATGGGGCTGGAATGCCGACTACCCGGACCCTGAAAACTTTTTCTTTTTATTATACGGGCCGAACAGCAAGGTTAAACACGGCGGCGAAAATGCAGTAAATTACCAGAATCCGCAATTTGACCGGCTGTTTGAAAAAATGCGTAATATGGACGACGGCCCGGAACGTTTTAAAATTATCCAGCAAATGCAGCAGATTATCAGAAAAGATGCGCCCTGGGTGTTTGGTGTCAACCCCAAGAGTTTTTCACTGTTTCATGGCTGGTATCATAATATCAAACCCAATCTGATGGCCAATAACCGCTTAAAATATACCCGTCTGGATATTCAACAACGGGAAATAAAACGCAGACAATGGAACCAGCCGGTCTTCTGGCCCTTGGGGGGGCTGGCGGGCATACTGGCCTTGCTGATATTTCCGGCGGTCAGAGCCTATCGCCGGCGCATGCGGGAGACCTTGTCATGATTCAATATATTATCCGGCGGGTGCTATATGCCTTGCCGTTATTACTGAGCGTTAATATTCTGACCTTTATACTGTTTTTTGTCGTCAACAGTCCCGATGATATGGCAAGAATGCAACTGGGACAGAAGCATGTTACCGAGCAGGCGATTGAAAACTGGAAACAGCAGCACGGATACGATCTGCCATTACTATGGAATGCAGAAAAAACAGGTCTGGAAAAAGCCACTCAGACTATTTTTTATCAGAAATCCATTGGTCTGTTTCTGTTTGATTTTGGAATTTCCGACAGTGGCCGCAATATCGGCAGTGACATCAGCCAACGCATGTGGCCCTCTCTGGCGCTGGCCTTGCCGTCGTTAATCGTGGGTTTGCTGGTCAATATCAGCGTGGCATTGATGATGGTATTATTCCGCAACAGCTATCTGGAATTTGGCACCATCGTGCTGTGTGTGATTTTAATGTCCATTTCATCGCTTTTTTACATTATTGGCGGCCAGTTCTTTATCGGTAAATTGCTTAAACTGGTTCCCATCTCCGGCTATGATACCGGGCTTTCAGCCATCAAATTCCTCATCCTGCCGGTCATAATCAGCGTCGTCAGCGGTTTGGGCGCCGGTGCTCGCTGGTATCGCACGTTGTTTCTGGAAGAAGTGGAAAAAGACTACGTCCGCACTGCCCGGGCAAAAGGGCTAACAGAAATACAAGTGCTGTTTCGCCATGTACTGAAAAACGCCATGATTCCGATTTTAACCGGCGTCGTGGTCGTCCTGCCGTTATTGTTTATGGGCAGCCTGATTATGGAATCCTTTTTCAGCATTCCAGGGCTGGGCAGCTACACCATTGACGCCATTAACCGCCAGGATTTTGCTATCGTCCGCTCCATGGTCTTTTTAGGCTCGGTGCTTTATATATCAGGGCTGCTACTCACTGATATTTCCTATACATTAGTCGACCCCAGGGTAAGATTATCGTGATTATTTTATGGACCGATGCACTGATTTATCTGTTATTGAGCGGGATATTGCTACTGACCGTTATCATGGTGCGCAAGCCCCATTTACAAAGGCCGCTAAAAAAAATTTCCCACAGTAAAAGCGGCATGGTTTCGCTGGTGGTGTTATTGTTTTTTACCACCATCGGCCTGATTGATTCCATACATTTCAAGGCGCAGACCCAACAAAGCCAGGAAGTCATCAGCCTGCTGGATTATTTTACCCGCCCACTGACGGAAAAGGTCGAAAAAACCTATTCAGCGCCTTTTGCTGCCTATCTTTACAGCAAAGAAATGATTGTAGACGGGCAGGGCAAAGAATACTGGGGGTATCCGCGGCTTAAATACGGCGGCGCTCATCTAAAAAATCCTGAGCAGCAAAAAACAGCGGACATCATTAAAAAAGCCACCATGGGTTTTGCCAAAGGGCTGGGTTTATGCCTGTTGTTTTATCTATTATTATGGAGCTATGCCCGCGACCATCATCAAGCCCTGTTCGCGCCCGGTGCAAAGCGGGCGGTTATGATAACGCTTACGGTATTGGTCAGCGTGTTTTACTGCCTGTTTTATTTATCCACCTGGTATCATGTGCTGGGAACCGACAAAGTCGGAGAAGATGTCTTTTACCAGACCCTGAAAAGCATTCGAACCGGCCTGGTTATCGGCTCGTTAACCACGATGATTATGCTGCCACTGGCGATATTATTCGGCATCATGGCCGGTTTTTTTCGCGGCTGGGTGGATGATGTCATTCAATTTATCTATACCACCTTAAACTCCATCCCCGGTGTTCTGCTGATTGCCGCTTCCATCCTGATGGTACAGGTTTACATGGCCAATCATCCCGAACAGTTCAACAGTCTGCTGGTCAGAGCCGATATGCGGCTGCTGTTTTTATGCATGATATTAGGCGTCACCAGCTGGACGGGCCTTTGCCGGATGCTGCGCGCCGAAACCCTGAAACTTCGGGAAATGGAATTTGTCCTGGCGGCCGAATCGCTGGGCGTGACCCGGCCGATGATTCTGTTTCGGCATATTCTGCCCAATGTCATGCATATCGTGCTGATTTCAGTGGTACTGGATTTCAGCTCCCTGGTGCTGGCCGAAGCGGTATTGTCCTATATCAATATCGGTGTCGACCCGACCACCTATAGCTGGGGGAACATGATTAACGGCGCCCGCCTGGAAATGGCCCGCGATCCGGTGGTCTGGTGGTCGTTAACCGCTGCCTTCGTCTTCATGTTTGCCCTGGTGCTGGCAGCCAATTTGTTTGCCGACACCGTACGCAATGCCTTTGACCCACGGAGAGCCGAGCATGCCTGAGCCGATATTAACCGTAGAAGGGCTCAGTGTTGCCTTTAAGGAAGAAAAAGTCGTCAATGACATCAGCTTTACCATTCAGGCGGGAGAAACTTTTGCCCTGGTCGGCGAATCCGGCTCCGGTAAATCCATTACCGCATTATCCGTTTTAAGACTGCTGCCCAGTGGCGCCAAAATCAATGCACGTTTGATTGAATTGAGCCGACAAAACCTGCTGACCATTCCCGAAATTGATTTTTGTAAAATACGCGGCAAACGTATCGGGCTGATTTTTCAGGACCCCATGTCCTCACTGAATCCCGTTATGACCATCGGCGAACAAATCGCTGAAGTCATTCGCCTGCATTTCAAGCTGTCGGATGCAGCAATCAACCAACAGGTATTAGCCCTGCTGGAACAGGTGGAAATCCCCGAAGCTCGCCGCAGAATGCGTGAATTTCCCCATCAATTATCTGGCGGCCAGCGGCAACGCATCATGATAGCCATTGCCCTGGCAGGAAAACCCGATTTGCTGATTGCGGATGAGCCGACCACAGCATTAGATGTCACCATACAGGCGCAGATTCTTAAATTGCTGAAAAATATCCAGCAACAAACCGGCATGGCCTTGTGGATTATCAGCCATGATCTGGCGCTGGTGTCACAAATTGCCGACCGTGTCGCCGTCATGGAAAAAGGCAAGATTGTCGAAACCGCCCGCAGTGACGAATTTTTTAAACAGCCCAAACATCCCTACAGTCTTAAATTACTGGCCGCCTTGCCGTCCATGCAAAGCTGCCATAACAAACAGCTGGTCGAAACCGGGCCATTATTAAAGGTCAGTGACTTTAAAGTCTGGTACCCAATCCGCAAAGGGCTGTTCAAGCGCGTGGTCGACCATGTCAAAGCCGTCGATGGCGTCAGCTTTCAACTGCAACGGGGCAAAACGCTGGCGCTGGTGGGAGAATCCGGCTGCGGTAAAACCACACTGGGTAAAGCCCTGCTTAATCTGGCGCCAGTCACCGCCGGTCAGGTCTGGTTTGACGGCCAACAAATCCACCAGTTACGCGGTGAAGCTCTGCGCCAGCAACGCGCCAAAATGCAAATTATTTTTCAGGACCCCTTTGCCGCCATGAACCCCCGTATGCTGGTGGGCAATATTATCGCCGAAGGGCTGAATGCCTTAAGACCCGGGATTGAAAAACAACAGCAGCAAACCATTGTCCAGCAGTTATTACAGCAGGTAGACCTGCCGGAAGCCTCCGCACTGCGTTATCCACATGAATTTTCCGGCGGCCAGCGGCAACGCATCTGTATCGCCCGGGCGCTGGCGGTACAGCCCAAACTGATTATCTGTGACGAACCCACCAGCGCCCTGGATGTCTCAGTTCAGGCTCAGATTATAGAACTGTTAAAAAACCTGCAAGGCCGCCATCAGTTAAGTTATTTGTTCATCACCCATGATCTGGCCGTCGTCGCCGAAATCGCTGATGAAGTAGCCGTGATGTACCAGGGCAAAATAGTCGAGCACGGCGAAGTAGAGCAGGTCCTGACCCACCCGCAACATTCCTATACCCAAAAATTATTAAGCGCCGTGCCGAGTTTGTAAAATAATGAGTGGCCTTGTTCCAGGGCCGTACCTGTAAAAAAATACCGGGATGTTGTGGGGCGATATGCATTCCCACGGTCCCCTGCTGGTCAGAGCGCAATTTGATTCCCTCTCCAAAACTGACAATGTCAGATGAAAAATATCAGAGTGTAAAGTTTAATTGGCTAC